>CAJXAT010000094.1 GCA_913050055.1 uncultured Flammeovirgaceae bacterium | reverse complement strand
ATCGATAGTATCAGTAATTTAATAGTTATTCAAAACAAAAAGCTTAATGTAAGAGATGGATTTGTCATCCAAGTTTACTCCAATATTAATAGAGATGAAGCCCTTGATATTCATAATTATTGTCAAGATGTTTACCCAGAGGTGCCCATTAGTTTGACCTATAATCAACCCAATTATAGAATAAAAATCGGCGCATTTTATGAAAAGTTAGCCGCTACGAGGTTTTTAAATGATATTAAAAAGACCTTTCCTAAATCTATAGTAATAGCAGAAAAAATCCCAATTATAGGACCAGATGAGTGAACTAGTTAAAAGCATTAAATCCATGTCTGAGTCTTTTTTTGAAGAAATTCGGACATTTAGAAGACATTTACATCAGCATCCTGAATTATCTTTTGAAGAGTACCATACGGCAGATTTTATTGAGAACAAACTGAGAGAAATAGGGATAGAGAATATTCAAAGAATTGCTAAAACTGGAGTTACTTTTCTACTTGAGGGATCGAGATCAGGTAAAAATATTGCCTTAAGGGCAGATATAGATGCACTTCCCATTTTAGAAAAAAATGAAATTGATTATAAATCTAAATATGAGGGTCTCATGCATGCTTGCGGACATGATGTCCATACCTCATGTTTGATAGGGGTGGCAAAGATTCTGTCCCAATTAAAATCTGAATTTAAGGGAAGCGTCAAATTCATTTTCCAACCGGGTGAGGAGAAAACTCCTGGGGGAGCTTCCTTATTAATCAAAGAAGGGATTCTAGAGAATCCAATTCCAGAAACTATTTTAGGACAGCACGTCATGCCTTTTATAGAGGCGGGAAAAGTAGGCTTTCGTCCGGGGAAGTACATGGCAAGTTCTGATGAAATTTATTTGACGATTGAGGGAAAAGGGGGCCATGCGGCCATGCCCGAAAAACTCGTGGATCCGGTTATTATCACCAGTCATATTTTAATTGCTCTGCAGCAGATTGTGAGCCGTAAGTCTAGCCCTAAAACACCTTCTGTACTTTCATTCGGAAATATATTAGGTAAAGGAGCCACGAACGTGATCCCTGATTATGTCGATGTGGCGGGAACCTTCCGAACGTTTGATGAAAAATGGCGGGCTGAAGCATTGAAGTTAATTACTCATATGGCAGAGGGGATAGCAGCATCTATGGGAGCAAAATGTAAAGTGAGAATTGAGAAGGGTTATCCCTATCTATTCAACGATCCTGCTTACACTGATAGGAATATATCAGCTGCTCAAGAATATTTAGGTGCTGAGAATATTGTTGATTTAGATTTATGGATGGCTTCCGAGGACTTTTCTTTTTATTCTCAAAATGTCGAGGGGTGCTTTTATAGATTGGGAACCCGAAACGAAGCAAAATCTATTGTCTCCGGTGTACACACTCCTCATTTTAACATAGATGAAGATGCTATGAAGATCGGTATGGGCTTGATGAGCTGGTTAACTATTCAAGAGCTTAACCATTAATGCTTAAGAGATAGATTTTTGCTAAAAAAAGAAAAAAATCACTAAAAATAGTTATATTCTAGTAAAGTAATTAAAAGTGAATTCCCTGATAGACAAAATAATCTCATTAATAAAGGTCAAAGGTGATCAGGTAAAACTTGAGGTGATCTCAAAATTTTCTACCTTTTTGGCAGGTTCGATTTTATTTTTAACGTTGGTAATCTTGTCATTGCTGATGCTAATTTTTTTAGCTCTGGGGATAGCGGTTATTTTTAATGAGTTTTTAATGAGTGCTTATTGGGGATATTTTATTGCGAGTGCCTTTTTTTTCTTAATGATCATCATGGTTGTATGGATGGTCAGATCTGGAAAAATTCAAAATTGGTTGGAAGAAGCGATCATTGAATCCAGTTATAAAAAAAACCATGAGTAAGCACTCTAGTAAGTACGATAATATAAAAGCACAATTGAAATCAGATGAGGAGTTGTTGCGTTCAAACCTAGTTAAGACATCTCAGAGATTCGAGAAGAAATGGTATTCGAGACTTTTAGGCATTAGTTTAGCTACCGCTTTTATAGGGTTGGGATATTTACTGTTCAGGCCCCAAAAAAAGGCTGCTAAGAAAGTGAAAAATAAAGAAAGCTCGTTTCACAGAAGGGGCTCTTTAGGAGGTGTTCTATATGCCTTTATACTGAATCAGATGCCCCTAATTCTCAAAAAAATATATAAGGAGATAACAGGGACTAAGAAAACTGAGGGCTAGTTAGGGAACAATCATTAACTCTCTGTTTGTCATTTTCAGTGCAGTGGTACCAAACATCATTTTAAATCGACTGAAAAAACAGGCCGTATCTTTGTAGCCTAGATTTTTTCCTACGTCTTAGATCGATTTTTTGGTTGTTCTCAGTAAGACAACTGCCTTTCCCATTCGTTGATCTTCTACATAATCCTGTGGATTAATTACGGTAAGCATTTTAAAATATTGATCCACATAATCTTCAGAAACACCCACTACTTTTACCAATTGCTTATTAGATAAATCAGCGTCAAGATTACCTTTTATAAATTCAAAAATTTTGATCAATCTTTGGTCTTTATAGGCCCATATTTAGCGCCAGAAGCAATATTTGTTGACCTACCTCCCGGAACAAAAAGAATCTGGTCTGGGCGTACTACATTTAAGTTTTCACCAAAATATAATTCACTAGACTTTGCCAGTATAAGGGTGTTATCAACATCATAAAAATCTGTAATGTATAAAGGATTTAAAATATTAATATCATAAGAAGAGGCAAATTTAGCTGAGAGGGCATTGATGATGTGATTGTATTGTTCCATGAATGCAGTAAATTGTAAAATGATTTATTGTTGGTAGCTGGATCAAAAAAATATTTCGTTCTAAGTGAAAATCAAATAAATAAAACGTTATTTTGAAATAAAATTAATCTAGGCAAGGGTAAAATATAATTATTTCAAGAGATTACGCGCAATAATTATTTTTTGAATTTCCGAGGTGCCCTCATAGATTTCTGTGATTTTGGCATCTCGCATCAAACGTTCAACATGAAATTCTTTCACATAGCCATAACCTCCATGAATTTGCACGGCATCAGTGGAAACTAACATGGCTACCTCAGAGGCGTACAGTTTGGCCATTGCAGACTCTTGGGCGTAGTCTTCATTGGCATCTTTAAGTTGCGCCGCTTTCAAAGTAATAAGCTGAGCCGTCTCCACCTTTGTTGCCATTTCGGCTAATTTAAATTGGATACCTTGATGTTCACTTATTTTTTTATTGAAAGAAGACCTTTCTTTCGTATAAGCAATGGCACGTTCAAGGGCACCAGTCGCAATACCGACGGCTTGAGCGGCAATTCCTAAACGACCGCCATCTAGGGTTTTCATAGCAAAAGTAAAGCCAAATCCTTCATCTCCTATTCTATTTTCTTTGGGAATCCTTACATCTTGAAACATTAAAGAATGCGTATCAGAACTACGAATACCCATCTTGTCTTCTTTTTTACCCACCATAAAGCCAGGCATTCCTTTTTCTAAAATGAAAGCATTAATGCCTTTATGTTTTTTTGAAGGATCACTCTGAGCCATTACCAAATAATAGGTAGCTGATTTTCCATTTGAGATCCAATTTTTGGTACCATTCAAAAGATAGTGATCACCACAATCGACTGCTGTTGTTTTTTGGGCAGTAGCATCCGAGCCGGCCTCGGGTTCGGAAAGGCAAAAGGCTCCAATGGCCGTTCCTTTGGCCAAAGGGATTAGGTATTTTTCTTTTTGCATTTCAGCACCGAAGTGCTCAAGTCCCCAGCAAACTAAAGAATTGCAGACCGACATGATTGTCCCTACTGAGGCCTCAACTTTGCAGATTTCTTGTAGGGCTAAAACATAAGAGACTGCATCTAGACCGCTACCGCCATACTTGGGATGTACCATCATACCAAGGAAACCTAATTGGCCCAATTTTGCTATTTGATCAGTTGGAAAAATTTGTTGATTGTCTCTATCAATTACTCCTGGGAGTAATTCTTTTTCAGCGAAATCTTTGGCTGCTGCTTGTACACTTTGCTGTTCTTCAGTGAACGTAATTTGATTCATCTATCAAAAATAAGATTTTTTTATTATGCATGCATAATAAATTCAAGATAAGGATTGTTAAATGTATTTCAATCACGACTCCCACCGAGATAAATCATTACCCAATAGAATAAGGTTGCCAACGAACTCAGTGCAGCAATCAAATAGGTCTGCGCAGCGGTGTCCAAGGCATCTTTTGCCATCGCATGTTCTGATTCCGTGACGATATTTCGACTCTGGATCCATGCCAACGCTCTTTTACTGGCATCGTATTCGATAGGAAGGGTCAAAAATGCAAATAAGGTGAAAATTGTATAACAGGCAATGATGACCAGAATACTGGATTCCACAGAGAATAGATTATTCATGAACATGCTCCCAAAAAACATGGCCAAAAAGATAAAATTAATCACCTTGGCACTGATGTTTTGAACAGGGACCATGACAGATCTCAAGGTGAGATATTTATAACCTGTAAGGTGCTGGACAACATGCCCACACTCGTGTGCAGCCACAGCCGCTGCTGCTGCTGACCTCCCATGAAAGACATCAGCGCTTAAATTCACTGTTTTCTGTTCAGGGTTGTAGTGGTCGGTAAGTTGCCCTTCCACGGAGATTACTTGTACACCTACTATTCCGTTATCTCTTAGCATTAATTGTGCAATTTCATTGCCTGATAGATTACTTGATAAGGTGGTTTGACTGTATTTTTTAAATTTATTCTTGAGTCGTTTGCTGACTACCCAGCTGGCAATCATAAAACCTATAATTATTATAAAAAGCATCTATTATTTTTTAAGTTGATCAATCAATTTAGTAGTCGAATATCCGTCTGTGAATTCAATGACTGCGACGGTTCCCCCAGCCGCTAAAACACTTTGGGCGCCAACGATTTTCTCTTTGGTATAATCTCCACCTTTCACTAAGACATCTGGCAGGAGGGTATTGATGAGCATCAAAGGGGTATCTTCATCAAATTCAATGACCAAATCAACGAATTCAATGGCAGCCAGCATTCTAGATCGTGCCATTAGATGATTAATGGGTCTTCGATTCCCCTTCAATTTTTTGACTGAATTATCTGAATTTAATCCGATGATTAGTTTGTCCCCTTTTAGCTTAGCTTTCTCCAAATAATCAACATGGCCTAAATGTAATATATCAAAACAACCGTTGGTGAAAACTACACATTGCTGGTTTTTTTTCCAAGTGTTGACGGCATTTTTGGCCTGTCCGAGATTCATGATTTTATTTGAGGTCATTACGATTGTTTTTTTCAATACCTAAAGTTATCACTAAAGAGATTCCGCCAAAAATAACTATGGATAAAATTTGAGAACTATGCAGTAGCGTTGCGAGAAAAAGGCCCGTTGTATTTTCAATATCGTATAAGCCCAGCATCATTGCAATCATGGCGTGATAGGTGCCAATACCCCCTTGGACCGGTAAAGCTAAAGCGATGCCTCCACTCACTAAAAGCATGAATCCAGCAGTTAAAGAGAGGCTTGAGGTTTCTTCTAGCGCAAAAAATATCATATAGGACATTAAAAAATAGGTGAGCCACATCACCGTTGTTGTGATTAAAAAAAGAGATTTACTCTGAATAGACTTGATGGTCAAGATACCTTTGAGTACTTCCAAAGCCATTTTTTTAATGCGTTGGGACCAGGACTTATTTGTTTTTAAAATCACGAAAACAAGAGTACTAAAAGTAATTAAAAGAATTAGTGCAGCATAGATTATTTCATCTAAGGGAATATGATAGGTGCTAAAAATGTTCTCAAAATAGGTAACAATTAAATCAAACTCTAAAAGGAGAGCGATGGTTAGAAAAAAGAATAAGACCAAGCTATCGATAATGCGTTCTGTCACTACGGTTCCAATACTGAGACTCACGGGTATCTGATTGGTTTTCTTTAAAACCGCACAACGTACTACTTCTCCTAATCTTGGAAAAGCGAGGTTGGCCATGTAACCCACATAAACGGCTAAAGTCAATCTAAAAGTATTTACTTTTTGATCCGCGGCTCTCAGTAAAAGCTGCCATCGATAAGCCCTAGAGACATAGGCCACTAAGGACAGTAGCATCGACCCAATGACCCATCCATAGCGAGTCAGGTTTAACTTAGATAATAAATCATCCAGTTGAACATTTTTAAAAGCATAGAAAAGTAATACCAATCCTAATAATAGTGGAAGAGAGAATTTTAAAAAAGGGATCATTTTCCTCATCAAATAGAGTTGTTTTCACTAATTAAATGTAAGAATAAATGGACGGGTATGATTTTTTAATTGATGCCATTTGGAAATAACGATAGTTGCCTTCTGATATTTGAAAACTTCAAAGAACATAATTTTGTCATATTATTCTAGTAAAAATATATTATCAATCAGTCTTACACCTTCAACATATGCTGCGACGCACAGGGTTATTTTTTTTCCACTTTCTAAGGATTTTAACGGCTTGAATGTATTCGAATTTAGTACTTCACAATATTCTATGGATAATCCTTCTTGTGTTTGGTAAAAATTATTGAGCTGAATTTTTAATGCTTCTGAGGCATGAAAGGTTTCGAAATTATTTTTTGCCCAAATCAAGCCTTTATAAATTTGAGCCGCAATTTTTATGCCTGATGGAGATAGAAGAGCATTTCTAGACGACAAAGCCAGCCCATTTTCTTCCCTGACAGTTGGAATACCTTCTAGTTTTATGGGGTACGAAAATTCTTTGACAATATGCTTTATTAAGACGAACTGTTGTATGTCTTTTAAACCAAAAAAGGCAATATTGGGGTTGATGAGATTAAAGAGTTTCATGACCACGAGTCCAACACCTTCAAAATGACCTAGTCTGAAGCGACCCTCGAGTTTGCGAGAAAGACCTCCAAAATCAATTTTCACAGAAGGTTTTTTTGGATAGATCAGTTTTGCATCTGGATTGAACAGGAGGTTCACGCCGGCATTTTTGAGTTTATCGGAGTCCTTTAAGAGGTTGGACGGATAATTTATAAAATCTTCAGCTTGGTTAAACTGTAAAGGATTGATGAAAATACTAACGATAACATAGTCGGAATGTCTGCGAGCTTGCTTGATTAATTCCATATGGCCATTATGTAAAGCACCCATCGTGGGAACAAGACCTATTTTCATTCCCTTTTTAGAGACTTTTGACAATTCTTCTTCAAGAGAAGTTAATTTATTTACGTTGAGCATAAAAGGACCTAAAAAATCTATTATGGTTTTTTATAAAGAAATCATTTAATTGATAATGCCGTAAAAATATCGTAATTTTACACTCTTTTAAGTAAAACAGTATTAAATATCTTAGTTATGTCAAATTTTAAAATCTTATATGTTGCTAGCGAAATTAATCCTTTTCTTAAGACATCTGAGGTAGCCGATTTTGTCCGGAGCTTGCCACAAGCTATGTTAGAAAAAGGAATGGAAATTAGAATTCTCGTACCTAGGTTTGGTTTGATAAATGAAAGGAAAAACAGATTGCATGAAGTGGTTCGATTATCCGGAATAAACATTTCTGTTGGAGATGAAGAAAAACCTTTGGTGATTAAAGTCGCTTCGATCCCTAATGCTAAATTGCAAGTATATTTCATAGACAATGAAGACTATTTTCATAGAAAGGCTGTTTTTTATGACAAGCAAGATAATTTTTATAAAGATAATGATGAACGCGCAATATTTTTCTGTAAAGGCGTTTTAGAAACGGTTAAAAAGTTGGGATGGGCACCTGACGTAATCCATTGTCATGACTGGATGACAAGTTTAATTCCTCTTTATGTCAAAACAACTTACAAAAACGATCCAATTTTCCAAAATGCAAAGACGGTGTTTACCGTTCATGATACCAAATTTAATCATGTATTTGGAGACGACTTACTCGAAAAAGTCAAAATGATTGATATCGAGGAAAGTATGTTAGATCTCTTGAAAACTGCAGATTATGAGGGTTTTATTAAGACAGGGATGCAATATGCCGACGCCATAAGTAATGCTGATGGAGAAGCTTCAGCTAGTTTTAAAACTTTGATAAAAACCCTCTCACAGGGAAATGATATTAATGATATCAAACAAGATGAAAATTTCGAGGAATCTTATTATAAATTGTACAATGAGCTTATTGGATAAGGGGAGTTTTTTAATCATAGGGCTGCTCTTATTAATTACTTCTTCCTGCGAACAAGATGAAAACATCATCAATGTGAATGTGGAAGGGGTTACGAATACGAGCTATATTGAATTCAACTTACCTACGAGTGAAATATTTATTGATAGTTTAAGGACAGATGATTCTGATTTTATTTTGGTTGGTGATTATGAAGACCCGCTTTTGGGGACACTTGCTGCTGAGGCGTACTTTGAGTTAAAATATGATTCGGGTGCGGTCATAGCGGACACCTTGTCACTAGATTCAGTGGTTTTTATGCTTAAAATTGAGGATCAGCTTATGAAAGATGCTTTAGCAATCTTCAATATAGATATATATACATTGAGTGATACCCTCTTTTCAGAAGCAATTTACCTAGCAAATAAAAAATTATCTTTAGATAAGAAGGTTCAAGGTGTAACAGAAAACATTTATCAAACGGATTCTTTATTGACTTTTTCAGGAGTTGAATTTGGAAGGTATTTTTACGGCGATATTAAAAGATTAGAATCAGTAGATTTATATAATTATAGCAATAATTTTTCTTTTGTTCCGGCTTCCGAAAATGAAGCCTTCGTATCATTTGATTTTGCTTCGGATGAAAGTAAGGTTTTGGTCTATTCGAGGGATCCTAATGACTCTTTATTTATCACTCAGTTTAAGTTTAGTAATCTTCATTTCACCCAGCTGAATAGAGATAAATCTAATACAGATTTAGCAGGAATCTCAAATCTAGATAGCTTACACTTTGCTGATGTTTTCACGATTATTAATCCTTTGCATGGCTTATTTACTGTGTTGGATTTTTCGGAGGTAATACTTTTTATGGATCAATCAGAGAATTTTATTATCAATAGTGCAGAGTTAGAAGTTGGTTTGACTGAAGCTTCTATAGATCCTATAGAAAGGGTAAACTTTTTTACATTCAATGAGGTGGGAGGTATAAATGGAAATGCATTTGCTTCCCTTGACCGACTGACCCAAGGTAGTTTAAATTATGTTGAGATCTTCAATCAAGCGGCCAATGATTTTTTACTCAGTGAAGAGAGCTTTATTTCCGGAACAGGCGCTTTTTCACCGGTTATCTCCGAGGTATCTGAATTAACCTATAATTCCATGATTACTTTGTCTCTAGAAGATCAATACCTTCGAAAGACGTTTTTAGAAAATGATTACTTTGAAAAATTGGTCATGATTGCAGAAGATAGATTAACGCTCAATCAATCATTTGTCGAAAGGGGATCAGTGACTGTTAAAATTTATTACACCAAAGTCAATTGATTTAATATGTGTGGAATTGTAGCTTATATTGGAACTAAAAATGCCTTTCGAGTGCTTATCAAAGGGTTAAGGAGATTGGAATATAGAGGCTATGACAGCTCGGGCGTTGCCCTGATTGAAGAGGGATTAAGGGTCTTTAAAAAACAAGGCAAAGTCAAAGACTTAGTAAAGGAGATCGGTGATACCAAATTACGAGGGGCCATCGGTATAGGACATACGCGCTGGGCCACACATGGCATACCCAATGATGTCAATTCACATCCACATATTTCAGAAAGCGGTAAAATATCCATCGTTCATAATGGGATCATTGAAAATTATACAGCCATTAAAACTGATCTAGAACTACGAGGTTATGCTTTTAAAAGTGATACCGACACGGAGGTGGTGGTATGCTTGATTGAGGATATCCAAAAAAACAGCCAGCTCCAGATCGGAGATGCGGTGAGAGTAGCATTATCCAAAATCGTGGGCGCTTATGCACTCGTAGTTTTATCAGAAGACCAACCAGATAGATTGATTGCTGCAAGAAAGGGAAGCCCTATGGTTTTAGGTCTAGGTGAAGGGGAGTATTTCATTGCTTCAGATGCTTCACCTATTATAGAATACACAGATAAGGTTATTTATTTGAATGACGAAGAAATTGCTGTGATCACCCGCGAAGGCTATGAAATTAGAAATTTACAAGATGTTCCCCAGTTGCCTTACATTCAAAGGTTAGATTTGGAACTTGAAGCTATTGAAAAAGGAGGATATGATCATTTCATGCTTAAGGAGATTTTCGAGCAACCCCAATCAATAGCAGATGCCATGCGTGGTAGACTCTCCATTGATGCCCATAAATTAGTATTGGGAGGGATTCAAAAACATGCGGAGCAACTGGTTGAAGCTAAAAGGATAGTTATCATTGCTTGTGGTACCTCTTGGCATGCTGGTTTGGTTGCCGAATACCTCCTTGAAGATTTATGTAGGATTCCAGTTGAGGTGGAGTATGCCTCTGAATTTAGATATCGAAATCCTGTTATTGAGAAAGGAGACATAATTATAGCCATATCTCAATCAGGGGAGACGGCGGATACCTTAGCAGCAATTGGGCTTGCTAAATCTATGGGAGCCATTATTTTAGGGGTCGTTAATTCAGTAGGGTCTTCTATCTCCAGGCTCACCCACGAAGGTGCCTACTTGCACACAGGTCCAGAGATTGGCGTTGCCTCAACCAAAGCGTTCACAGGTCAACTTGCTGTGCTAATCATGATTGCCTTGAGGGTAGCCATGCGTAAGCAAACGATTTCTTTATCTGCTTATCAGGATCTTTTAGAAGCGTTGCATCAAATTCCCAATAAGATCACGCGAATCCTTGAGAAAAATGATCAGATAAAAGAAATTTCAGCATCTATTGAAGAGGTTCCTAATGCTTTGTATTTGGGTCGGGGATATAATTTTCCAGTCGCCTTAGAAGGGGCCTTGAAATTAAAAGAAATTTCTTATATCCATGCCGAAGGCTACCCAGCAGCTGAAATGAAGCATGGGCCTATTGCCTTAGTTGATGAAAACATGCCGGTCATTATTATTGCTATACGAGATAAATCTTATGATAAAATTGTATCCAACATACAGGAGATCAAGGCAAGGAAAGGCATCGTGATTGCTGTGGTTACTGAAGGAGATCTTTTGATTTCTAAAATGGCAGATTTTATTATTGAAGTACCTGATACGCCAGAATGTTTGATGCCCTTGTTGTCTGTGATCCCTATGCAGTTGCTGTCTTATCACATCGCACTGCTTAGAGGTTGCAATGTTGATCAGCCAAGAAACTTAGCTAAGTCGGTTACGGTGGAGTAAATCTTAAGGATCTTACTTTTGCTCGTGATTATAAACTTAACGC
>CAJXAT010000093.1 GCA_913050055.1 uncultured Flammeovirgaceae bacterium | reverse complement strand
ATTTTTTTCTTTGCAATTTCTAGGCGAGTTTTGAATTTTTCTTTGGCCATTTTTAGTCTTGTGGTTTGACCTGAATACGATACCGTCGTGTCTCCATCACGGGTGAAGAGATATGTTTCAGGAACGGCAAATCCAACTAAGATAGTATCTGTCTCTATTACTGTGACAGTAATAGTATCTGTAACAATAACTTCCTCCGTTACTGTAACTGTTTCTTCCTCACAACTAAGAAGAAAAATTAGGCTTACGGTTCCTCCGTAAATAAGGATTTGTTTTAGTAAATTCATTTTATTTTAGTATAATTTTATTTGCGATATAATTACAAACTTAGAAATGATGCTGTCGTTTCGATATGGCTATCATTGGTCAAAAGACTCACTAATAATAGTAGTTTATATGCTCACTATCACTAGCGAGTAAAGCTGTAATTAGCTATTTTTCGAGGATTATTTGGAGTTATGAGTTTCTTGACAAAGCTCGATAAGTATGCCATCTGTACCCTTAGGGTGGATAAAGGTCACCAGTTTGTTATCAGCGCCACTTCGTGCTGGATTGTATATCATATGAAATCCTTCGGCTTCCAATCGATTGATCTCTGATTGAATATCATCTACTTCAAAAGCAATATGATGAATGCCTGATCCATTTTTTTTTACATACTTACCAATGGTACTTTCAGAGTTTTCAGATGCCAAAAATTCGATTTTTGTTTGTCCCACCTGAAAAAAAGAGGTGTTCACAGACTCCTGATCCACTCGCTCTTCCTTATATGGCCCTTGATTAAATAGCTTGGTATAAAGTGCATTTACTTGCTCAATATTTTTTACTGCAATGCCTATGTGTTCTACTTTTATCATCTTAAACCAAGTATTTATCCTTACAAAGAAACAAGAACTTTTCTCAGTTTTATAATTTTATATGACGGATAATACACTATTTTTGTAACAATGATAAATGTAAGTGAGAAAGCCAAAGATCAAATAAGGGTTTTGCGCAACGCTGAAGGTTACAGTGATGCCCACAACTTGCGTGTTTCAGTAAAAGGTGGGGGTTGTTCTGGTCTTATGTATGACATTGCTTTTGATGATACAATTACAGAGCAAGATGATGTTTTTGAAGATCAAGGAGTCAAAGTCATCGTAGATAGAAAAAGTTTGTTATATTTACTAGGTACTACACTTGAATTTTCGGATGGATTGAACGGTAAAGGTTTTCAATTTGTAAATCCCAATGCAAGCCGCACCTGTGGATGTGGCGAAAGTTTCTCAATCTGAGGTCTTAAGATCACTTGAATATTCAAAGCTTTTAGTAAGCCCTGATCTCCACTCCCTTCATGAAATTAATAAAGGCAGCATTAACTACGCTATTTCCTCCTTTGGTAGGATAATCACCTGTAAAATACCAATTTCCCAGATGATCAGGACATGCCTTGCGTAGACCCTCGACCGTTTGAAAAACTACTTCAAGTCCGGCTTTCATTTTTTTAGGTTTAAGAATCTCTGCAATCTTTTGAGATACTTGATCATAAGAAAAAGGTGCATAGAGTTCCTTCACATAATTGACCTCGTTTACCTTATCTTTATCTGCCAAACATTTTTCTAATACGTCTTCCAATAAATATTCTTTCCCCTCATCAATGAGTAAGGCTAACACCGCCCTAAAGGCTACAAAATCCTTCATTTTACTCATATCAATACCATAACAATCAGGAAATCTAATCTGTGGAGCAGATGAAATAATCACAATTTTTTTAGGATTCAAGTTGTCCAGCAAGGTCAAGATACTTTTCTCGAGCGTGGTACCTCGTACAATACTGTCATCAATAATGACCAATGAATCTCTATCCTTTTGGATAACTTCAAAAGTAGTATCATAGACATGGGCTACCAATTCATCTCTGTGTGAAGCATCTGCTATAAAGGTTCTTAACTTGGCATCTTTCAATACTAGTTTTTCTATTCTTGGCTTGAATGTCAATAAATCTTCCAATGAGTCCGCAGTGGGCTTATGATCGATAATGATCTCCTTACGCTTACTTATTAAGTAATCTTCAACCCCTGACATCATGCCCAAAAATGAAATTTCGGCAGTATTGGGTATATAAGAAAAAACAGTGTTTTTTAAATCAAAATTGATCGATTTCAAGACTTGAGGAACCATCAACCTACCTAGTTCTTTGCGCTCTCGATAAATATCTGGGTCAGTTCCCCTAGAAAAATAAATGCGCTCAAAACTACAGGCCTTTTTCTCTTGGGGCTCAAGGAACTGTTTGTGCTCATAATTGCCCTGCTTATCAATGATTAAAGCATGTCCTGGGCTGACTTCCTTAATATCTTCATAATTACATTCAAAGGCCGTTTTTATGGTTGGCTTTTCTGAAGCCACCACGATCACCTCATCATCGACATAATAATAAGCCGGCCGTATTCCTACAGGATCTCTTGCCACGAAAGCAGCTCCGTAACCTACCATCCCCGTAATGGCATATCCACCATCAAAATCTTTACAAGATCTATTCAAAACCCTTTGCAAATCTATTTTATCTTCTATCAGCTGCGTGAGATCTGCTTTAATGTGCGTTTTTTTGTGTTTTCGAAAAATAAGTTCATTTTCTTCATCAAGAAAATGTCCTATTTTCTCCATAGCCGTCACGGTATCCACTTTTTCCTTGGGGTGCTGACCCAATTCAATTAATTTTTCAAAAAGCTCATCTACATTGGTCATATTAAAATTACCGGCCACAACCAAATTACGACTCCGCCAGTTATTTTGCCTTAGAAAAGGATGACAATTCTCGATATTGTTTTTTCCATGCGTACCATAGCGTAAATGTCCCATCCAAACTTCTCCCGAAAAAGCTATATTTTGTTTGAGCCATGCACCATCCATATATTTTTCTTCCCCCTCTTTAAGCGCTTTTTGATATTTCCTACCAATTTTTTGAAAAAGTGTTTCGATAGGTTGAGAATCGATGGTTCTATATCGACTGATATAGCGATAGCCCGGCTTCATATCTATCTTAATGTTGGCAATCCCTACTCCATCCTGACCTCGATTGAGCTGTTTTTGCATAAGTAAGTACATTTTATTTACCGCATAACTTGGCGTTTTGTACTTATCTATATAATACTGTAGCGGCTTCCTCAATCTGAGAAGGACTATGCCGCATTCGTGTTTGATGGCGTCACTCATGGGTTATCATTGGTGCAAATCTATCAAAAATATTGGGTTGAATAAACAAAAGAATTAAAGTAAATGCCAACAGAGTTAAAATGAGAAAATGACTCTTATTTATTTTTATTTTTTTGCTTTGATCCTCTTTAAAAAAATAAAAATAAGGGACCCTTAAATAGAAATAAAGAGAAGCTGCCGAACTCAAAATACCCACGAGAATAAAGGTCAACCAGTATAATGAGTCAATTGATTCATAATGCTGCCATGCAGTAGAAAAAAGAAATAATTTAGCCATAAATCCGCCTGTCGGTGGAAGTCCCACCAAAGCAACAGCCCAAATCACACTTATCACTCCTAATAATGGGAATTTTATGCCTAAACCAGACATATCACTTAACGATAAGTTCTCCCCTTTTTTTTCATGAAGCTGGACGAAAAGAAAGGCCAAAATATTCATGACCATATAAATAATGACATAATATTTAAATATGGAATAAGTATCCATAGCCAAGCACAATGGAAGTATGAATCCAGAGTGTGCTACCGCCCCGAAGGACAGCATTCTTTTAATATCTGTTTGCCTTAGAGCAGCCAAAGTACCCCAAATAATAGTCAAAATGGCCAAGAGCAAAATAAGCTGCTCTAAAAAGGGATTAAATAATCCATTGGTCCACTGGAAGACATGATAAAGTGCAGCAAAACCCGCAATTTTAGGTACCGTGGAAAAAAATGCCACTACATCCGTTGATGCGCCTTCATAGGTCGCCGGTACCCAAATATGAAAGGGGACAATGGAAGTTTTGAAAAATAAACCAGATAAGAAAAAAAACAATCCCGTTGCGCCCAGTAATGAAAATTCTAAGGTATCAAAATAGAGCGAATCATTTGCCCCGTACAAAAGTGAAATTCCAAATAACATCACGGCAGAACTTACGCCTCCAAATAATAAATATTTCATCGCGGCTTCACTGCCTTTTTCATTGAAACGGAAGCCGGTCAGCAAATAGCTAGCATATGAAGTCAATTCAATGGCTAAATAAAGTATCAATAAATTATGGGAGGCAACCATGAAAAGAGATCCTGTCAATACACTCATCAGCAAAAAATAGAATTCATGGGACTGGTGGATTTGCCTTTTAAAGCACAATACACCTAGGGTAATCAAAGGCAATAATTGTGTCATTAGGTAACTCAAATCATCTCTGATGATAGTTCGTGTGAAAAAAAAACCGAATATCTGCTGTGCAAAAAGAAAAGAACCTAGCAATACAACAGCAGCGAATACTTTAATCCAAAATAAAGGCAACCTCAATATGCCCAATATCAACAAGATGATAGAACCTGTAATCAAAATTATTTCGGAAGAAATCACTCCAAAATGTTCTTGGGTTTCTATAAGTTGCTCGATGATCTTCAAAATGCCATTTATGGTTTAATTTTTACATTTCCTACATGGGCTATGAACAGTTCAATGCTGTGGTTCATCGTATCCAAAATGATTTTTGGATACATGCCTAAAACAATGATCCCCAATATCAATGGTGTGAAAATCAACCATTCTCTCATTTCTAAATCTTTCATTTTCGGCTCCCAACTGTGCTCCCGCACCCAATATTTACCCAAAAACATGCGCTGTATCGTCCACAGATAGTAAGCAGCCGTAATCAACAAGCCCGTTACAGCGACGATTCCTATCCAGTTTGGCAGCATCCCATCAACTAGACTCAGCTTAAAAACTCCCATCAATACCAATAGTTCTCCCACAAAACCCGCTAAACCAGGTAATCCAAGGGAAGCAAAAAACACAAGCATTACCACAAAACTATAGCCGGGTAATTTTGTGGCCAATCCACTGAAATTTTTGATCTTCCTATTCTGAGTTCGATCATAGAGCACACCCACAATGAGAAATAACGCTGCTGAAATGAATCCATGCGCAATCATTTGAAACATGCCTCCTGCAGCACCTTCAACCGTAAAGGAACCTAAGCCGATCAATACAAATCCCATGTGTGATATGGAACTGTAGGCAATCATTCGTTTCAGATCATTTTGCGCCATTGCGTTCATTCCCCCATAAATGATGGCTAAAACCCCACAAATAGCAATATAATAACCAAAATGAAGCGCTGCATCAGGGAAAATAGAAAAGGCTATTCGATAGAGACCATAGCCGCCCAACTTTAAAAGCAATGCTGCCAAAATCACAGATATAGGTGTGGCTGCTTCAACATGAGCATCCGGTAACCATGTATGAAAAGGTACGATAGGTAGTTTGATGGCAAACCCTAAAAATAAAGCAAGAAAAGCTACCGCTCGTAAGGGCGTACCCATAAAAGTCAACACTGAGTCTTTGGCCAAACTACTGCCTTCTATGAAATAATTGGAATCCATCATGTGCAGCAGATTAAAACTATGAATCATCGTTTCATTGATCGGGTCTAGTACCCCAACATTGAGGTAAAGGGCGATCATAACTACCAAAATAAGTAACGAGCCTACCAGGGTATAAATGAAAAATTTAATTGAAGCATAAGATCTTCTTGGACCACCCCAAAGTCCAATAAGGAAAAACATAGGTAAAAGCACCAACTCAAAAAATAGATAAAATAAGAAAAAATCAAGGGCTAGAAAGCAGCCAACGATGCTGGTACTGAGCAATAAATACAACATGAAATAGCTTCTTACCTGTTGCTTTAACTTCCAAGAGGCAAGGACCCCAAGAACTGTGATTAAGGACGAAAGTACCACCAACCACAGACTCATACCGTCTACTCCTAGGTGGTAATCGATATTGAAGCTTCCAAATGAGCCCAGGCTCATTGAAATCCATGAAAACTTTTCAACAAATTGAAATGAAGTCAAAAGATGATCTCCATAGTTGAGATCAAATCCCCATATCAAATGAATCGATAGCAATAACTGAATCAAAGAAAATATCAAAGCCACTATTTTGATCCCTAAAGTCTGCCGCTCATTAAAAAAAAGCAGGGTGAGAGCACCTAAGAAAGGCATCCAAATGATCAAAGAAAGTATATAGCTAATCATTATTATAAAGCAATTTTTAAACAAACCAATATAATTAATAATCCAATGATCGCAGAGACAAAATGCATTTGAACACGTGCTGGATGAACCTTTGTAAACATTGATCCCAGTATTTGCACCACGCTTTTCACCAAGGAAATCAATCCATCGACTATGAGTCTGTCAAATAAATCTGTCACTTTACTCAGCACCACTATAGAAATCGATATTTTATTAAAAAAAGGATTGATTAAAACAGTATCTATCTTAGAAGTCTTGAATGCCATCCAATTGAAAGAAGGCACTAATATCACCATATAGAACTTATCTAAATAGAATCCGTTTCGAACAAAAATAGACACCCTTGAGGAATTAAATGATTTCACTTTGTCCATCCCTTTCCTAGAATATTTCCAGTAGCTGAAACCTAAACCTAATAACACCAGTAGGATTGAAGATCCAATCATTGGTACCTCCCAACTCCCTTCTACCTTGATTTGGGTCCCCAGCCAATATTCTAGAAAACTCGAATCCCCGAACAAAGGATGAATACGATAAAAAACACCAACTGAAAGAATTGCTAAAACCAATATAGGCGCCCTTTCAATCCATGCTTTTTGAGGCATTTTAAGCAATTTTTCTCCTCGGTAAGAACCCAAAAAAACCAATATTAATTGTTTCCCCATATAATAAGCAGTGATAAAAGAAATCCCTAAAGCTGTGATGGGAAGCGCGAAAGTGAGCCCATTTTCACTTTGTATTGCCCAAGAAAATGCACCTAACATAATGCCTTCCTTCGAGATAAATCCCGAGAAAAAAGGCAATCCTACCAAGGCCATCATACAAATCAAATAGGACCAGAATGTGATCGGTAAATAGCTTTTCAATCCACCCATTCTGTTCATATCTTGCGTAGAATCTGTAGGGTCTTGGATACTTAAATAATGCATTACCGATCCTGCACATAAAAAAAGACCTGCCTTAAAAAAAGCATGCGTCCAAAGGTGAAATAAAGCCATATCATAAGCACCTACACCCATGCCCATGACCATATAACCTAACTGGGAAATAGTAGAATAAGCCAATACCACCTTAATATCTGTTTGACAAGCGGCAATCAATGCTCCCAAAAAGGCAGTAATGATTCCCAAAGAAGCAATCCAATCCAATAAATAGGGATCAAATACAATGAATAGGCGAAATAATAAATATACTCCTGCAGCTACCATAGTTGCCGCATGGATCAAGGCCGATACAGGCGTAGGGGCTACCATAGCGCGCGGTAGCCAAGTAAAAAATGGGAACTGAGCCGATTTACCCAAAATGCCAATCAATAAACAAATTCCTATCGCTGTGCTACTGTCATTCTGTGGCAATGGACCAAGGCTGGAAATAAAACCATCGTTTCCAGATCCCAGAAGCATCAATAAACCCATGAATAATATCAAATCTGCAATCCTATTAGTCATAAAAGCAATCCTTCCAGCAATCGCATTTTTAACATCTTGGAACCAAAAAGTAATCAACATATAAGATGAAAAGCCTACCAGTTCCCAAAAAATAAAGAGCAATATTAAGTGGTCCGACATCAGGAGACCTAACATAGAACAAGTAAAAAATCCCAATTTTAGATAATAACGATCCTTGTGACCATCTCCTGATAAATAAAATATTGAAAAGAGGTGCACTAGAAAAGAAATCAAGCTCACCAATAAAATAAGGACTGCTGAGGATCTGTCTACAGCAAAACCCATTACAAATCCGGGTAACCATTCAAACTGAAACATCCAAAGCTTCCCTTCAACGAAACTGAGATAGTAACCTGCCAAAATAGTAGTTATTGATAAAAAGATACTAGAAATAATTCCGGATTTCGAAGGAAAAGTATAGGCCATTATCCCACCCAATAAAGGCAACAACAATATAAAAGCCAATAGGTAGTCCTCCATGATCAATGCTTCAATTTTTTTAATGAATTGAGATCCAAGGTTTGGAAATGTCTGAAAATATTAAGCATAATAGCCAAAGCAACTACAGACTCTGCCGCCGCCAATACGACCACAAAAATTCCCATCAATTGCCCTTGAATATTGGGGTCCGATCCCGAAAATACAACGAGATTCACATTAGCTCCATTTAGCATGAGTTCGATACCTATCATAACAAAAATGGCATTTTTCTTAACAATAACAATCAAAACTCCCGTACAAAACAAAAAAGTACCTATTATCAACCCGAAGATAATGGGATCAAGCATGTTGCGATTTTTTACCTGAATATGAAGCGCCCACCAATACCACCAAAAGTAGAAAAGCGATGAGTTCAAATGCCAAAATATACTGGGTCAAAAAGCGTATACCAATCTCTCTTACTTGACCTGTAGTTTGAAGAATCTCTCGAGGTCCGATCGTCGAACTTACCACTAATGCATAAATGAGTAAGGCCATACCCAATGTGACCAAAAATCCAAAAAAAAGCAAGTGATATCCTACAATGACTTTCCCCTCAGGAGATCTTTTCGTCAGCATAATACCAAAAGCGATTAATATCAAAATTCCACCGGCATAAATCAATATTTGAATAACTGCCAGAAAACTTGCATTATAAATGACATAAAAACCCGCAATACTCAACAAACACAAAGCCAGCAAAAAAGCGGCATAAATAAGATTTTCTGTAAAAATCAAAGTTAGAGCTGATACCAAAATCAGCAACCCAAAGAAATACATCCATACCTCAATCATCCTTTTTCTTAGGTAACTTAGGTTTAAGCATTTTAGGTTTAAAAACGACTTTATCTGCACTCGTTTTCATAGACTGCACCGAAGCATTGGGTTTTGTTTTTTGCTTTTCTTGAAATGCTTGTTTGGCTTTCAATATCTGGAGGGGTGTCATTTCAGCAAATTCGTATACATGGTCTGCACGATCAAAAGTGCTGAAATCATACGACTTGGTCATCGTTAAGCATTCAGTTGGGCAAACCGTGGTACATAATCCACAAAAACAACACTTAGACATATCGATATCAAATTTAGCTGCGTGGATTCTTTTATTGGTACCATCTGAGGTTTTACCGATGATATCTGTAGCCCTAATGGGCTCAATTTCAATGCAATTGACGGGACAAACTTTTACACACAAATCACATACAATACAATCATCTATCTCATTGTGTAGTTTGTAGCGCCCATGATCAGGGACTGGTAATGATTCTTTTGGATATTGTAAAGTAGCAATACCTTTCTTCTTCAAGAAATAATCTTGATCTGCAATTCCCATAGGATCTCTTTCCGTGCTGGCTTCCCATAAATGTTTTAAGGTGAGCTTAAGACCATTACTTAGCGTTTGTACTGAATGAGTAATATTTGAGAAGTATTTTATCAAAGCATCATAAGTTTCCAAAGTCCACATAAAAATACCAATAGCAAACCAAAAGGGGTCAAATATTTCCACGAAAGCGTCATCAATTGATCGACCCTCAACCGAGGGTAGGTCCAGCGAACCCACATTTGTACAAATACCAAAATCAAGGTTTTGGAGAGCAACCAAAAAACTTCCCAAAAGCTTCCCATCGTCCAATTCGCCGACTGAAACATTCCTAAATTAATAAAGGGTGTGTTCCAACCTCCAAAAAATAAAATTACTGCTAAAAAAGAAATCAAAAGCATAATTCCATATTCTGCCAACATAAATATTCCCCATCGAAATCCACTGTACTCGGTATGATATCCCCCTACCAATTCTGATTCAGACTCAGGCAAATCAAAGGGTGCCCGGTTAGCCTTGGCCAACCCAGCGATAAAAAATATCAAAAAGCCGAATAATAAAAGTGGACTTTTCACAACGTTCCATGAAAGTATCCCCCCCAGATGGGTCACTTCAATATCCATACCTTTCAACCCAAAAAGAAATATGGGATCAATCGTATTAAGACCCTGCTGTCGAGTAATCTCTTGCAGGTCCATCGACTGGCAAATCATGACTACACAGAGTACACTTAATCCCAAAGGAATCTCAAATGAAACGATCTGAGCGATGGCACGAACCGCCCCGTACAAAGAAAATTTATTATTGGAACCCCAGCCTGCCATTAAAATACCCAATACATCTAATGCGACCACTGCCATGAGTAGCAAAACTCCTGATTCAACGGCCGCTCCAGCTACGTTGGAATTTAACGGCAACATCGAAAAACCAGCAAAAATAGCGGTAAACACTAGGATAGGTCCTAATAAAAAGATAGGTTTATCAGCTGCCTTAGGAACAATATCTTCCTTCTGCATCATTTTAAGAAGGTCTGCCAAAGTTTGAAATATCCCTTTCGGACCCACATCCATGGGACCTAATCGGCTTTGAATAAAGGCTGCAATCTTTCTTTCACCGTATACTGCTACCAAAACAAAAAAAAGCAAAAAAGGTAAATAAAATAAAAAAGTATGCACGTGAGAAACCTTTTAATCCTCAACAAAGATAGCATTATGCCAATCAAATTTGATGAAAATTAGGCTATTATTAAGGAGAAGTTCGGCAGGCATAATTTTCAAAATTATAATTACTTTAGATCATTTAGCTTTATTTAACGCCTAAAACTACTCGTTGTGCATGAAGGGTTTGACCATAAAATAATTGTGCATGACTTTCAAAATTCTCAGGATCATCCGTTGTTCTAAAACTCACTTTACTGTTTTTAAGACATTTTATCTCCATTTCGGGATGCCTAGATAAATAAGTTGCCAATTTTGGACCAACCATCTCAGCTTGACCATAAATGCTTATATGTTCTGGTACCCTGCTACGAATCAAATCATACAACAATGGATAATGGGTACATGCAAGAAAAATAGCATCTATATTTGGCCCCTTTTTTAAGGGCATGGGGTGCAAATTTGACACCGTTATTATTCTTACCGTTAATTGTAAGAAACAAATTATCTTTTTTTACTAATCTTGAGTCTATAGCGAGTCCTTCAAAGTTACCTAGATTTATATTTTTTTTAATTTTTTTTAAGATTTTTTTATTTTGTGAATAATTTTTTATTTTTTTTGATAAATTTTTTATTTTTAATTTTAAATTTTTTACAATTTGTTTGTCAGAAATATGAATAATTTTATTTTTATAAATTTGTTTATCTTCATGTCCCTTACCTGCAATTAGGACCACTTCATCTTGATCTGAATTTATAACAGCTTTTTTTATTGCTTCTGCTCTTTTTCCAATATTAAAACATTTGTTTGAATCTATATTTTTTGAAATTTCATTTCTAATTTTTTTTGGATTTTCATTTCTAGGATTATCGTCTGTTACATATATCTTGTCTG
>CAJXAT010000092.1 GCA_913050055.1 uncultured Flammeovirgaceae bacterium | reverse complement strand
AATTGGAATTTATGGCTTGGTACATCAAAGGAAAGACCTTTCAAAAAAGACATATATCATTCAGGAATGTGGCGCAAATTATTAGATTATGGATGCGACACCCTAGGTGATATGGGAGTACATATTTTTGATACCCCTTACAATGCATTGGCGTTAGATGTTCCTCTAACCATCACCAACAATTGCCGCCCAACTACCGGTTTTTGGTATCCTTAAGCCAATACCGTAACTTATGAATTTACACAAACACAGTATACGACCGAAACCTTAAAATGGGTATGGTATGATGGACCTGGTGCCCCAGAAATGCACAGTGATTTGGAATTACCAGATGGTGCCGCACTACCTGATCAAGGGGCCATGTTTATGGAAGAAAAAGTAAACTATTATTACCTCATTTTATGGAGTTACCTAGACTAATTGTAGATGGGTTCTATGTGGAGCTTGATCAAGAATTAATTGATAGCTTTCAGCTGGGTGCGTCCATCCGAGATTATGATAAAGAAGGTAAAAAGCACTATCACCAATTTGTCGATACTTGTCTAGGGAAAGCAACGACCAGTGCTCCGTTTTCTTACTCAGCGAAACTGACTGAAACCATACTGCTTGGGATCATTGCTGGCAGATTTCCCAATGAAACTCCACACTGGAATAACCAAAAAGCCAAATTTTCTGAGTTAAAAGCCAATACTTATTTAGACGGTTCATATCGGACCTTCTAAATTATTTAGATTGAAATAAAATTAAAAGCCCCTTTTTCAAATCAAGAAAAAGGGGCTTAATATTAGTTTAATAGGTTACCATTATAATAAGCCACCTGACCGGTAATCTTTCCTGCCTTATTGAAATTGTGGCTCAGGTGCATGAAAATAACAACTTCCGCGCCGGTAGCCTTGTTTTTAAAACGAAAATTCCACCAAGATAAAACCGTGGATCCATCCCCATTGTAAGACAAATAATCTGGATACCCATATTCATCCATACTTATAATTTCGAATGAGGTCAATAAATTTTCTACTTGAGTACGTTCTTCTGATTTCGAATGACTTTCGCCTCTTGGCGCATTGATGTCATTGAATTGTGCATTATCGTCAAATTGCTCATAAACTAAATCTAAATCTCCCAGCTCAAAAGCCGAAATCATGGTCCTTACCGTATTTATATAGGCATGATCTTTATAAATGGTCCCATTCTCCTTGGTACTAAATGTATCCCAATACTTTTCAAAAATTGCTGTATTTGCACGGAAAATCAACATCCGGATTTGACTCCCATCTTTACTTAAAACGAAAGATCTGTCTACAGGAGTTTCTATTTTGAATCCTGTCTCTTTGTCTATCCCATAAAAAACATCCCAAGTATCTATCCAAGTACCTGACTCCTTGTACTCTAGCGCATCAGGATAAGATTTTCCTCGCTTGGTAATCTTAAAGCCTTTGAGCTGATTGCTCCAATAAGTAGATTCTGCAATCAGTCCTTGCTTATCTTTGCCCTTAGCGTCTTTGTTGGTTGTCAAGCCATTATACCCTTTGAAGTCATCGGTAAGAAGGGCCTCAAGAGTTGCTTTATCTCCAGCCACATAGGCCTCGGTGAATTTATGCATGAGCTCAATTCCTGGATGCTCATCGAAGATTTTACCATTATTGTGTTTTTGAGCTATCGCTGCTGTTGCGAGCATTAATATGGTGGCCATCGTCAGTTGGATTTTATTTTTCATGTTCAGTTTTTTGTTTAAAATTAGTCTTATTACTCATTCAAATATGAAACAAATATGGGGAAATAAAGGGGAAAATTGGCAGACGCCTCAGAATATTCGAAACATAGAGTTCATGTTTTATACGCTACTAAATTATTATTCAATTACTGTCTGGATTGGAAATACAAAAAAGGATTAATTTTAGAGCATTAACTAGTACTAAAATCAATCACTCATTCTGAGAAATAGATGACCATGGGCCAAAAAAGAAGATTACCAGCAGAATGGGAGCGCCAAAGTTTTATTCAATTCACTTTTCCTCATAAAAACAGTGCCTGGGACAATAATTATGAAAAAAACATTACCTGCTTTGTCAATATTATTGAAAAAGTAGCTGAATTTAATCTTGCAATAGTAGGTTGTGAAAATATCAAAAATACCCAAATTTTATTCATAAATCACACCAAATTTCCTATTCATTTTGTGAAGGTAGCTTCCAATGACAGCTGGACGAGGGATCATGGTGCCATCACGATACTGGAAGGAGATCAACCCAAATTATTAGATTTCAATTTCAATGGCTGGGGCAATAAATTTGAATCTACCCTAGATAATAAAATCAACCTTGCACTCTCTGATACCCTATTCAAGGCCCTGCCCATAGCCTCTAAAAATTTCATTTTGGAAGGTGGATCCATAGAATCAGATGGCAGGGGCATACTCCTTACCACCACACAATGCTTGCTATCTACTACCAGAAACTCAGATATGACTCAAGATAAAATTGAACAATTCCTTCTGCAAGAACTGGGATTAAAAAAAATACTTTGGTTAAATCATGGCGCACTTATTGGAGATGATACTGATGCACACATAGATACCCTGGCTCGCTTTTGCTCCGTTGATACAATTGCTTATGTAAAATGTAAGGATTCACATGACTTTCATTACCAAACATTGAAACGCATGGAAGATGAGTTGAAAGAATTTAAAAACCTGTCAGGCAAAAAGTATAAGCTCGTCGCGCTTCCTATGCCCGATGCCTGCTATGACCAGATAGGTAATAGATTACCCGCTACTTATGCCAATTTCCTACTTGTAAATGATGGCGTCTTGGTTCCTTCCTATGGGGTAAAACAAGATCAAGAAGCCTTAGACAACATTCAAAATATTTTTCCAAAACGTAAAGTCATCGGAGTTGATTGCCTCCCACTCATTCAGCAAAATGGATCCCTACATTGTATTTCCATGCAATATCCCTCCGCTGTAAAAATCATGCTGGAATAAATAAAATGACTCGTATTTAAAAATTACATTTGACCCTTTATTATTTTAATCTTGACACCATGACTAAAATTAAAGTTGGTATTGTTCAGCAAAAATGCAGTACTTCAAAAAAGACCAATATCGAAATGAGTATTGAGGGCATCCACCAATGTGCTTCAAAAGGTGCACAATTGGTGGTACTACCAGAGCTACATGTCAGTAGATATTTTTGTCAGCAGGAAGCGAGCGGTAACTTTGACTTAGCCGAATCTTTACCAGGTCCTACTTATAATAATTTTGCTGAAATTGCAAGGTCATTAAAAATCGTTTTGGTCACCTCTCTATTTGAAAAGCGAAGTGCTGGACTCTTCCATAACACCGCTGTCGTTTTTGATAAAGATGGGCGAGAAGCAGGTAGATATCGAAAAATGCATATTCCAGATGACCCCGGCTATTACGAAAAATTTTATTTTACCCCAGGAGATCTAGGTTTCAAGCCGATCACAACTTCTTTAGGTAAACTAGGTGTTTTA
Source organism: uncultured Flammeovirgaceae bacterium (assembly GCA_913050055.1). Lineage (GTDB taxonomy): Bacteria > Bacteroidota > Bacteroidia > Cytophagales > Cyclobacteriaceae > UBA4465. The sequence goes on along the minus strand of CAJXAT010000092.1, from coordinate 8,473 downwards.
ATTTGCTGGGATCAATGGTTTCCAGAAGCCGCGCGATTGATGGCAATGGCTGGAGCAAATCTGTTAATTTATCCCACTGCGATTGGTTATGACCCCGGGGATACCTATACCGAAAAATCTCGACAGCATGACGCTTGGATGACTTCTCAACGTGCCCATGCCATAGCCAACGGTATCTCTGTGATTTCAGTTAATCGTGTTGGATTTGAAGAAGACCTCAGCCATCAAACAAAAGGCATTGATTTTTGGGGCAGTAGCTTCGTTGCTGGGCCTCAAGGAGAAGTACTTTGGAAAGCAGATCCAAATGAAATGGTAAATCAGGTGGTGGAGACCGACCAAAATCGGACAGAAGCAGTTAGAAGGATTTGGCCCTTCTTCAGAGATCGGCGCATTGATGCCTATACTGATATGAACCAAAGATTTATAGATTAAATAGGAATAACCGTCAATAACCTATTTCAAGGAATCGATTCTATCCATTTGATCGTTTCCCAAACTTGCACTCCCTGGTTGGCGCGTTGAGTACCTGCTGTAGAACGACCATCCCGTATTTGATCCGAAAGCTTATACATCATCTTATTGACTCTTTTTACTTCAATATCAGCCCTATTATAAGCCTCAGCTGGATCCTCACTTAGGTTATAAATTTGGACATTTTGCCATTTATCCATAAGAGTGTCTTTTACGGCAAGAACCCCTTTCTGAGACCACATACCCCCCCCACCAGATGAGGTAATTAACTTCCAATCTCCTTCAATTAAAGATAAGATTCCATTGCCTGATTGAACAATTAAATTTTCACGAATATTTGTTGATGATCCCTTTAAAAGGGGGGAAATATCAAAGCTATCAACAGCCATTGAATCATTTGGATTAAACCCAACGATCGAAGCCAAAGTTGAAAACATATCAGTTAAGGAAATCAGCGCATCGGATGTCGATGCTTTAGGGATTACTCCTGGCCATCGTGCAAAAAATGGTTCTCGATGTCCTGCCTCCCAAGAATCGGATTTCAAACCTCTAAAAATACCAGCTGAGTTGTGACCATGCGCAAGTACTGAGCCTATCTCACCAACATAGTTATTGCCATCCATATTGGTCGGGCCATTGTCGCTCGTAAAAATGACCAAGGTCTGATCTGAGATACCTAATTGGTCCAAAGTATCAAGTAATGCTCCTATGTAATGGTCTATCTCTACTACAAAATCTCCATAATTACCCGCTCCAGAACTTCCCAAAAAAAGCTTGGAAGGTGCAATAGGTGTATGTGGAGCAGAAAGCGAAAAAAATAAAAAAAAAGGATCCTTTGGATGGTTAATAGTACGATCTCCTACATACTTAATGGCTTTTTCAGAAATTGTCGGTAATAAATTTTCATAACGCCAGTCAGGTACCATTGCCCCTGGAGCACCTACTTTGCCCGCTTCCCACCATCCTGTAGGTAATACCGTCACTTTATCATTTTCAATAAAGGCATGTGGTGGAAAACTCGGTACGTCATCCCCAAAATAATAATTAAATCCGAGTTCGATAGGACCTCCAGTGATGGCTTGCTCATAATCAATATTCCTCCCATCCGCTTGAGGTAAATGACCCTCCTTGGTTGGCCAATGCCACCCTAAATGCCATTTACCAATACATGCAGTATGGTAGCCCTTACTTTGAAGCATTTTCCCTAAAGTATAATCCTCCTTATGAATTAAAGGGGGATCCCACAACCACGCCACTCCTGACTTTTTAGTTGACCTCCAGCTATAATTACCGGTTAATATACTATATCGGGTAGGTGTACATACCGCTGAAGGCGCATGGGCCTGAGTAAAAATCATACCTTGTTGGGCCAGCTTATTAAGATTAGGAGTGGGGATTTTTGAATGTTTGTTTAAGATTTCAACATCGCCATAACCAAGATCGTCTGCTAAAATGAAGATGATATTAGGGGCCTGACTTGGTCCGGTTGCGACTTCAGTAGGTTTACATAGACTGAATAGAAAAAAAATAATTAAGTAGACAAAACACTTCATTCAGTTAAAGATCAAATTTTATTTTAATAAACCTCGGTCTATAAATATGGGCATCTTCTTTAATATCAATCCAGAAATTTGGCGTGATGGTATTATAACTAATTAAAAGTTCATTGGGGCCGGACAAATTAAAATGTGCTTTAGCGTTATAACACCAGAGTCCATTTTTCATTTCAGGTGTTTCATAGATTTCGTGAATTTCGGAAAAAGGCCCCACGGGTGATGCTCCAATCCGCATGCCTATTTTATCAGATAATCCCAATACCTGAAAAATAAGGATAAACCTACCGTCTGGTAGCGGCGTGACACTAAGTTCATTAGAGGCCGCATCAACAACTTGCTGCATAGTCTCCGACCGCACATCCCATTGTTCTCCATTCCAATAACGCCATTCCTTGAAATTTTCGAAGTCCTTAGGTTTTACTCGGGCGACAACCAAACTCTTTTTTGCCCCAATACAGCCATAGACATATATATAACCATCCGGATTTGGTGCGCCGGCCCATGTGGTATTTACCAGAATACCCGAACCCAAATTTCCTTCCCCAAGACTATCAATTTTGACATGCAATGGAGTAGTCAATTGACGTTGATCCACATATGGTGGACTTGATCGATTCCCCATTGCCATAAGTGAGACGTTTGGTTCAATAAAATCATATACATTTTCTCCAGTGCGCTCAATATGATAAGCAAATACATAAAGAGTATTCGACAATTCTTGATTTACGAAACCATCCCCCAACCAAAAAAAATCATCCTCGGAAGCATGCTGATTACTTGGAACAAAAAGGGCACTTGGCTGACCAGTTGAACTGCGATAAATGAAAAAATCAAGGCTATCCGCTATGGGTTGATTTCCTTTCAAATAAGCGACTGAATTATTTACCATTACTGAACTTTGATCAGGTTTATTTTCAACAACTTTGCCAATATAGGTGTCACTAAAGAATATTAACGTAGAATCATTTCCCAAATTACCCTGCCGATCTCTACCTGTAAGAGGAATGGTGAAAATTCCATCTGCACCAAACCAACCATCCTTTCTATAAAATAATTGGGTCCATTCAGGTGCCGATTCGACGGAGTAGGAAATATTCAAATCTGTTTTGACTATTTCCTTTGACCGCGGACCACAAGCGCTCAATAATCCTACTATAAATAATAATCCTATTCCATTTTTTGGAACTGAAATAGCTATAATCCTCATAATTTTAATAAAAAATTCTCATCAAATAGGTTCATTTATTGCCAATTTTCGACCTTGATGAACTTTGGGCGATATAAATCCGCATTGTCAAAAAGAGACCAAAAATCAAAACTATTAATATTATAAGATATAATTAATTCATCATTGGTTGATAATTCTGGATGCACGAATGCATTATAAGTAAATATATCACCATCTGTCTCAGGTGTACAGTATACTATTTTTTTACTGTGCCAAGGACCCATTGGGAAATCAGATTCAAATAACTGTATCTCCTTGCCAAATATAATCTGGTGAGTTAATAGGTAATATTTATCGTTCTTTTTAAAAACACTGAATTGATCCGAAACCCCATCATGTATTCGATACATTGAAGGTTCTGAAACCCATTCTGACCCGTTATAAAATTCCCAAACTGCACGTAAATCACCACCAGGAGCACGAGCAACATGGGCATATTTATTATAACCAAAGGTAGTTATTCCGTAGATATAGGTGTAGTCTGTATCTTCCATCAAGGTCGACCCATAAGAAATTTCAGGCGAGGATATTTTCATGGTAAGCGATTTAAGTGTTAAATCAGGTAAAGAAAAAATAGCCAAGTCTACTTGCTTATAGGCAAATCCCCACATGCCTTCTCCCACACGTTGCATATGAGCCAGTAACATATGTAATTCCCCATTATAGATCGTAGCATCAAAAGGCCAATACCAATCATCTGTTTCATTGGGTACAATTAACGCCTTAGGATTAGCCCTAGTACCTCCGAAAAGGGTGATGAATTCATTTTCACCTGTTAAAACAAAAGTATTATTGATCATTTTTGTTTGATTCCTAGTCCGGTCTTCATTTACTGTACCGATAAATGTGTCCCCAAACATCCACAGCACACGCCCATCAGGTAAAGGCACGGAATAAGTAGCATCGGCACCTGTCCATCCATTTTCATAACGTGTAAAGATTTGATCCCATTTACAATTTTTTGAGGTTTTCACATCCTCCCAACATGTACTGGACACAAGAATGTCGGTGCAAGACACGGATTCAAGAATTAATTCGTCTCGAATAATTGTAGACATCGTTCCTACCTCTAGGATGTCTTCAAGTTCATTTATGACATCCTCTTGATTCGAAATGTTGACCGAATCCGAATCATAAATACCCGTATCTATTAACTTTTTATCTTGTGAAATGGTAAAAATCGGTGGCTCATCTTCACATGACATTAAGAGAAAAGCAAAAATAAAAATAATGATATCTTTCAAAATCGAGCATCTTTAGAGTGATACCTATTGCCCTCTGTGATACCCTTCCAATTATCTGTTTGGAAAGGAGCTAATGGCCACCCCTCTTTATTAAAAAGATTTAAAGTCCCAGGATTTGACGACCATGCATACCTAATAGCTACGGGCTTCTCTACTTCCTCACAAAATACCTCTATCTCGCCATTTGAAATAGTAGCCTTAGCCCAATAAAATTTTTGATCCGCACCGGCAATAGCAAATCCACGAATGTAACCATATTTGTCTCTAACCACTAGATCTTCCACTGCCTGATCGATACTCACGAATATACGATGGTCCTCAACGCGATGACTTTTATAAATAGGTGATAAGATAAAGTGTCTACCATAGGCGATATTCAAAGCAACTATTGCTGATCTTCGCCCAACTTCTACCTTATTCTTGGGATGAATGTCGTCAGCATCTCCGATGTCAATGGTGACCACTCTTCCTACATGCAACAACTTCAATGCCTGGTCCTGCGCCATTCGCATTTCGGACCAAGATTGATCAACGGGTTCGGAAGCTTCTCTCAAATAGTTGGGCAGTTGTACATATAAAAAAGGCAACTCAACATCTCCAAAATGACTTCTCCAATCGAAAATCATTTCAGGGAAAAGAGATTGATATTCATGGGCCCGATCCACATTACTTTCCCCTTGATACCAAAATATCCCTTTTATTTTAAGCTTGGTAAGTGGGGCAATATTGCCATTGTATAGAACCCCTGGGGATGAAAAAGGGCTCGCATTGACTGTCAACGGAGCTTTAAAGTTATCGACATCAATAGCCGTACCCTTTTTGTACTTCCAGTCTCCCCAAATTATTGGATTACCCCAAAAAGCGCTGGTAGAAAAGCCCCCATTTCCACCTATATCAAAAACTCTGACTGCGATCACATTTTCCTTTGGCTGTAATAGATTGGTTTCCACACTATAATTTCGAAAATTATGGCGCCCATACGTTTCTCCTATTTTTTTACCATTAACCCATACCACGTCATAATCATCTATTTGATTCAATTGGATGCTGAATCGTGGGCGATCATATCCTTCAGGAAGATCAAAAGTCTTTCGAAACCAGACAGCACCGTCATGATCTACTAAAGTGGTATCTAATTCTTCCCAAAATCCTGAAACTTTCATCTCCAGCCAATCACTGTCATCCAATTTTTTTGCAAACCACTTTAGGTCGAGCCCTATGTCCTTCAAATAATGTTTTTTGGACCATTTTTCTTTGCCCTTTTCAAAATCAATCCTGAGCTCCTCAAATGATTTGTTATTAGATACAATTGTATTCACCTCCTCTTTAAATTGAGGAAACTTTACCAATGCATCATTCGACATCCATGCCTCAATCGAACTCGATCCTAAACTGACATTAATTAAGCCTATCGGAACGTCTATTTCAGACGATAGATTTTTTCCAAAATAATAGCTTACAGCAGAAAAATTACCCATAGTCTCCGCATCTAATAATTGCCATGTTCCTCCCTTGAGGTCTTCTTGAGGTAAATAATCCATATCAATAGATACTTTAAATAACCTTATGTTGGTCTTCAAAAAAGTTGTGTCAGTCTCTTGATAGTGAAACTGATCATTAGTCCACTCCATATTTGATTGTCCGGAGCAAATCCATAGATCCCCAATTAAAATATTCTCAAAAATTAACTCACTTTCTCTGCCTTTTACTATCAAAACATAGGGTCCACCCGCTGACATTGGAGCCAAATCAAGTGTCCATTTTCCATTTTTACCTACCTTAACTTGCTCCATCAATGGACCTAAATGGATCGATATTAACTCCAAAGGATCACCCCAACCCCATAGGGTTATGGGCTGATCTCTTTGTAATACCATATGATTACTGAAAATTTTAGGCATCGAGACCCCACATGTGCCAGTAGTCGATAAAAGCACCCATAGAAATACCAAAATGACTGATGGTTTCACCATTTATATAAGGGATTAATTTTAAATATATTCAAATTACCGTTATTAGAAGCAGCAAGAAAGTAGGGTAGCTCTCCAACCATCACTTTTTTTATGGTTCTGACTTCGCCTGAAAGAAAATTTTCCAATAAATGAGTGGACATGGTTTTAAAATCACCTCTTCCAGTCCCCAAAGCTAAAATTCCTTTAGACGCATTCAAATCACCTATAGCTACATTCATGCCTGAATTATTGCCGGCCGCCATCAGATCTAAATAACCGTCATCATCAAAATCAAAAACAAGCAGGGCCTCGACGCTTGACCATTGAAATGCTTTGGGAAGAGGCTTGGTTATGAAATTACCTGAGCCTTTATTTTCAAAATAACTCGAGTTTAAGGTTTGAATTTGCGTTTGATATAGGATTTTGTCCTGTTCTAATTCCATCAAATCTCGGGTCGTGAAATGGGCGTAGGCCTGATAAGAAGGACAAGCAGTTTGTAGATTTTTCAATGCTTTTATCATAATCGACCTGCCGTAAAGGGGGAAACTCTCGAACTTGCCCTCCCCTAATGCGAAAAAAGCAGTCGGAATACCGAGACAATGAGCATCACTTCCCATACAATAGCCTAGAAGATCCATAGGATACGCTTGCGAAACATTCAATCCTGTATTTAACCCCAAGTTCCCTACAACTAAGTCAATATCCCCATCATTATCAAAATCGCCCGTAGCCAAACTTCTCCAAATACCACTTGATCCCGTTATACTCCTTTTCTTAAATCCCTTACCCAGGTTATTATACAGAATCGTGACTTCCATCCATTCCCCTACCACTACTATATCAGGCCAATCATCATGGTTCATATCTACTACTTCCACATCGGTCACCATGCCCAAAGATTTCAAGTCATCAAAATCAGGACCTACTACTGAACTAAAAATACCTTTATCATTACGATAAAGCCAACTATTTGTTGGCCTGCCGTAGGCTTTTACATCAGTTTGACCTGTTCTGAACAAATCAAGATCTCCATCCCGATCAAAATCAATGGTCAAAATTTTGGAGCCTGGATCTTTAGTTTGTTCGATGCGATCCGTGGAACTTGTGAAAGTTCCGTTATCATTAATTAAGAGTTCATCTTGATAAGCTCCTTCTCTATTCATATTCTCGATCCCACCAGAGAGGACATAAAGATCCTCATCTCCATCATTATCGCAATCAAAAAAAATAGCATCTGTTTCTTCTACAAAAGCCCTTGCTCTGACGCTTTCATCATTTCTTCCAAAAAAATCAAAAAAATTACCGTTGAATCCTTGTGACCCGGTCATATAAAAAAGTATACGACCAAAATCATCTCTACTAGACATGGCTAGCCCAGGTCCCGTATTGGAATATTTCCAAGGAAGCAAGGGATAGCTATCAAAATCATTGTAATCTAATTCTTGATGTGCTACCATGATGGATTGAGCTTCTACAAAAAGAAGATCTTCCTCCTCTAAGTCTCTTTTTCTAGGCATACTTTCATCATGCCTGATCTCATAGCTCCTCCCCGATTGCAACCCATACTGCCATGAGGTGGTGTTATCATACCAATCCACCCGCAAGGAATCTGCAAGCTTACCCTCACCCAACCCAATGATCATGGTTTCTCCTACTGTTGACATGTAACCTCTACTGAGGTAATATTCAAATTTCTGGACTTGTGTATCAACGTAAGCAGTAATTACACTCCCTATCCCTCTATGATTGTATTTGGGACCTTTCAATTTTATACTGATTGAATTTCCGGAAATACGATTTTCAAAAATACTTGCTTTTGCATTGGAATTATTGGTCACCAAATCAAGATCTCCATCCAAATCGAGGTCTCCATAGGCAGCACCCGAAGAAACTCCTACAAAAGTCTCTATTCCAGATTCTTGAAAAGTTGAATCCTTCTGATTCCAAAAAATCAGATTATTAACCTCCACCGCTGATAGCTCCTTCATTAGGGCGAGATAAAGACTGTCAATCTTTTTTTGC
>CAJXAT010000091.1 GCA_913050055.1 uncultured Flammeovirgaceae bacterium | reverse complement strand
GACAATGAAGGTAGGTGAGCGATGTTGAGTTGAGGGCGTTTCAGTAATTGTTCTAAAGAAATTTTTTCGGTAACGATGGCAGTACCTTGTTGAATTAGGTGCTTATTTATCTCTATGGGTACGACCTTTTCAGATTTTAAGTAGCGTTGAAGTGAAGCGGTTTCTTTACCTTTTTTTTCTAGTAATGCAAGCCGTTTGTCACTGGCTAAGCTAAGGGCATGCCCTTTAGTTGTGAGCCGTTGATCCGCATTGTCTTGTCTTAGTAATAACCGATATTCTGCTCTGGAGGTGAACATACGGTATGGTTCATCGGTACCCTTATTGACAAGATCGTCAATGAGGACACCGATATAACCTTCTGATCGAGAGATGATAAAGGGGTCTTGTAAATGATTTTTGAGATGGGCGTTGATGCCGGCCATGAGACCTTGGCAAGCCGCCTCTTCATAACCCGTGGTGCCGTTGATTTGTCCGGCAAAGTATAAGTTCTCAATAAGCTGAGTTTCTAAGGTAAGGTGGAGTTGGGTAGGAGGAAAAAAATCGTATTCTATTGCATAACCAGGACGAAACATTTTGACCTTTTCGAAACCAGTGACTAACCGTAAAGCGTTATGTTGAATTTCTTCTGGAAGGGATGAAGAGAATCCGTTGACATAGACCTCTACCGTATTCCAACCTTCGGGCTCTACAAAGATTTGATGTTGTGACCGATCTGCAAAGCGATTGATTTTATCTTCGATAGAGGGACAGTATCGAGGACCTAATCCTTTGATCCTACCGTTAAACATAGGGGATTGATCAAAGCCCAGTTGCAACTGTGTGTGTACAGCCTCGTTGGTGTGCGTGATCCAACAACTTTTTTGATTTGTTAACGGTTGAATATCAGGTAGATAAGAAAATTTTTCAGGGATTATATCGCCTTTTTGTTCCTGCATTTTTTTGTAGTCTAATGACCTCCCATCCACGCGAGGTGGTGTACCCGTCTTCATTCGACCAGCATTAAAACCAAGACTAACTAATTGTTCGGTAATTCCAAAGGCGGCTGATTCACCCGTTCGCCCGCCGCCAAATTGTTTTTTACCGATATGTATTAGGCCATTGAGAAAGGTGCCATTGGTAAGTATGACAGATTGAGATTTGATGTCAATACCAAGGGAGGTACGTACACCGGTAACGACATGGTTCTCTACAATAATAGTAGAAATCATCTCTTGCCAAAAGTCAATATTGGGGTTAGCTTCCAAGGTTAGTCGCCAAGTTTCAGCAAAACGCATTCTATCAGACTGGGCTCGCGGACTCCACATGGCGGGCCCTTTGGACTTGTTAAGCATTCGAAATTGGATCATGGTTTGGTCGGTAATGATCCCAGAGCATCCACCGAGCGCATCTATTTCTCTAATAATTTGACCCTTTGCGACACCACCCATGGCCGGGTTGCAGGACATTTGAGCAATCGTGTTCATATTCATGGTAGCCAATAAAACTTTGGACCCCATGGTGGCCGCGGCATGGGCGGCTTCACAACCTGCATGGCCGGCACCAACTACGATGACGTCATATTTTTCGAACATTGATTTATATATATATTATGTTGTTGTACGGACACATCATGTTCCACGTGAAACATATTCATTTGTATACAAAGATAAATAGAAGTCTTCCATTGATCGCATAAGTTCTTTGTCCTTCTCAGATTTATCGGAATATCCAAAGAGGTGGAGAAGACCATGGACAACCACTCGAAGCAATTCATGATTTATTGGGACGTTGAATGCAGAGGCATTTTCTATGACGCGTTCTTTACTTATGAATAAATCGCCACGAATTTCTTTAGGTTCGGTGCAATAATCAAAAGTGACAATGTCAGTATAATAGTCATGAGCCAAATGCTTTTTATTTAAGGTTAATAGATAATGATCACTAGTAAAGACAACATTTATTTCTGAGAGCACGAATTCTTCATTGAGGATAACTCTTTTGATCCAATCATGAATATGATCAGGGAGAGAGAATTTTGAAATGTCCTCAAAATGAAAATATAGATATTTGCGCATGTTAAGTTAATTGTTATTGAAAGTCGAGCTCACCAAACGACAAAAGTAGATTAATTAAAAGAGAAAGCGGGATATTAAGTGTCTGGGTACTATAGGAGTTTTAATTTTCTTCGTTGCCATTGATTCTTTTAAAATATTCGTTGACTTCGGATTTATAAAAAGGATGGAGATTAATAGGAATACTTTTTAACAATTCGATCTCTTTAGATTTTTGTTTTAAATAATTATCTAATGCAGCAGGTAGACGAGACTTATAATCCTGCGCCGTTTCAGCCTCGCGTCGTTGATCCTCGTCCTGATTTTTTAGGGCATTTTCTGCTTCAAGCATACGTGTTAATATTTGCTCTTGTCTGTCGATTAATTCTTGAGTGATTTGCTTATTGATGAGATTCAGCTCGTTCTTCTCCATGGCATCGGCGGCTTTACTCAATGTGCTATTGGTGTTGTCGTTTCCTGGTTGTCCTTTGAGTTTATTGTTCAGCTTATTGAGTTCATTCCGGATCATCTCTTGCCGTGCGGCCATTTCTGCGAGCTCTTGGCTGAGTTCTCGGCCCTTTAGATCTCCTTTTTTAAGTTGTTGTATTTGTTCCGAAAGCTGTTGTTGTAATTCACGGAGGTTGGGTAGGTTGCCTGAAGGCCGATCTTGGGACTCACCGCTGCCTTGATTATTGGCTTGATTACGCATCTGTTGAAGGAGGTCATTTAATAAAAGGGCTAAATTGTTCATTGAAGTCATAGAGAACTGTTGATTAACGACGGCAGTGTTTGCTTTCCGTTGACGTAATGAGAGGATGGATGCATTGATGTTCCTATTAAGTTCACTTAGTTCGCTTGTTACAAAGCTGGAGATGGCCACCACTCTTTTTGACAATGCCAAAAGACTGTCTGATAATACGGTCACCTGGTCTTTCAACTTTAATTGTTCCTGCGATAAGGTGACAAACATAGGATTCATAGGTTTCAAAGTGCGGAATGATTTCATCAGTTCTTCTTGTTTAAAAGAAAGTTTAATTAAATCATCAAGTATCTTATTAAGGGCTTCAATGTTTTCAATCATCGTTTCTTGTTGCATATTTGACTGCATATCCGCAAGAGTATCACTCAATTTCTTCATTGCTTGACTGGTTTCTTTTTGTTTTTTACCGGTTTTTTTTCTTTCTTTTTTGTTGATAGCATCGTTGATTTCTTGTAGAGATTGATCAATATGATCTTCCGAACCTTGGGTCGGTGATAGAGATTCGGGCCGGGTTAACTCTTGATTTAAGGATTCTATTTTGTTTAAATCACGTTTAAACTCTTCAAATTTTAGCGATATCTCATCTTGTTGAAGTTTTAACTCATCCATTGAGAATTCTTTGTTATTAGATTCAGTGGAGAGTCTCTGCTGATCTTGGCTCAATTTTTCGATCATTTTCTGCGCTTGATCTAAATCGTTTTCGAGCTTTAATTTTTTGAATAGTTCGAGAGTACGGTTAAGGGCTTGTTCTATGTTTTCTTCTTTATTGGTAAGTTTAGATAGTTTTCTTTGGATGTCCTGAACGTTTTGTTTTTCCTTAAGTAATTGTTCTAATTCGTCAAATAATCTTTTGGTTTTTTCATCTAAAATACTTGATATGAGTTCTTTTAATTGCTCGGCTTTTCGCTGTAATAGAGGATCTTTATCATTAAATTTATTTTGTTGCTGGTTAAGCTCCTTCATTTTTTGAGACAGGTCTTCAATAGCTTCTTGCAATTGTTGCTTTTCTTTGAGGATCTCTTCGAACATTGAATGATCTTGCCAGTCTAGGCTTTGCTTCATTTTCAATTTTTCCTCCATGTTTAACAACTTGTCTTGAAGGGATTCATTTTTTGAAATAAGCTCTTTGATGGCATTTTCAGAAGTCGTGCTTTTTTCAGAGAGCAGAGATTTAAAATATTCGTCATCGGGTATTTGCAAATAAAAAGGAGTGGAAGAAGTGGGCTTGTAACCATTGGGCAGATCATTATCTGTCAGGATAACTTGTAGCTCAATTCGGGATTGTTGATTAAGCATTTCCGAGGTTATCGGGACTTGATGGTAAAATGACTGGGTGTTGGGAATATCTTTTACAGGAAGTGTCACTAGGCTATCTGATGTTCCTTTTTGATTTATAATTAAAGAATGGATACCGTAGTCATCCGAAAAGGTACCCGTGATTAGCACGAAGTCATAATATAGCGTGTCGACGAAAAAAGTGACCTCTAATTCAGGGAATAGATCTTTTTGCACGGTTAATTGGTATTTTATGGACTCTTGATTGTGTCCGTATTGATTGATTAATAGCAGCTCATATGGATCACTCTGGATCGCATTATATTTCAATTTAAATAGCTGATTATCAGTAATATATGTGGCATGAATAGCAGAATGATTACCGACTGTTAACTGTACGCTATCGGCGTCTTGACAAGAAATTGTCCAAGATATTTGGGTATGTTCGGGTAGGTTGAGATTACCATTATTAGAAAAAAAATTCGGTTTTTTGTGCGTATGTGGAGGGTATTTTAGTTGAACATCAAAACTAATAAGCTCTGGTTTGACTTTTGTGATGATTGTGTACGACTTACTTTGATAACCCGCAGACAAGAAAGAAAAAACTATATCATTAGGCACGGTTTCAAATAGATAAGAAAATTGACCGTTTTGGTCTGTTTTCATACGGATTTTTTGGTTTCCAATCTGGATATAACACTGGTCTGGGATTTCATTTCCGCTCAATGCTAATTCTAACAATAAGCTTTCATTCTTGAAGACCTCTAAATTTTCAGAAAGTAAATTGAATTCAAATGGCGCAAGGTTAGCGTAAAATAAGTCGTAGTTGATGATTCTCTGAGAGCTGTCATAATAAAGACCAGGTTGTATTTGACCTAGTACCATGAATAAAAAGAGAATGGGAAGCGTAAAATAAAGGTATTTACCGTTTAATTTTAAATTGATGGATCGATCAAAAGCATATTGATCAAATTCTAGGGAACGTTGGTCAATACTGGCCTGAGCCAGACTTTTTTGGTTATCGACTAGATCCTGTAGTTGAATAGTATTAATGAGGCGATCTCCAATATCAGTGAACTGCTGTCCAATGAGACGTGCGGCTTGCTCATCAGTCAAGTGTTGTTTAGGTCTTAATAAGGCGAAAATATGCCGAATGATGAAGATCCAGAGCCCGGTTATTAAAAAAAGAATACTCAGCATCAATAAAATTCCCCTTATGAAAGTACCGGGCCGAATAAAAGATTCAAATTCAGCAACAAGCATACAATAGCTTCCTAATAATGAGATGAAAATAAGGCTACCTCTAAGTAACTTATTATAGAAAAACTTACGCCGAAAAGAAGTAAACTGGTCGTTAAGGGATGGATCAATCATTTCTTAAATCTCTGGCAATCTAACAAGTGAGGAAAACTCATGTGGTCTGCTATGTAAATATAGTTAGAGTATAAGATAAGATTGAATTTTGAACTTTCTAACAGGCAAGATAAGTGTTATATCTATTTTTGTTTTCAATTCATCTTTAAAAGTTATATACTCAGTTTAAAATTTCAAGTGTTTCACTAAAATAATAGGGCTTTGACCCTTAATAAGTCAACAAAAGAAGCCATTTAGAATTAATTATATGGCATCAGTAATACATTATTTGAGAGTTGTTTGGAAAGACTTTATAGCATTAATATATCTTCATTGCTGTGTCGGATGTATGACTGTTTTGGTAAAAAACGATTCATACTTATGTACCCGATGTTTTCTCAGTTTACCTTACTTGGACTCATAACCTGATCAAAATCAAAGCTTCTCTTTATTTTTCAGATTTTTACCAAAGGTAGTCTCCGTTCAATTCTACTTAGTGCTTAATAAGAAAAGGCTTACGCAAGCAATATTATATGGTTTCAAGTATCGCGGAAATAAAGCACTGGCTGTGTTAATAAGACGTCATTTTGGCACTTCTTTAGTCCTTAAAGGAGGACTAAAAGTGGATTATTTAATACCTATTACTTTACATTCAGACAAGGAGCAAAAGAGAGGGTATAACTAAAGTTGCGAAATAGCAAGGGGTCTTTCAGAAAAAACGGTATTCCTATTAAGGATGATGTTATTCTCATAGTAAGACAAGATAAATCACAGAGTAAACAGGATAGAGTAGCACGTTGGCAAAATCAAAAAGAAGTGTATGCCGGCCTAAAGGTGGATGATTTGAAAGGGAAATCGGTAATTGTAGTTGATGATGTAATCACAACAAGAGCTACCATGGTCGTTATTTGTGAATTGATCGCTCCGAAAGTACGAGAAATTACTATTTTGGCTCTTGCTATGCGAAAATAATCAGGTAATAGTATGATTTTTAAAATGAAAGAAAGGGTGAGGGAATGATTCTTTGGTTAGATGCGGACTACTTAGTCGAGCCTCTATTATTGAGATATATTTTTTATAGCTAGACCTATTTTATTTTTTAAGGGGATGATTAGTTGATCAAACACCTCTTAAAAAGGTGAGAGCGGGTATTTTTATCCTAAGAAAGGGCTATCTAGACCTTATTTGGTACAGTTGAATTCCACCCATTCCAAAAGAAATGAGTACGATACCTAAACCAATAAAGTGAAAAACTTCAGGATCTGGACCTACAAACTCTCCACAAATGCCGGCCAAAAAAGTCATGGTCATCACGAAACCAACATAATAGAAGGACATCAGATGAAAGACTATTTTTCGGATGGTTCCTATAAAGAAAGGATAGCCAAGGATACCAAAATAGGCTAAGAAGCCAAAATGTATGATGTCCATGATACTGAAAACGGAGACCCATTTTTTGTTCTAATAAGGGGGGATTAAGGTTATGCTCCTTTATAAACCAATAGAATGCGCGCAAATATAAGATAAACGAAAATCTTCCAGAATAGCTAGCAGCATATCAGAATATCTCTCTTAAGCCATCTTACAAAAGAAAAAAGTTGAATAAAAGAACGCTCTCAAATACAATACCAATTAAGATAAGAAGTCTTGGTGATCTCTTGTTTTTCATCTACTCTAAACTCATAATTATGGGGAAAAATAAATTTTTATATCGGGTAAGCATAAAAAGAAGGCATAAAAAAGCGATCTGTAGAAATGCAGATCGCTTTCTTTGTATTAATGTTTCTTAGTAATTTGACCCAGCATGGACCATGGCACATCTGAAGCCAATAGCATTCGTAGAGGAATCTTCAAAAAGAGCGCGTCGGGTTCCTGGAGACATCCAATAGGCGACATCTTTCCAAGATCCTCCTTTGAAAACTCTCATACGTTTCATAGGAGGGTTGTCCACATTATATTGTGAACGAGGCACACCTGCATTTAGAGCCTCTTCTTCAGTTTCATAAGCTCTTTCGTTTCCAATGAAGCTGTAGCCGCCATCGTACAAATCTTCTTCATCTAACACATTATCACGCCTGAACGGGTTTAAGTCATCCATATCTTGAAAAGAGAGTGGACGATAGACATCTTGGACCCATTCGTTTACATTTCCAGCCATATTATATAACCCATAATCATTTGGAGGGTAATTATAAACGTAGTCCGTAATCATAGACCCATCATTTAATTTTCCCGCAATACCGGCATAATCACCTCGACCTCTTTTATAATTCGCCAACATGTATCCAATAGATTTACCATAAGGATTTCTAAGTGCATGACCATCCCAGGGATAAATTCTACTATTAGTTTGCGTTTCATCTAACCACTGAGTACCAATAAGAGCTTGGGCGGCATATTCCCATTCGGCTTCTGTAGGAAGACGGTAAGCGGGCAATATGATACCACTTTCAATCGGGACGCGAGGATTGTTTCCTTGTACACTGCCAACCTCGGTATTTTCGTCTTCAGCGAAGGCATCGTCCTCAGCGAAGGCATCGTCTTCGCCATCTTCACTTACTTCGAAAAATCCAGCATCTGTTGCCAACTTAAGGTTTACTACTTCAGTTCGCCAAGCACAATAATTCACAGCTTGCCTCCAATTAATACCTACTACAGGAAAAAATCTAAATCCAGGATACCTGTAATAATGTGAAACATAAGGATCATTGAAGGCAAGGTCTCGTGACCAGACAGTGGTATCCGGCAAGTTATTTTGCCAATAAATCTCGTCAGAGTCAATACGGATGTAATGCTCATATTCAAGCCAGTTGATGTTTGTTATCTCAGTTTCATCCATATAAAAGGAGGCGACAGTTACTGAACGTTCGACATTATCTCTTGAATATACTACGTCTTCTTCCACAGATCCTAAGACGGTTCTGCCCCCCTCTATAAAAACAAGGTTAGGACCCACAGGTTGACCCGCATACTCACTGACTTGAAAACTACCCCCATCTTCTTCATCGACATTCCATTCTAAAGCTGTGACCGTACTGGCGCTTCCAGGATTAGAACTATTCGGGTTACCCCCTCCAAAAATACAAGAGGTTAATACTGATGCGATTGTTATGGTAGAGGTTAGTGCCTTTACCATAGAATAAACATTTTCCATAAGATTGGTTAACTATCTTTAAACTTAATAACGCTAATGTAGGCAAAAATTATATTATTTATTGAAATGAAAAATGAAAAAGTGGGTTCTTCTTCCTATAAAATTAAAAAAACAGTCGAGAAAGACCTAAATTCTAAAAAAGGAGGTGAAAACAGGGAAGGAATCATCGAGGGAATAAACATGATCAATAGAAAAAATCAATTTTTGGTTTTGTTCTTTGATTTTGCAACGTTGGGGATGATTTTGGGCAAATTGAATGAGATTTTTAAAAGCAGAAGACAAAAAATAGGCCTCTTTTTTACCTTCTAATATGTGTAACCTCATTGTACTGTTTTTTAATACAATTTTATCTAATCCAAAATCGCGGCCCAGCCAACGCAATCGAACCGATTTTATCAATTCGGTTACAGGTTTAGGGAGCGCACCAAATCGATCTTTGGTGCTGTTTTGAAGGGTTAATAGGGCGTCATCTGTTTCTACATTATCTAAATCATTGTATAATCTAAGCCTTTCAGAGGTATTGGTAATATATTCTTGAGGAATAAGGATTTCCAGATCGGTTTCTAGCACACAATCACTGATAAATGAATCAGAGACCTTGTCATCTACTAAGTTGCCTTGAAATAATTCTTTGAATTCATTTTCTTTCAATTCAAGGACCGCATCATCGAGGATTTTATGGTACATATCAAAACCAAGATCATTGACAAAACCGCTTTGTTCACTTCCTAAAAGATCCCCAGCACCTCGAATATCTAAATCTCTCATGGCCACTTTGAAACCATCGCCCAGCTCGGAGAATTCTTCTAGTGCAATCAAGCGTTTTCTGGCATCAGAAGATACTGTGGAATGAGCAGGGGTTAACAAATAACAGTAGGCTTTGGTATTGGATCGCCCCACTCTACCCCGCATCTGATGAAGATCAGAGAGACCAAACATATGGGCTCTATTTATAATGATCGTATTGGCATTGGGGATGTCTAATCCAGACTCAATAATGTTGGTTGAGATCAGTACATCGTACGCACCATTGATAAAGTTGACCATTACCTTTTCTAATTTGGGACCGCCCATTTGCCCATGTGCTATGGCAATTCGCGCATCAGGAACAAGTTTATAAATCAGATTGGCTAAACTTTCAATATCTCCAATTCGGTTGTGAACAAAGAAGACTTGGCCTTTTCTTCTAAGTTCATGATGAACCGCATCTCTAATCACTTCTTCATTGAATTCGCAGACCTCTGTGGTAACGGGGACTCTATTTGGAGGCGGGGTTGCGATGATAGATAGATCTCGAGCACCCATCAGGGAAAAATGAAGGGTCCGAGGGATGGGAGTCGCGGTTAGTGTCATGGCGTCAACATTCACACGTAATTCTTTCAATTGTTCTTTAATTTTGACACCAAACTTTTGTTCTTCATCAATAATCATGAGGCCAAGGTCTTTGAAAATCATTTCTTTATTTACAATGCGGTGGGTACCAATGAGAATATCTATGTGTCCGTCGCGTAATTTTTTTTTGATGGCTGTAATTTCTTTGGCCGTTTTAAATCGATTTACAAAATCAACGGTGATTGGAAAATCACGAAGCCGTTCTGAGAAGGTTTGATAATGTTGGAGGGCCAAAATTGTGGTAGGAACCAGAACAGCCACTTGTTTATTGGCGTTTACCGCTTTGAAAGCCGCTCGAATGGCCACTTCTGTTTTTCCAAAACCGACGTCTCCACAGATCAGGCGATCCATAGGATGCACTCGCTCCATATCTGTTTTGATATCTGCAGTAGCGGAATGTTGATCTGGGGTTTCTTGGTACATAAAGCTAGACTCTAATTCAGCTTGCAAAAAAGTATCCTTAGGAAAAGCAAATCCGGGAGCCGTTTTTCTTTTGGCGTATAGGTTGATTAATTCTTTGGCGATATCTTTTACCTTACTTTTAACCCGTTTTTTTTTCGTTTCCCAATCTTTAGAACCGAGTTTACTGGTAGCGGGAGGCCCACCCTCTTTTCCTGCATACTTAGAAATTTTATGCAAGGCATGAACGCTTACGTAGAGTAAATCATCATCCCTGTATACTAAACGGATGACCTCTTGTTGATTTCCATTGCGCATGACTTTATCTAGTCCGGCAAAACGGGCGACACCGTGGTCAATATGAACGACATAATCACCTGTTTGTAAAGATTTGAGTTCCCTGAGGGTGAGGGCCTTTTTTTTGTTGAATTTGGGTTTTTCATTCCTTCGATGTATTCGATCAAAGATTTGATGGTCTGTCAAACAGGCAATTTTTGAAGTAGGAGAGATAAAGCCTGCGTTGAGGCTACCCGTGATTCCAGAAAAAGACAAAGAGGGATCGATTTCCTCAAAGATGGTCGCCAGTCGTTCAAGTTGTTTTTCGGAATCGGAGAAAATAAAAATATGAAATCCGTCGTGTTGTAATGCGCCAAGACTATCTACCAAGAACTCGAAGTTTTTATTAAATGAAGGTTGGGGCTGATTTTCAAAATCGATTTCAAAAGAAGGCGATAAAAAAGCACGCTTACCAAATTCTATTACTTTGCGTTTTTCTAAGAGCGAGGTAAAAGAGGCAGAGGTGTCGTAAAGTAAGAAGGGAGATTGAACGACTTGAGTATTGTTACTTATTGAGATAACGGCATGGAATGAATCTGCCGCTTTGTCAAATGTTTTAGTGATGATATCTTGAGTTTCTCTTAAATCTTTGATCCAAACCAATGTGTTTTCTGGCAAATATTCCAACAAAGAAATTCGCTCTTCTTTCAATAATTGGGTATGTGTATTGGGCATTATGGAAACCCATTGAAGCGATTTTTTAGATAATTGAGTTTCTGGGTCAAACGTACGAATACTTTCAATCTCATTCCCAAACAATTCGATACGGAGGGGAAATTCCGAACTGAAAGAGAACACGTCAATGATACCTCCCCGCACTGCGAATTGTCCAGGTTCATAAACGAAATCTGTGCTTTGAAAACCAAAAGTTGAGAATAGTTCTGACAAAAAAGGGATATCCACAAGTTCTCCGATATTAGCTTTAAAGATGTTTTTAAGTAATGCTCGTTTATTGACAACTTTTTCTACCAGAGCCTCTGGATAGGTTACGATGATTTTGGTTTTTTCATTAAGTATATGTGTTAAGGTTTCAGAACGTTGAAGAATATTAGCGTTATCTATGGATTCAGGTTGATAGGGTTTTTTGTAAGAAGTAGGAAAAAAAGAAGCAATTCTTGATTTTTTTAAATTGAACAAGTCATTTACAAGTAAACTGGCATCTTCTTTGTCGTGCATAATGACGAGTATCGGTTGATTAATTCTCTCTGAGGTAATCAACAGGGTTAGAGCATCCGAACTGCCTACCAATCCTTTAAGTTTGATATTTGTTCGGGGCTCGTTAATCTTTGCTAAAAGAAGATTAAGCATG
>CAJXAT010000090.1 GCA_913050055.1 uncultured Flammeovirgaceae bacterium | reverse complement strand
TGTCGTCGTTTCTCCTGTAGCCAAAATTCAGACTGCTGTGATGTTGTATGCTCCTCTGGGTGATAGTAGCTCTCAAACTTTTTATTCTATTGCCAATAATCAAACTTATAGCTTAGGTGATGTCATATCGACTTCCGATCCCGTATCAGCAAGTATCGACTTTGGTTACTATTACGGATCCACGGACAATGCCGCATTGGCGTCTCCTGCTGAATATACTATCTATGATCTATCTGCATGGGGATCACAAAATGTGACGACTTTAGCTGTCACAACCATCACAAGTGCTGAGTATCTTGAAATGGTAACCGTCAGTGACATAGAAACGGCTATAGCCGGTGTCGATGTGACCGATGCCAATGGTACCGTAACCAATCTGTCTGCAAATGACATACTTATGTTCAAAACTGTAGATAACGTACAAGGTTTAATTCATGTAAGTGCAATCACGGGTACAGATGGATCAGACGGTATGATCGAGCTTGAAATGAAATTAGCTGCAAGTGAATAAAAATTGCTTCAAAATAATTTAATAATAAAAAGCCTTACGATTATATTGTGAGGCTTTTTTTTATAAATAGGAGAAGAATCCGTTAATTTTAGTGTAAAAAAGAAATGACAAAACTTAGATCTTGGCCCCTAATCAGCATTTTACTATTGCTATTAGGCTGCGCTACGGTACCCATCACTGGCAGGTCTCAATTAAGCATGATCAAAAACTCAGAATTGATCCCCATGAGTTTTCAGCAATACGAAGAAGTCCTAAAGGCCAATGAGATTTCTGAAAACAATACGCAGGCGACTTTGATTAAAAAAGTCGGCGTAAAAATACAAAAAGCAGTAGAAGCCTATCTTGACAAGGAAGAACAAAGTGAGGTACTCAATGATTTTGAATGGGAATTTAATCTAATCGAAGACGAAATGGTGAACGCTTGGTGCATGCCAGGCGGTAAGGTCGCTTTTTATACTGGAATCTTGCCTGTATGCCAGGGAGAAAAAGGCATTGCAGTGGTGATGGGTCATGAAATTGCCCATGCCATTGCCAATCACGGTAGGGAGCGAATGAGTCAAGGTATGATTACCAATGGGCTGTTGGCTTCACTCTCCCTTGCAACCCAAAATAAGTCAGCCTTAACCCGTGACATCTTACTGCAATCTGTAGGTGCGGGTACCCAAATGGGTATCCTAAAGTTTTCTCGAAAACATGAAAGTGAGGCCGATAGAATGGGATTGGTTTTCATGGCTATTGCAGGTTATAATCCAGAGGATGCCCCTGGGTTTTGGGAAAGAATGGCCGAAATGTCCGATGGAGCTGATGCACCCGAATGGATTTCTACGCATCCCTCCAACGAACGTCGTATTGAGGATCTCAAAAAACATCTTCCCGAGGCCTTAGAATATTATGATAAAAAATAATTTCTACTCCTCATATCACTCAAAATGATTCGATGGCTGACTTTTTTTCGATGGATTGCACGAGCAGAGGGGATCTCTTTGCTTTCTTTCGCGATCACGATGCCCTTAAAATACCAATTATTGATTTTTTGGCCCAATCAGGTGGTTGGGATGATCCATGGACTCCTGTTCCTACTTTATATCATCACCTTGTGCTGGATTACTTTTAAATTTAACTGGCATTTTATGGATTTTTGCTTCGCCTTAATTGCTTCATTTCTCCCTTTTGGGACCTTTGTAATGGAGAGATACTATCTCCGGGATGAAGATCATTAAAATGTATCAAGCTCACTCAGCTCAAGCCAACGCAGTTCTTTAGCCTCCGAAAGGGTCTTTGTTTGATCCAATTCAATACCCAGAACCGTCAATTTCTTATAATCAGTTTCCTTTGCCAAAGCATCTTCAATGACCTTCTTTTGAATTTCCAGCTGACTCAGCTCCTTTTCAATCTGCTCAAGCTCCCTTTTCTCATTAAAAGTCATTTTACGCGGGCCATCTGCCACTTTCTTAGACCCATTGGTCTCTGTATTCGATGGTTTTTGGACGACTTCCTTGACTGACTTTAATCCGCCTTCGGTTGCACGATAATCGGTATAATTTCCTGGGAAATCTCGAATAATGCCTTGCCCTTCAAACACAAACAAATGACTAACCAGCTTATCCATAAAATAGCGATCATGGGAAACAATCATCAAACATCCATCAAATTTGTCTAGATAATCCTCCAATACATTCAGAGTCATGATGTCCAAATCATTGGTAGGTTCGTCTAATACTAAAAAATTGGGGTTGGCCATCAGCACCCGTAGCAATTGAAGCCTTCTTTTTTCACCTCCACTCAATTTGCCAACAAGATTGTATTGCACACTGGGTAGGAAAAGGAACTGGGTTAAGAGATTAGAGGCTGAAACTTCAGATCCGTCCGCCAATTGAATAAATTCGGCTACCTCTTTCACTACTTCAATGACCTTCATTTGGGGATCGAAAACAGCTTCATCTTGGGTATAATATCCAAACTTTGTTGTTTGACCTATGTCCAGTTCGCCTAAATCGGGAGTTAGATTTTGAGTCAAAATGTTGAGAAATGTTGATTTTCCTGCACCATTAGCCCCCACGATGCCGATACGCTCTTTGCGCTGAAATACATAACTGAAATCATCTATGACTTTTTTATCATCAAAAATCTTAGAAATATGTTTAATCTCCATGATCTTCTTCCCTTGGCGATCGGATTTGAGATTGACCTCCATTTCACTCTTAGTTACCGTCTGACTGGCCTTTTCCTTGACGTCATAAAAAGCATCTATACGGTATTTCGCCTTCGTTCCACGCGCCTTAGGTTGTCGACGAATCCATTCTAGTTCTTTTTTAAATAAATTTTTTGCTTTACCAACCGTGACCGCTTGCTGCTCTTCACGATCTGATTTTTGTTGTAAAAAATCACTGTAATTTCCGTGATATTTAAATATCTGACCGGCGTCAATCTCTAAGATTTCATTGGTTACGCGGTCAAGAAAATAGCGATCATGCGTCACCATCAATAAAGTGAGGTTTTGGGTCGCTAAATACTCCTCTAACCATTCGATAATCTCTAAGTCTAAATGATTGGTTGGCTCATCCAAAATAAGCACATGGGGCTTCACGACGAGACATTGAGCCAAAGCTACCCGTTTTTTCTGCCCACCAGACAATTCTCCCATTTTTTGATCCAAGGTATGAATCCCTAGTTTTCCCAAGATTTCCTTGACCTGATGTTCATAATCCCATGCATTCAAGGCATCCATTTGCTCGATAAAAGGAGATAAATCAACCCCCGCTTCAGGATTTTTCTCCATTTTCAAAAGCGCAGATTCATAATTTCGAATGGCTTTGAGCTCTTCTCGGTCTTTGGAAAAAACAGCTTGCATCACCGTATCGTCATCTGCAAACTCAGGATTTTGGGTCAAAATTGAAAGGCTAATTCCTTTCCTAAAGGTGACCTCACCTGAGTTGGGATACAGTAAGCCTGCGATCACTTTAAGCAACGTAGATTTTCCACATCCATTGACCCCGACCAAGGCCGCTTTTTGGCCTTGTTCAAGTCCAAAAGTAATTTCTTCAAATAATTGCTTTTCATCAAAGCTCTTGGTGAGACGCTCAACAGATAAATAATTCACTAGATAGATAAGATTAAATTCACTTAATCTGGCAGTATTAATCAACTGCCAAAACGCAAATGTAGATCCAAATGTGCCCAGATATTCATCTATTAGTGCAAATATTTAAAAATGAATTTAACCTTTTGAAGGATCCCCAAAAGAGGTAGTATTCATCCTGTTATTGAAGTAAATTTAATAAGGCTTCTGGACCAGAAAATCAGCAAAAATTGGCCTTTTCTCTGAGTTTTTTTTCAATGGCCTTAGCTGTGGGAGTGGCTGCCAATCCCCCTAAACCAGTACATTTAAGCTCATGCGTCATCGCATCTCCTACCTCCTTCATTGTCATGACTACTTCATCGAAAGGGATCAAGGCTTCATAATCAGATAAAGCCATGTTGGCGCAGGACAATGCATTGGATGCCGCCATCACATTTTTGCCCAAGCAAGGAGCTTCAACTCGATTGCCTATCGGATCACAAATGATGCCTAGTGAATTTTGAAGCGCGAACGAAGCAGCAGTCACTCCTTGTTTTAAACTGCCTCCTATCAAAGTGACCAAAGCAGCAGCCGCCATAGATCCCCCTGCGCCTGTCTCAGCCTGACATCCGGCTACTTCTGCTGAGAAAGTAGCATGTTCGGCGATAAAAACACCGATGATGCCTGCCGAAAATAAAGCTTTAATAATGGTGTTTGGATCTGAATCAAGCGCTTCAGCAGCCCCAAAGAGGGTGCCAGGCAATACACCACAAGATCCCGCTGTGGGTGCAGCGACAAAAACCTCCATAGCACTTTTCACCTCCATCATAGCCGTGGTATACATGATCATTTTATTGAGCATTCCTCCATTGAGCAATTGCCCACTCTCATCTTTTAACTTGTATTTCGTAGACTGGACCGGTAATATCCTGTCATCATAATGGGTTCCCTCCATTCCTTTTTTTATCCCCTCTTTCATTATTTTGGCGATATTTTCCATCTTTGACCAAGCCTTTTTTTGAGAAATATTACCTCTTTTGGATTCATATAAAAGACCCAGTTCCCATAATTCAAGTTTTTCTGAATTCCCTAACTCAACCATTTGGCTACAATATCTAAAAGGGAGATCGGACGTATTTCCTTCCAAAACGGGGACCACCGGTTTCAACAGGCATACATTTGAGACCCCGGATAAAGATTCAAGTTCGGCTATATCCTCTTTTTTAAATTCAATAAGTGTACTGATTTCAATGAAACTTGCCGTCAGTCTAAGGTTAGCTTGCGCCCAATCAGGCAGCATAGATCGAAGCAATTCAAGGTTCTCCCCATAAATCAACACCACATATTTGTCCCCAAAAATAGAAACCTCCGCCCCATCTATGTTGAGTACTTCCATCATGCCGCCTCCCGTACTTATTGCCGACAGGGTATGAGTAATCAATTGATTTGAGATAGATATGCGATAATAGTTGGGATGCGGCGCCTGGTAATCTAAATAGTTTACTATGGTCTCGATACCGGCTTTTTCAAGAGCCGAACGGTAATGTGGCATTTGCTCATCATCTGCCTCCCAACCAAGTAGGCCGCCATACAGACCCATATCGGTCCCTTGACTCTCATGCGTAGTTACCAAAGATCCGTTGGGGTCATAGTCTACCACAATAGCAGTGATCTGCTCATTCATCAGTTGCCTTAATAATAAGCCTATACGGCAAGCAGCAGCACTGTGCGAACTGGAGGGTCCTCGCATCACTGGACCCAATACGTCATTGAAAATACTAGAGAAAGCCAATATTCTTTGTTTTAATGATCACTAAATTTAATAAAATAAAATATTAATCATACTATCTGATAAGGCCGCCCATCATTTTTAAGGATTTCGATGAAATATAAAAACCGTTAAATCAGATGATATCAATTTATTTAGCTCCATATTTAAATCATGAAAAATCATTTGATCGAAGTTTGTGTAGATACCTTTTCAGATGCCTTATCTGCAGAATCAAAAGGTGCAAATAGAATCGAATTATGCAGTCACTTGTCCTTAGATGGATTGACTCCGACGCTTGAATTGACAAAAAAAACGCTGGCTGCTCTTAAAATTCCAGTCCACGTGATGATCAGGTCTCGAGCCATTAATTTTCAATACTTGCCTCATGAAATTGAGACCATGATTGAGACCATACATGCCTACAAAAAACTGGGCATTAAAGGAATCGTTTTTGGTGCCTTATTGGTGGATTTTACGATTGATGTTCCCACCGTTGAGAAAATTGCAAAAGCAGCAGAGGGCTTGAACTTTGTATTCCATAAAGCCATTGACCTTACTCCGAATCCTGTTGTTGCTACCCAAACTTTGGCCGCCATCAAGGGCATTACCCACATTCTCACCTCTGGCGGTGCACCCACTGCTGAACAGGGTGCATCTGTTATTCGGAATATGGATGCCCACAGTCAACATATAAAAACTATTGCAGCCGGCAAAATAAACGATCTCAACTTGACCGCTATGATAGAATTATTGGGAGTGACCGAGTATCATGGAAAACTGATTGTGGGTGATCTTAAAGAATAAAATGTATGAACATGTATTAATCTTGGGGTGCGGAAGATCTGGTTCTTCTATTTTCGTTGAACTTTTTAACCATCTCAGTACGCATACCTATTACAGCGAAATTGATTTTGACCTGTATCTGAACAAAGACTTTTCCAAGCCCATTGCTTCTAAAATAACTAGAGAAAACAGAAAATATCAAAATACGCCTGGATTATCTTTTCCCTTGGACGTATTATTGGAGCGAATTCCCAATATTAAAATTTATTGGCAGGTCCGACACCCCTTAGACTCCATTTGCTCTCTGAGAGTATGGATTTCAAAAACATGGGGTCATCATCCTCAACCTCCTGACTACAAAGATTGGATGCAAGAAAGCTTATTAAAAAAATGTGCGCACCACTGGAACTATATCAATTCAATCGGGTATGCATCCGTCAAAAAAATTGCAGTGGTTACCAAATTTGAAGATTTGGTAAGGGATTCATCAAAATTTTCTAAGGACATCTGCGAGCAATTGGAAATTGATCCAGAATCGCATGGTTTTGAATTAAAATCATGGAATCGAAGGGTCCAAAACAACAATAATGAAGATTTCATCGAAGCTCTGACCTCTAGACCTTATTCTACTCAAGACCATCATAACAAAATAAATCGCTGGAAAGAAAACCTCACAAAAGAAAATTTAGATGAAATTGTACCCATGGTCCGTCAAACTGCTGCTCAATTTGGATACGAACTTTAAAATTACCAATATTAGTCATTTTCCAAAAATGGACACTCAAATGATGATTAAATCATATTTGTAAAATATAGATTATATATTTATTGTTAATTTTCTAACTTATTTAACAAAAATTACAACATCTACTTATGTCAAATTTATCTCCTTTTCACCTAGCCATCCCTGTAAAAAATTTAGCAGCTGCCAGAACTTTCTATCGAGATATCATACAGTGCTCTGAAGGTCGCAGTGATACGCAATGGGTGGATTTTGATTTTTATGGTCATCAATTGGTGATACATGAAATAGCGCCCTCCCCTGAGTCTGAAAAAGAAAATCATAATTCAGTAGATGGTCATGAGGTTCCTATCCCTCATTTTGGGGTTGTTTTGGAGATGGCCCTTTGGAAGGAATTGTCTGAGAGACTCAAAAGTCATCAAATTGATTTTCTTATTGAGCCCTATGTGAGGTTTGAAGGCCAGTCTGGAGAGCAAGCCACCATGTTTTTCAAAGATCCCTCTGGCAATGCATTAGAGTTTAAGGCATTTAAAAATTTATCACACCTTTTTGCTAAATGATATTTAAAATCTATCATTTATGAAAATTATCAATGTGGGCCTTCTGGGTTATGGTATGGCAGGCCAAGTCTTTCATGCGCCCATAATTAACTGCGTTTCTGGTTTTAATATTAAATCTATTCGTACGACCAACCCTTTTTGGCGTAAGTAAGCCCTAGATAGATACCCGCAAGTAGCAATAGTTGACCACTCAGACATAATTATTGAAGATCCAAAAATCGATCTGATCATAGTTGTTACACCCAATGAATTTCACTATCCATTGGCTAAACAAGCCCTGTTTGCGGGGAAAAATGTGGTCGTCGACAAACCTTTCACGGTCACCAGTGCAGAAGCTTTGGATTTAATTCAACTGGCAAAGTCTAAAAAATTGTTCCTCTCTGTTTATCAGAACCGTCGATTCGTTTCAGATTTTTTAGCTGTACAAAAAATCATACATTCTAAACGTCTTGGTAAGATCGTAGAGGTAACTATGAATTTTGATCGTTTTAGAAATTCATTCAATGGAAATTGGAGAGAAGATCTCGTACCAGGATCAGGTATTCTTTATGATTTAGGCTCTCATTTGATTGATCAAGCGATCGTGTTTTTTGGGCTTCCTGAATTTATTACTGCTGACTTAAGAAATCAACGGGGAGGTAATGCCAATGACTATTTCGAGTTAAAACTTGATTACCCTGGACTAAAAGTCAACTTAAGATCAAGCATGTTGGTCAAAATTCCAGGTCCTATTTTTAAATTAAATGGAATCAATGGTACTTTTGAAAAATTTGGACTTGATGTTCAGGAAGGAGATCTTACGGCGGGTCTCAACCCCGAAAGCAAGTCAAATTGGGGTCAAGAACCTATCGAACATTCAGGTAAACTGAGTTTGTTAGTAAACCAACAAGACGTGACAGAAACCATAGTTTCGCCTCCTGGAGACTACCGAATCTATTATCAAAATGTATATGATGCATTGGTCAAAAATGAAGCCTTATTGGTAGATCCAAAAGATGCCATGAATACTATTAAAATCATAGAAATTGCTTTAGAAAGTGCAAATAAAAAATGTACCCTCCCTATGGAGATCACAGTTTAATTATTTAGTTTTCTACTATGAAAAATACGCTCACCTTACTTTTTTCACTTATTTTTTTTTCTGCGCAGGCCCAGTACTTATACCCTGACCAAGAGGTGGCGGCACTTGTCAATAGTAAGGAATTAGTGGTTCAGCTACTTCCTGAAAGTTCTAGAGTTGAAAAAGCATTGAATAAAGTCTTGAGAGAAACGTTTCAAGAGTACTGGCCCAGTAAAAATGTAAAATATATGTTTCCTAAGGGTGTCAAAGCCCTTTTGAAATCAAAAACTCAAAAATATGCCATTCTCACACAAACAGGATCGCTAGGAAAACAAATAAAATCACTCCCTTCATATGCGAATGGAAGTATGGAGCAATGGATTTTAGGTGCTTCAAATGAAGCTACTCCAGAACAGAAAGATGCGCTAGCAAATTTTAGTTACAAAAAAATTCAACTAGAATACCATGAACATAAATTAAGTGTTTTTGATGGTAAAAAAGAAAAAATAGCCACAATCGTCACTTTTGCCAATGGTAATTTGGGTAAACACGATTATGTGTTTTTATGTCAACAATTGCGGCACCTACTCAAAAGTGCTGCTGCAGGTATTCCAATTGATGAATTTTGGAATGTAGAAGATAACATTAAAGCCTTAAGAAAGACGAAATATAGCCTTCTTGAAGATTATTTTAAGGAAGAGGAAGCCGCCCAAATTGATAAGTCACTGGTGAACCTTTATACGTTTGTCCCCTTCGAAGCCTATCAAAAAATCATTGTTGAGAAAACCCAAGGCAGAAGTTATCCTAAAATTATTTTCTCCTTTTTACATGGAAAATTTATGTGGGTAATGGTACGATCCAGTGATGGTAAGATTCTTTCCCTCAACAGCTGTAATAATTATAAATTTACTGGCAGTTATCCTGTAGATGAAATGATTCGGTCGGGTGATGTTTACAAATCTATGGATGATTCCATTCAAATCCTTTTCAATAAATATCGATAAATGATACCCAGAAGAGATTCACCTCTGATATAAATAGGATAGAGAATGAATTGATGGATGGATGGGGAAATAAGAATGCTAACCTGATTTGAAAACCCCAGACGATGATCTATTTTTAAAATAATGAGCAATTATGACCTGTTCGCACCCTATCCTATCTCACCCGCCAAAATAACACGCTTGGCAGGGTATGGCAGTGCCAATTATAAAGTTGAAGATCTTACTGGGCAAACGTATCTTGTCAAACATCATATGGATCCTGAAAGCTTCAAAAGAATCGAAGCTGAAAATAAAATCATGGCTCATTTATCAGCACAGCTGCCCATAGAAGTTTCAAGTCCCTCCTACGACAAACTCATTACCTATCCCGATGGTAGTTTCTCTAGAATGCTTTGTTTTATCAATGGTATCTTTCTCAAAGATGTTGAAGCTACACCTGAATTGAGCTTCAATTTTGGGAAAATAATTGCGTTGTCACATCAATCTTTAGGTTCCTACAAAACTGTAGAAATCGAAGCATATGATCACAAATGGAATCTGATGAACTGTCTCGATAGCGTCGAGGATATGTACCTAATTTCTGATCCCAGTCAGCGAAAAATAGTCAATTATTTTTTAGAACAATACAAGCAAATCTGTGCTGATCCACTCCGAAAACTTCCGAAACAAATCATTCACAATGATTTAAATGATTGGAATGTTTTGGTTTCAGATAACAAGATCAAAGGCATCATAGATTTCGGTGATCTATGTTATGCCCCTAAAATATGTGATCTGGCCATTGCATTGGCTTACTTACTCCTGGATACTCCTACTCCACTTATCCGAGCGGTTGATTTGCTAGAAGGTTATCTTTCAATACAGAAACTTGATGAAAAAGAAATTGAGCTCTTTTATTATCTAATCCCTGCACGATTGTGCGTGAGCGTCATCAGTTCAAACAAAGAACGATCTCAAGGTAATACCGAGGATTATATTTTTGTAACTGAAAATAAAGCTTGGGCCTTATTGTCCAAATGGTTCGAAATGAATCCTATTCTATTTAGGAACAGTCTCATGAAACCTCTTGGCTTTCAACAGCTAAATTCTGTACCTACACTTATTTCTAAGAGAAAAAAACATCTCAGCAGTGCGCTGAGTCTAAGTTTTGACGATCCCATTCACATGAATTCTGCCGCCTTTCAGTATATGTATGCTGCCAATGGGGATACCTATTTAGATGCCTACAACAACATCCCACATGTAGGACATTGCCATCCTGAAGTCACTCAAGCGGCAGCAAGGCAAATCAATAAACTGAACACCAATACCAGATATTTATATGAGGCCCTTATGGGCTATAGCGAAAGACTTTTGAAGTATTTTCCCAATGCCCTCGATAAGGTAATATTTGTAAATTCTGGCAGCGAAGCCTCAGATCTGGCGATTCGCATAGCTCAAAATCATACTTCCAATAAGCATATTTTGGTATTGGCAGACGGCTATCATGGGCACACGCGCATGGGAATCGATATCAGCGCTTACAAATTTGATGGAAAAGGAGGGGATGGCGTTAATGAAAATATAACTGTACTCCCCTTACCAAAAATCTACCAAGGCTTGCAAAGTTCTGGTAAAGCCTATGCATCAGAAGCCATTGCCATCATTGATAATCTATTGGCACAAGGGATCACTCCAGCGGCCTTTATCGCTGAACCTATATCAGGTTGTGGAGGGCAAGTACCCCTTGCCGGCGGTTATTTACAAACCTTATACCCTTATCTCAAGCAAAAAGGAATTGTGTGTATCTCTGATGAGGTACAAGTAGGGTTTGGTCGCATGGGCAGTGTCTTCTGGGGCTATGAACTTTATGACATCGTACCGGATCTGGTCGTACTTGGAAAACCCATGGGAAATGGACATCCCATAGGAGGGGTGGTCTCTACTTTGGCATTGAGTGAATCTTTTGATAATGGCATGGAATTTTTCAGTTCCTTTGGAGGCAATCCCGTCTCCATGCAAATAGCTCATGCCGTACTCGATGTGATTGAACATGAACATTTGCAGGCACATGCAGCACAAGTCGGTAGTTATTTCGACGAATGTGCCAAAAGTTTGGCCCTTCATTACCCTCAGATCGGAGATGTTAGAAATCAAGGACTCTTTCTTGGGCTAGAACTGGTGCATCCAACCACCTTAGCACCGGCTACGGCCTATGCCTCAAAAATAAAAAATGAATTAAAAAGGCGCCTCATCCTCACGGGTACAGATGGGCCCAAAGACAATGTATTGAAATTAAAGCCCCCTCTTTGTTTTACCATCCAAAATGTAAATCAATTTTTCGAGGCATTTGAAGGGGCCCTCAAGCAAACCCCTCTCTAACATTAAGGTGCCAATTCAATCCGCTTTTTTTACTTAAAAATGATTTTGAAAGACCACAAAAGATGATTCAAGAGGTGAAAGTTGAAGTTGCTCACTTTAAAATACCCTTCATCCAAAAAGTAAAGAACATTAATGGTCTTGAATACAAATCAGAATGCATCTCATACTATATTACTCATCTCTCTGATAAGATACGAAAATACTCAAATGATAATACGGAATTAAAACTTAAGTCACCTGATTTAATGAACTTTACAATAAATTACAACTAGTGAAAATAAAAATG
Organism: uncultured Flammeovirgaceae bacterium; assembly: GCA_913050055.1. Lineage (GTDB taxonomy): Bacteria > Bacteroidota > Bacteroidia > Cytophagales > Cyclobacteriaceae > UBA4465. The sequence continues at coordinate 199 of CAJXAT010000090.1, read as the reverse complement.
CGAATATGCAACCTTTGGATGGCTTTGGTTATCCTCTTATTGGCCTGTCATTGTGAAGGAACCCCACCTAAATTAACAGAAAACCCGGCAATAAAGGCGAATCAACCACTCAATATTATTTTATTAATTGGGGATGGCATGGGACTCAGTCAACTTTCTTCAAGTTTTTATTTTAAATAAAACTTTATTAATTTTAATA
>CAJXAT010000089.1 GCA_913050055.1 uncultured Flammeovirgaceae bacterium | reverse complement strand
AAATTAAATCACTTAAAATTTATTTCAACTCAAATGATATTTCGCTTTTTTGTTTACTTTTTTTACGCCACCTTTGATAACCCTAAATAAAAAAATGATCCCAAAAAAGGAAAAATGACCACCACGAAAATGACTCCTGGATGTACGTAGAAAAATGGAGCAATTGCCTTTTGCTGATCAAAGAACAAATACCGGCTCAAAGCTTTAGTACGTGGTTCATGCCCATTGTTCCAGTGAAAATTGAAGATGAAGTATTGACTATTCAGGTGCCTAGTCAGTTTTTCTATGAGTGGCTCGAGGAAAATTATGTACATATCCTACAGCAAGCAGTTCAAAAGGTTGTGGGTCAAAATGGAAAACTGGAGTATTCCGTGGTCATGGATAATGGCAGTGCATCTAACCAACCCTATACGGTCAATGTAGGTGGAAACAAAAGTGGGTTTAATAAATCTCGCGTTAACGGATATGATAAATATAAAAATCCTCAGTTCATGCAAGAACTGGCCAGTGACTCGAACCTAAATCCCAATTATCAATTTGAAAATTACATTGAAGGTGATTGTAACCGATTGGCAAGATCTGCAGGATTTGCCGTGGCTAATAAACCAGGAGTTACCTCATTCAATCCATTTATGGTTTATGGAGGCGTTGGACTCGGTAAAACCCATTTGATCCAGGCCATTGGTAATGAAATCAAACGCAATCATCCCGAAAAATATGTTTTCTATGTGGCTTCTGAAAAATTCACCAATCAATTCATAGATGCGCTGAAAAGTAACAGCCTTCAGGAATTTATTGCTTATTACAGGAATGTGGATGTACTCATGTTGGATGATGTTCAGTTTTTAAAAAATAAGGAAAAAACTCAAGAAATATTTTTTCATATATTCAATCACTTGCATCAATCTGGAAAGCAAATCATCATGACTTCGGATCGGCCTCCAAAAGATTTAAGTGGTCTCCAAGAGCGATTGGTTTCGAGATTCAAATGGGGCTTAACTGCAGATATTCAACAACCTGATTTCGAAACGCGCATAGCAATCATTAGAAAGAAATTGCAGGCAGATGGCATTCTTATATCCGACCCAGTAATTGAATATCTGGCGTATAGTGTCAATACCAATATTCGAGAATTGGAAGGCGTGATTATCTCCATGATTGCCCATGCTTCTCTCACCAATGTCGAAGTAGATTTAGAACTTGCCAAAACGATTCTTAAAAATATAGTCTCTCATATTGACTCAGAAGTAGGGATTGATTATATTCAAAAAACGGTAGGTGAATATTTTAATATTTCTATCGATGACATGAAGGCAAAAACGCGAAAAAAAGAAGTAGTCATTGCGAGACAGGTAGCCATGCATTTTGCCAAAGACTATACGAACCATTCATTAAAATCCATCGGTTATCACTTTGGGGGTCGAGATCACAGTACGGTGATTTATGCCTTACAGTCCGTAAGCGATATGATTGACACCAATTCCAAATTCAAATACTCAATAGAGGAGTTGAAGAAAAAAATAAAATTAAAAGCCATTTAATTAAGTTCAGATAAAAGGCGCAGTTTATTTCCCCTTTTACCCTCCGGTACTAAATTTCAATGTGCCTTCCAAAACAAAATATCGAACCAAAAAAGCCACTCGCCCACCCTAAAAAAATTACTGAAATAATTTTTTAATCAAAATGATTTTTCAATAATCTGTCAATCAAAACTTAACCATAGTAATTTTGTGAAATAATGAAAGCATCTGAAACCGTTAATGATTTATTTTCACGAATATGGGGATTCGATCTATCTTAAGTAAGCCAATAGCCAAATGGATAGTTTACGACCAAAAAAAATGGGCGCTCAATCCCGGTAAGTTTCAATCCAACTTGTTTAGAAAACTTATAAAATCAGGTTCAAAAACCCAATTTGGAAGAGACCATCAATTTAATGAAATTCGAAATCATACGGACTTTACTCAGCGGGTACCGATTCGAGATTATGAAGGATTAAAGCCCTATATCAATGAAATTCTTAAAGGCAAAAAAGATGTTCTTTGGCCTGGACAGCCTGCCTATTTAGCCAAAACCTCTGGGACAACCAGCGGAGTCAAATACATACCCATCACAAAAGATTCCATTCCCAACCACATCAACAGTGCTCGAAATGCTTTGTTATCCTATGTGAATGAAACAGGTAAGAGTACTTTTCTGGATAAAAAACTGATCTTCCTTTCAGGAAGTCCTACCTTAACCTATACATCAGGTATTCCAACAGGGAGATTGTCTGGAATCGTTAATCATTTAATCCCAACTTACCTTAAATCCAATCAGCTGCCAAGCTACCCAACCAATTGCTTGGAAGACTGGGAGCAGAAAGTAAATCAAATCGTTCTCGAAACTGAAAATAAAGATTTATCGTTAATTTCTGGTATTCCTCCTTGGGTTCAAATGTATTTTGACAAATTGGTAAGCCGGAAAGGTAAATCTATCAAAGATGTTTTTCCTAATTTTTCTCTTTTTGTATACGGAGGGGTAAGTTTTGAACCCTATCAAAAAAAATTATATGAAACCTTAGGAAAAACCATCGACAGCATAGAAACCTATCCTGCATCTGAAGGATTTATTGCTTATCAAGACAGTCAAGCTTCAAAAGGTCTCCTTTTGCTTTCTAACAGTGGAATTTTTTTTGAATTTATTGCTGCCTCCGATTTTTTTAATGAATCACGCAAAAGACTCACCCTTGAAGAAGTTCAAATTGGGGTCAATTATGCTGTGATCTTAAACAGTAATGCAGGCCTTTGGGGTTATGAATTAGGAGATACTGTGAAGTTTCTAAGTACCTATCCTCACCGTATTATTGTGACTGGTCGAATAAAGCATTTCATCTCTGCATTTGGAGAACATGTCATAGGAGAAGAAGTGGAGAAAGCCATGACCCTTACTTGTCAGAAATTTCCTGAGACGGAACTCATTGAATATACGGTCGCCCCCCAAGTGACGCCCACCTCTGGACTTCCACATCACGAATGGTATATCGCTTTTGCTCAAAGGCCCCATGATATATCCGCTTTCAAAAAAGAGTTAAATTTGAACATGCAACAGCTCAATAGCTATTATGATGATTTGGTAAAGGGTGCGGTATTGGATCCCTTACAAGTGGTCACACTCAAAGCTGATGCCTTTATAAAATATATGAAATCCATTGGGAAATTGGGCGGGCAAAACAAAGTGCCTAGATTAAGCAACAACAGGAAAATAGTTGAGGCACTCCATCCATTCAAAGAAAAATAAAAGTAATTTGAAAAATATAGCTATTCTCGGATCTACCGGATCCATCGGGACGCAGGCTCTTGAAGTGATAGAAGCCCATCCTAAACTGTTTCAGATAGAATTACTCACCTGTCATAAAAATGCCACTTTGATTGTGGCACAGGCCAAAAAATTTAACCCCAACGTTGTCATCGTAACAGATGAATCTATTTACAAAGAAGTATTTAATGCCTTAGATCCCTTACACATCAAAGTATACGCAGGAATGGGAGCAGTTAATGATGCCGTTCAAATGAGTACCATTGACATGGTCCTTACTGCGTTGGTAGGTTATGCGGGATTGATGCCTACAATAAAGGCAATCGAGGCTAAAAAGCCTATTGCTTTGGCGAACAAAGAAACACTTGTAGTTGCTGGGGAAATCATCATGAAACTGGCTGAAGCGTCGAGGATTCCCATTTTTCCTGTTGATTCTGAACATTCAGCTATTTTTCAATGTTTAGTAGGTGAACATCAAAATCCACTTGAAAAAATTATTTTGACAGCCTCTGGCGGCCCTTTCCGAGGTAAGGATGCGGCCTTTCTCCAAAACATAAAAAAGGAACAAGCCCTTAAACATCCCAATTGGGTCATGGGCCCTAAAATCACCATCGATTCAGCTACATTAATGAACAAAGGGCTTGAGGTCATTGAAGCTAAATGGCTCTTTGGGTTACGTACCAAACAAATAGAGGTTATTGTTCATCCTCAGTCAATAGTACATTCCTTGGTGCAATTTGAAGATGGTTCTATTAAAGCCCAAATGGGACTTCCGGATATGAAACTTCCCATACAATACGCACTAGCTTCTCCTAAAAGAATCCCGTCAGATTTCCCAAGATTTAATTTTACAGATTACTCAAACTTGACTTTTGAACCTCCCAATATTAAACTTTTCAGAAACCTTCAATTGGCATATGAAGTCTGTTCTTCTGGGGGAAACCATCCCTGTATTCTTAATGCAGCTAATGAGATTGCCGTCGAAGCATTTTTAAATGATCGCATAAGATTTTTACAGATATCCGAAGTTATTGAAAACTGCCTCGAAAAAGTATCTTATATTCGTGCTCCAAATTTGGAAGATTTAATCAATACCGATAAAGAAACAAGAACTAAAGCAAACGAATTGATTCATTAATGGAAGTATTCATCATGGTAGGACAACTGATTCTCGGTTTGTCCATTTTAGTAGGGTTGCACGAATTAGGACATTTACTCGCAGCTAAGGCATTTGGCATGCGTGTAGAACAATTTTCTATTGGATTTCCTCCAAAAATTTGGGGTAAAAAATTCGGAGATACTGAATATTCTTTCGGTATGATTCCCTTAGGAGGGTTTGTTAAAATCTCTGGCATGATCGATGAATCGTTAGACGTGACTGCGATGCGCGCCGCACCTCAGCCACATGAATTTAGGTCCAAACCCGCCTGGCAAAGACTGATCGTGATGATGGGTGGAATCATCGTCAATGTAATCCTAGGTATCGTTATATTTATAGGATTTAAATATACCCAAGGGGATACCTATCTATCTAAACAAGAATTAAACAAATATGGGATCGTAGCTTATGAATTGGGTGAGTCTATAGGACTTAAGACGGGAGACAGAATCCTTGATATTAATGGTGAAGATTATGAACGCTTTAGAGACTTGGTCAGTCCAGCCGTCCTCCTCAGTAGTAATGGATACTTTACGGTAGACCGTGATGGAAAAAGACTAACTATACCCATACCTAATGATTTTGTCGATGATTTTGCAGAAGAAAACAATGCCCAAAAATTTATTTTTTATAGATTAATTTTTGATATTGGTACGGTCATCGAAGGCAGCCCTGCAGATCTTGGTGGACTGCAAGTAGGCGATAAAATTATCACATTAAATGGTGCTGAAATTGAGTTTTACGATCAACTCCAAGCAAGTATGGATACTTTGGCCGGGACCCAAATCACTTTATTAATCAATCGATCAAATGTCCAAAAAACTTTAACTATTGAGGTCAATGAAGAAGGTAAAATTGGCTTTCAAGCCACTCGATTGAATGAAATTTCCACCATTGAATATACGTTTACAGAATCTATACCACTAGGGATTGAACTGGCTTTCAGTATTGTTTGGGATAACATCAAAGGCTTTAAAAAAATATTTGCTGGTGAAGTCTCCGTAAGTAAATCTCTTTCTGGTCCTATAGGCATTGCGAAAATTTTTGGTGGTACTTGGGATTGGCAAAGATTTTGGCGTATTACAGGAATGCTTTCCATGGTACTCGCATTTATGAATTTCTTACCCATACCTGCATTAGATGGTGGACATGTAGTATTTTTAACTTGGGAAATAGTTACCGGAAAAAAGCCCTCTGATACCTTTCTGGAAAATGCTCAAAAAGTAGGCATGGTATTGCTCTTGGCATTGATGAGCTATGCCATCCTCAACGACATCATCAAGTTATTCTAAACTCTTTCGCTCACTACGAACTTGAGCCTTTTATTTTTCCAGCGCTCCTTCTCTGTAGATTTGAAACTCTACCCTTCTATTAATTTTCTTATCTGCCTCATTATTTTCTTCCACCAAAGGCACAGAACTTCCCAATCCTTCCCACTCGACACGACTTTCCAGAATACCTGCGAAAATCACAATATAGTCTCGAATGTTTTCCGCCCGATCTTTAGATAATTGTAAATTCAGTGCTTGAGATCCTTGAGAATCTGTGTGCCCAGAAATCTTTAACTTGAAGTCAATATTGTCATATAAAAAATTAATTATTTTATTGAGATCTCCATACATTTCAGGCTTAATTTCAGCTTTTCCATTATCGAACTCTACAGATTCAAATTTCATACGGGCATTCATAGGCTCTGTAGTCTTATTCAATTCTACATACCCATCTAAGTAAAATGCTTCCTCTATCCTGAAGAAATCATCGCCTTGTATCACGAGTAAATAATTTCTCTGATCAATTAAATTAAACTCAAAAGTTCCATCTTCTTTCAGATATTTAGGAGCTACCTCTACCCCTTGATCCATATCTACTACAGACACAATTCCACCAAAAGGCTTTCCATTCAAAGCATCCGTTAAACTTCCCTTCAATTGTGCTATCGCATCGGATCTGGCGCCCATAGGGAGTGGGAAAGAATATAAATCCAATTTATCCAAGTCTTTAGAAGATGATCTTGCATAGTACAAATCTTTGGAATTTGCATCAATGGTAAAATAAAACTCACTCCCCGTTCCATTAACCAAGGGTCCTATATTTATAGGTTCACTCCATTTATCCATGATCTTATACGATTTATAAATATCAAATGCTCCAAAATTGTAAAGCTGTCCATTTGATGAGAAGTAAAGCACCCCAAACAGTGGGTGATAAAACGGGCTCACTTCATTATTTCTGGTATTGATAATAGGCCCCATATTTTGGCTTTGTGTCCAAGATCCATCTTTTTTCGTGGTAAAATAAATATCAGATAAACCAAAACCACCCAAACGATCTGATGCAAAAAAGAGGGTGTCTCCCGTGTGGGATAACGAGGGATGTGAATCCCAACTTAAACTATTTACATTGATTCCTAGGTTTTTTATGTCTGTCCATATGCTATCCTTCAAGATGGCACTGAAGAGATCGCAATCACCATAGCAAGAAGGGCAGTCACATCGAGAAAAATACAGCGTTTTCCCATCCGCACTTAAACAGGCCGAACCTTCATTGTAATTAGAATTAATCTCTTCCATAGCATAAGCCTTAGACCACGTACCATAAGCATCCACATAACTGATGTATAGATCCTCATTTTTATTTTTGTTGATCTCCATACTCAACTCTTCTCTTTGTGAGGTGAAAAGCAAAGCCCCATTATTTTGGCTGAGTGCTGGTCCGTAATCAGCACCCCTACTATTCACCGAAAACCCCATGTTGAGCAATACACCCTTTGGAGGCATCAGGGTATCGATAAGTTTTCGATGTTCGACCATCTCATAATAATATTCAATAGGCACAAACTGTGCTACTTCCTGGTTGTTTAAGGAATCATAATACAACTCTATTTCATCTGTATTAATTCCACCGTGATGATGCCTCAAGACCAAACGATAGAGAGACTTGGCATCTTCATAATCACCAAACATTTCAGTCAGCTTTGCCAATCGCCAAAGTAATCGAGTTTCAGAATAAAAATTTTCGATACCAAAATTCCTAACGTACTTGGATAAGATGCCGTATTGGGTCTGATAATCTTTCTTTTTTTCGAGATCATTAAGCAGTAAAATTTGAGATTTTTTGAAATATCGAGGAATTTTATTTATGTTCTCAAAGTCATATCGATTGACAATAATATTTGACGAAAGGTTATCAGAATCAAACTTCAGCACCGTAGTCGCATCACTCTGCCCTTGGATCCGATGATTAATTCCAAAAATACTTAATAAAAGTAAGACCTTAATTGGGTTCATATAGTTGGCCTTTTTTAAAATTGCTATGGAGATTTCAATGAAATACTTATATATGGGGTAAAGATAATCTTAAAAAGCAGACATTAGATTATTTGGCATAAGTATTGATCTACTAAAATGGAAATCATTTAAAACTCCATTTAAGGCATAAAACTGCCACATTGACATAGTATGAGCAAAAGTTTTCAGATTTTTCATCCTGACTTTTCGGAGGACGATCCCGAGGAAGTCGTTCAATTAATTACCTCTGAAGAAATCCCTTCACTCAAGGATGATCAATTGCCCGACGAACTTCCCATACTTCCCATCAAAAATACGGTATTGTTTCCTGGGATAGTCATCCCCATCACGGTTGGTCGTGAAAAGTCTGTCAAACTGGTGAAGCAAGCCTACAAAGGAGACCGCATTATTGGAGTTACCGCGCAAAAAAATCTCAAAATTGAAGAGCCGGGTATAAGCGATCTCAATAGCATAGGTACAGTAGCTAAAATTCTTAAAATGTTGGTCCTTCCAGATGGCAATACGACAATCATCATTCAAGGGCAAAAAAGATTTAAAATATTAGCCTTAACTAGTGAAAAGCCTTTTATAAAAGCAAAATATGAGATCTTACATGACCTCGAATTTGATCTAGAAAAAGAAAAAACAGAAGCCATTGTCCAATCACTAAAAGATACGGCCAATAAGATCATGAAGCTCAATCCCGAAATTCCAAAGGAAGCCCAAATTGCCTTGGATAACATTGATAGCCATTCCTTTTTGACCCATTTTTTAGCAGGCAATGTCAATGCAGAAGTTGCTGAAAAGCAAAAATTATTAGAAATAAATGATCCAATAAAAAGAGCAGAAAAATTATTGCAGCTTATGATGAAGGATCTGCAAATGCTCGAATTGAAAAAGGAAATTCAGAAAAAAGTTCATACAGATATTGATCAACAACAAAGAGATTATTTTCTGAGGCAACAAATGCGCATCCTGCAAAATGAACTTGGCAATGATGGGCCTGATCAAGAAATTGAAACCCTAAAAACCCGCGGTAATGAGAAGAATTGGCCCGAAGAGGTGAAAATTCATTTTTTCAAGGAAATTGATAAAATTCAGCGAATGAATCCAGCAGCAGCAGAATATCCTGTGGCGATGAATTATGTAGAATTACTGGTTGATTTGCCATGGAATGAATTAACTACAGATAATTTTGACCTTAAGAATTCACAAAAGATATTAGATCGAGATCATTTTGGGCTTGGTAAAGTCAAAGATAGAATACTAGAATATTTGGCTGTAAGAAAACTTAAAGATGACCTCAAAGGCCCCATTATTTGCCTTTATGGACCTCCTGGCGTGGGGAAAACTTCTTTGGGTAAATCTATTGCTGAGGCGCTGGATAGGAAATACATTCGTATGTCACTGGGTGGGCTTCATGATGAAGCGGAAATTAGAGGCCATAGAAAGACCTACATTGGGTCCATGCCGGGTAAAATTCTACAAAATATCAAGCGTGCCAAATCATCAAATCCTGTTTTTATATTAGATGAAATTGATAAAATAAACGCCAACTTTAGAGGAGATCCTTCCTCGGCATTGCTAGAAGTCTTAGATCCCGAACAAAATAGTAATTTTAAGGACAACTATCTAGAAGTAGACTATGATTTGAGTAAAGTGCTTTTTATTGCTACGGCAAACTCTTTAGAAACCATCCAACCCGCCCTACTCGATCGTATGGAAATCATTGACATCACAGGTTATACCTTGGAAGAAAAAGTTCAAATTGCCAATAAACATTTAATCCCCAAACAGATCACTGAACATGGTTTGACTTCTAAAGATTTAAAATTCAATCAAAAGTCCATTGAAAAGGTAATCAATGACTATACCCGCGAATCAGGTGTGCGGAGTCTCGAACGGAAAATTGCTGCTCTAGTCCGAAATATTGCAAAATCCAAAGCCATGGAAATCCCTTTTGAATCGAAAATGGATTCCCAACATGTACGCAGTATTTTAGGTTCAGAGATTTTTGATAAAGAAAAATATGAGCACAATGACTTTCCCGGTATTGTCACGGGCTTGGCTTGGACACCTGCAGGTGGTGATATTTTATTTATAGAATCTAGCTTGAGCAGAGGCAAAGGAAAACTCACCCTCTCAGGTCAATTGGGTGATGTGATGAAGGAATCCGCTATCACGGCCCTGTCCTACCTTAAATCAAATGCTGAAGTCCTCGATATCCATTACAAAATATTTGATCATTATGATCTACATATCCATGTACCTGCTGGCGCGATTCCAAAAGATGGCCCCTCTGCGGGCATCACCATGCTGACCGCGCTCACCTCTCTTTTCACGCAAAGAAAGGTAAAGGCCAAACTAGCCATGACTGGAGAAATTACCTTACGAGGTAAAGTATTGCCTGTAGGCGGTGTGAAAGAAAAAATATTGGCTGCCAAACGCGCTGGGATCAAAGAGATTGTTCTTAGCTTAAGAAACAAGAAAGATATTGACGAGATAGATGATCAATACTTAAAATTATTACAAATTCATTATGTGGAAAATGTGGATGACGTTTTGAATATTGCCTTACTCGAGCAAAAAGTTAAGCAACCTTTAAAATTCATTATTCCAGAAGAAAATATAAAATCTATTTGAAGGCAACGTCCACTTTATTTTTCCTAATTTTTTGGTCATCATTGTTTGCCCAACAAGGCTTTCATTTTTTAAATCTTCCCAATAGCAGTCGCGCTGCAGCGCTTGGAGGATCTGCCGTGTCAAGCAATGACAACGATATCGCCATGGGGTATCACAATCCGGCAATCCTCGGAGACAGTACTTTAGGAGATATTTATATTATGTATCATCCCTACTTAGCGGGTATCAATAGAATGAGTACCATCGCTCAATTTAGTGCGGGCAAAATAGGTCCGCTGACTGCTGGTATTTTGTTCACAGATTATGGCACCTTCGATGAAACAGACGAGCTGGGAACAGTCATTGGTCGGTTCAAAGCACAAGACTATGTCCTTCACATAGGTAAATCCCATAGTCTGGGTCCTTTTACGCTGGGCATCAATTTAAAAATGGCAGGCTCTTATATTTCAACGACAGGTGCCAATGCCTTGCTGTTCGATTTGGGGGGCATCTACAGAAGTCCTTACCAAAACTTTTCGGTCGGTATGATTATCAAAAACTTAGGTTTTTTAATTTCTGATTACACAACTGACGCACATACTTCGCTCCCATTTGATGTATTGATTGGTACCACTTTTAAGCCTGAACATATGCCGTTTCGATTTACCGTTACGGCTAGCGACTTGGTTCGTTCATCCGATGATTTGTATGTATCTAATCCTAATGAAAATATCAGGCAATTAGATCAAATTTTTAGATATTTCAATTTTGGAACGGCCCTACTTATTGGAAAGCGTGTAGAACTTAATTTAGGTTATAACCACAGACAAAGAGTTGCATTCAGTGTAGATGAAATGGCCTATGGAGCTGGGCTGAGCTTTGGCTTTTTGTTAAAAATAAAGGACTATGAATTTCAATTCAGTAATGCCAAAGTACATGCCGCCGCAACAAGCCAATATTTATCAATCAAAACAAATACAAGCGCTTTAAAACAAATATTCTAAAAATGGAAAATCTTACCCCCAAGCAAATTATTGCCGAATTAGATAAATATATCATTGGTCAAGGTGATGCCAAAAGAAATGTGGCCATTGCCCTGAGAAATAGATGGCGAAGAATGAACGTCCAAGGAGAGATTAAAAATGATATTATTCCTAATAATATCTTGTTGATAGGATCGACTGGGGTAGGTAAGACTGAAATTGCCAGAAGGCTAGCAAAAATCGCAGATGCTCCATTTACTAAGGTAGAAGCCTCAAAGTTTACCGAAGTGGGCTATGTGGGCAGAGACGTTGAGAGCATGGTACGAGACCTCGTTGAACAGGCAGTAAATATGGTGCGAACACGAAAAAAGGCAGAAGTAAAAGCCAAAGCAGAATTAAAAGCAGAAGAAAAAGTTTTAGACGCTCTTGTTGGAAATAAAGCCAGCGTTGCAACCAGAGAAAGTTTTAGAAAAAGATTAAGAAACGGTGATTTGGATAACAATGAAATTGAAATAGAAGTCCAAGGCACTGCAGCTGGTCTTCAAAGTTTTGAAATACCAGGTATGCCAGGTGGAAATGTGGGTATGGTTAATCTTGGTGATATTCTTGGAAAATCCATGGGGAATAAAAAGGGTAAAAAGAAAAAGATGACCGTTAAGGAGTCCCATGACATTTTAGTGGCTCAAGAATCAGATAAAATGATTGAAGAAGATAAAATTATTAAAGAGGCTAAGAAGGCTACTGAAGAAAATGGAATAGTTTTTTTAGATGAAATTGATAAAGTTTCGGCAAGAAGCGATAGGGTGGGAGGAGATGTATCAAGAGAAGGAGTTCAAAGAGATTTACTTCCTCTTATTGAAGGTACAACTCTAAGTACAAAACATGGTCCTATAAAAACAGATCACATATTATTCATTGCTTCAGGTGCATTCCAATTAGCTAAACCATCAGATTTATTACCTGAATTACAGGGTAGATTGCCTATAAGAGTAGAATTAGATGCGCTTAAGGAAGATGACTTTAAAAGAATTCTTAAAGAACCCGACAATAGTTTAATTAA
>CAJXAT010000088.1 GCA_913050055.1 uncultured Flammeovirgaceae bacterium | reverse complement strand
TTTCTTTTCAGTTCCTTCTTCTTCTTTCTTTTCTTCTGTCGAAGTTTCTTCACCGCTGGTTTCTTCTTCAGTTTGAGTTTCTGTTGTTTCTTCAACAGCAATAACTGTTGGAGGAGCGATGGTAGCAATCGTAAAGTCTCTATCACTTACAACTGGTTTTACTTCCTCATCAATTTCTATGGAGCTAATATGAATGCTATCACCAATATTAAGTCCTTCCAAATTTACATTGAAAGCCTGGGGAATCTTATTTACTGGTGATCTCACCTCAATTTCATGTCTAACGATGTTAATCACTCCTCCTTGTTTTAGTCCTTCACAAAGGTTTTCATTAATAAATTTTACTGGAATCGATACAGTAACTTTTGTGTTTTCCCCAATTCTTAAAAAATCAAGATGAACAATAGTTTCTTTAACTGGATGAAGTTGGAGATCTTTGGGGAGAACTCTGTGAGAGGAGCCTTCAACCTTGATTTCAAATTGTTTAGAGAAAAAACCAGGTTGTTCTAATTCCTTTTTAATCATTTTTCTATTTAATGAAATAAGGATTGGATCTTTCTTTTCACCATAAACAACAGCAGGAATCATACCATTATTTCTAATTTCATTTGAATTGGCTGATTTTTCTCTTTTTTCAGCAATTATTTCAATAATTTCACTCATAATTTACTCCATATTATTTAAGCAAACAAACTTGAAACGGACCTATTATCACTAATTCTATTAATAGCCTCACCAATTAGGGGTGCTATAGTTAGTTGTTCAATTTTTGATGACTTCACTATTTCATCATTGGCCTGGATACTATCAGTTATAATCATTTTATCAATTGGAGAATTATTTATTCTTTCAACAGCTGGTTTGGACAGCACACCATGCGTTATGTAAGATATTACACTTTTTGCCCCCTTTTTTTTTAAAGCAAAAGCAGCGTTCGTTAAAGTACCTGCTGTATCACATATATCATCAATTAATATACAATATTTATCCTCTACGTTACCAATAATATTCATTACCTCTGACACACCGGCCTTTTCTCTTCTCTTATCTATTATAGCTAAATCACAATCTACTCTTTTTGCAATTGCTCTTGCTCTTACAACCCCACCAACATCAGGGGATACAATTATAGTATTAGATGCATTAAATTTTTTTTGAATATCTGAAATAAATACTGGAGCAGCAAATAAATTATCTGTTGGAATATCAAAAAAACCTTGTATTTGTCCAGCATGTAGATCAACCATAAGTGCTCTGTCGGCTCCAGCAACACAAATTAGGTTAGCAACTAATTTGGCAGATATTGGAGTCCTTGGTCCTGACTTCCTATCTTGACGAGCGTAACCATAATATGGCATTATTGCTGAAATCCTTTTTGCAGATCCTCTCTTCAGGGCATCGATTGTGATTAAAAGTTCCATAACATGATCATTTGCAGGAAATGAAGTTGACTGAACTACAAAAACACTATTTCCTCTGATGTTTTCATTTATCTCAATATAAATTTCTCCATCAGCAAATCTTCTAATATTGGTATTAACCAATTTTAATTTTAATTTTTTTGAGATATCCTTACTTAATTTAAGATTGCTGGTTCCAGATAATATCTTCATGAAATATAATCTTTTATACAATTTTTTTTAATTCTTTTCAAACCAAATCCAATTACAAGCATTTGTTTACTTTAAAGTTGTTTAGAATTTGGTTCGAGCACAACTTTTGGCCTTGGGCTACCAAAAAAAAGGTTATCTAATTAATCTATTTCCCCCCGAATGATATCTTTGTAAATCCAAAGCCTCCCACATCATTTGCCACTAAATATCCTCCATCGCTTGTAATACAAACATCCTCACCTGCATTATCTCCTTCTTCTCCCCAAAGATCTAGGTCAGCGTACAAACCTTCCCACTGCAAAGTTCCGGTGGAACTGTATTTGATGAGATAAATATTCCACTTGTCTGAGCAACCCATAGGATGACCGCATTCAGAATAGGTGTATTCATCTCCTGTACCAGAAACTATTACCCAGCCACCATCTGAAGTTGCTCGAGCACCCCAAACCTCATCATGAATCCAATCACCATTATATCCTCGGGGTTGACCAGCATGCGCTGTCCACAAGATATTACCGTCGCTATCTACTCCAATCGTTGTAATATCAATATTATTACTTAGAGGACTGTCTCCATGTCCAGTTAAAATCATATTCCCGTTTTCACTAACGTCGAAGCCCCAGTATACATACGGATGAGGTGTTTTTTCCCAGACGACATTACCATCAAAATCAAATTTCATTAACGTATAATCCTTATCTCCTTCATATGCTGGATGTCCAGAAACCATATATCCGTCACCTATCCTTTTTATTCTATATCCTGAGGACATTGAAGCCGATATGTCCTTATTCCAGATTTCAATTCCGTCAGCGTTGGTTTTTATTAAATTACCTGAGCCCCAATTAATGAAGGTGTTTTCTGCAAGTCCATCTCTATACCCTGTTGCTATTAATCCGCCATCCTCAGTAAGCTCAACTGCTTCAAAACTATCTTCTGAACCTAAGTCCCAGATTTTTGGCCAGCCAGGAAGCGTATTACCTGTAAAGGCATCAACCTTTATTAGTGCTGCATCAAAATTTAAAGTCCCCGCAATAATATAATTTCCATCCGGTGTCTCTACGCAACTATTTCCTAGATTATAACCTCTATTTCCAAATTCTTTTTCCCATATCAAGTTTCCCGAAGAGTCCGTTTTGACAGCATAAATTTTAGCGGTATTATTCCATATAAAACCCGTTTCTCCGATCATTAGAAAGCCATGATCACTAGTCTCGATCACATAGTGAGGATGACTTTCTTCACCGCTTCCATTGTAGACCTGGTGCCACTCGATTTCCGGTGGATTTAAATTTATTGAGCTAGCATCGGTTTCTGTATCTAGATCCGAACTTGCGAGCGTACTGTCACTGCAACTAGTAAATAATACAAGTGAACAAAGAATACTTAAAACGAGAGCGTATTTGGTATATTTCATGTTAATATCAAAAATAGACTGCCTGAGTAATGTAAGGGTTCCTTATAAATGCATTTTGGTGCTCTAGGAATTCATTAATTAAAAAACAGTATCCTTATTGAATAATTCTTATCCGAAGGTATTCCTTAAGTTCAATTTAATTTTGGATAAAGTATTTAACCTACGTACAATTTGAGAAGCTACACAAGAGGAAAAGTTTAAATTCTCAGTAGGTGAGTATCAATGGATTCACAATTATTCCATCTACGTCATTATTATTCTCTATATAGGGCATCTCATATAATGCCCCCAATCTAGATATGTAACCACTGGCAGTTGAATCTTTTATGGCATCATTATACCTTTTTTATAAGTTTTAGATCCTATCTTTTTATCCAACATCCTTTTATAATATATTTTTACGATCCTTTTTGTAATTTTTTGAGGATGATTCCGAACCACACTGAAATGAGATTTTGATTTTCATTCATCTGTTTTTTAAACTTAATAAGGGCAGATCTGTAGGTCACGTAAGTGCCATATGTTATATCATCTTTTTCCTCTATTAATTTCTCATCAATTACCCCTAAAATTATCATTGAAATATCATTATTTTCGACTCCATTATACACAGCTTTTATATGATTAGTACTCTTGAGAAATCGAGTACCATAAGATTTAATTTTTTTCCTAGTAGAGGGTAACTCATGGATCTCATCAGTGAATTTTTTACCATGAAACATTCCAGCTTTCCGATTCTTTTCAGGGTTCTCACATTTTATGCCAGTTGAATTTTTGCTGATGTTCCTTTGAAGGCAATTGTAGCTTATACAATCTTTTTTTTATTATACTTTTTGAGGAATTTGATTTAGGGTAAAAGGTGACACTTATCCTTGCTATTATTTGGTTATTCATTTTAATTTGCGTTATATTATGATACATAAAATGGGAACCAAAAAAACCAAAAACGTTCCGAATCTACAGTATTATTTTATCAAAAATCGGCACTAAAATTGGTAATTTTGTATTTTATGTTTTAAATCCAGAACATATTTGATAATAAAATACGATAAACTAGCAAATTGTTTTCGGTTCCGAAATATCAAAATTAAGACCTTACAAATGGACAAAAGATCATTTTTAAAAACTACGATAACGGCCGCAATGGGGCTCGGTACCCTGCCATTGTTGAACAGATGCGAATTTAAAGGGAAGCTAAATACGGGTTTGCAATTGTATACACTGCGAGATTTAATGTCGGTTAATCCAAGTAAAACACTTGAGTACGTCGCCAAAGTAGGCTATAAGGAGCTCGAAACAGCAGGCTATAGTGAGGGAAAAATGTATGGATTGGATCCTTCTGAGCTTCATGGGATGGTCACCGATTTAGGGATGACCATGGTAAGCGGTCATATTTCATTTAAAGATCTAAAGTCTGATTGGGGTCGAGTGCTTCAAATGCTGGAAGATACGGGTCAAAAGTATGTAGTACTTCCGTATTTAGAGGAGAACGAAAGGCATCTTGAAGTATATCATGAAGTGATTGAATTGCTCAATGAGAAGGGAGCCGAGCTACGTCAGTTAGATAAAGTGATGGCCTATCACAATCATGGTTTTGAATTCGAGAGCATTGATGGTGTTGTGCCTATAGAGCTGTTGTTGAAGGAAACGGATGCTGAGGTAGTCGATTTTGAGTTGGACCTCTATTGGACTGTGAAAGCAGGGGCATCTGCATTAGATCTTTTTAAGAAATACAAAAATCGTTTTTCTTTATGGCATGTCAAAGACATGAACCTGGTAGGAGATTTCACTGAGGTCGGTAATGGAGTGATTGATTTCCAAGAAATATTTGACCAGTCTCAAGTGGCTGGGATGCAACATTTTTTCATTGAACAAGACCAATCGGTAGATCCTGAAAAGAGTATTGCGACTTCTTTTCAAAACCTGCAAAGTTTGTTGTGAAGATTTAATTTTTTACGACATGAAAAATAAAACGGTCAGTATTGTTTTATCTGCGACCTTTCTCATTTTCGCCTACTTGAATTTGAATGATCCTGATCCATTGTTATGGGTTAGTTTGTACGTATTCATTGGGGTGGTTCACCTATTAGGGTTATTCAAAACCCATTTTCCGTCACCTTTTAATCTTTCCTCGACTTGGCTTAAGTTTTATGTAGTCATATCCTTAAGTTTGCTAGCATATGGATGCTTTTATATTCCTGATTTAATCATTTGGTTATCGGCATCAGATAAAATAGATCTGGTGGGTAAAATGAAGGCTGAAAAATCTTATGTTGAAGGGACCCGAGAGCTTGGGGGTCTTCTTATCGCCAGTATGTCTATGGGCTACCAATATCTAAGTCAGAAATAGTTTTTCTTCTTCCGTGGGTGATCTATATTAGCGTTATTATCAAGAAAGGTGGAGGGGTAAGGCCCATTGAAACCTTGGCAACCCCTGTAAAGAAAGGTGCCAATTCCTACTTCAGATAGTTGAAGAAAGATAACAAACGAGGTTTTAACATCCTTCTTGATGATTTAATAGATAGAAATGACCATTCAAGAAGTTATCAAAGAAAGAATATTGATCCTAGATGGTGCCATGGGTACCATGATCCAGCGGCATGACCTGCAGGAAGAAGATTTTAGAAACGAGGCACTTAAGGACCATACTATTTCTCTCAAAGGGAACAATGACTTGTTGTCTCTGACCCGTCCTGACATAATCAAATCAATTCATGAAGCTTATCTAGAAGCGGGAGCTGACATCATAGAGACCAATACCTTTTCAAGTACCACCATAGCACAAGCGGATTATGGTTTGCAAGATTGGGTATATAAAATCAATTATGAGTCTACCCGCATTGCCCGCGCAGCAGCGGATCATTATACGGCACTAGACGGCAATCAACCCAGGTTTGTTGCAGGTTCTATTGGCCCTACCAATACGACGGCCTCGTTATCGCCCGATGTCAATGATCCAGGGTTTAGAGCGGTGACCTTCGACGCATTGAAATTAGCCTTTCGATATCAAGTAGAAGCCCTCCTGGATGGTGGAGTGGATCTACTACTTTTTGAAACCATCATCGATACCCTAAATGCCAAGGCAGCACTTTTTGCGGCAGAAGAAGTCAAAGCTGAGCGCAACATCCAGACACCTATCATGGTTTCGGGTACGATTACCGATGCTTCGGGACGGACACTTTCTGGTCAAACTACTGAAGCTTTTTTGATCTCTATTTCACATTGCGAGCTGTTCAGTGTGGGGTTAAACTGTGCTTTTGGTGCCGAAATGATGCGGCCTTTTTTAAAAATATTATCAGATAAATCTGACTTCATGGTCAGTGCTCATCCTAATGCCGGTCTGCCCAATGAGTTTGGCCAATACGATGAGACTCCTGAAGAAATGGTAGATCAGATCACCGCCTATTTAGAAGACCATATGGTCAATATCATTGGTGGTTGTTGTGGAACGACGCCTGATCACATTCAAGCAATAGCCACATTGGCTAAAAATTATAAACCTAGACAAATAGCATATGCCCATTAAATTACATCAAGCCATCGACAAAAGTATTTTGAAAGCCATTCCTAATCCGACTAAGGAGGCTTACGAAATAAAAGTAAAAATCCCTGAATTTACCTTTTTGGGTGTTCAAGAACAGCCAGATTTCGCCAATGTATATCTTACTTTTTATCCAAAAGGTAAGGTCATTGAGTTAAAGTCTTTGAAGCAATATGCCTTTCATTTACGTGACATAGTAGTCTCTTATGAGCGGTTAATTAATGTTTTTTATGACCACCTGATGGAGGTCTATGATCCTGAACGGCTCCGCATTGTGATGAATTGCAATCCAAGAGGGGGCATCAGCTCGAGGTTGACCATAGATTCTGATTGGGCGACTCGTGGAGGTGAAGAAAAATTTAAGGATTGGTTGCATGGTGGATCTGACGATTCATGGCAAGTTTTAATGTAATTTTCATAAATCCTTTTCCCAATATATGAAACCATTGATGTTATCGGGCCTAGAGCCGTTAATTGTTACTGATGAGACCAACTTTGTCAATGTAGGCGAACGTACCAATGTAACTGGAAGCCTGCGTTTTGCTCGTTTGATTAAGGAGGGAAAATATGATGAGGCGCTAGAGGTAGCCTTGGATCAGGTACGTGGAGGCGCTCAAATTTTAGATGTCAACATGGATGACGGCATGTTGGATGGTAAAGCGGCGATGGTTAAGTTTTTACATCTGGTCGCTTCTGAACCTGAGATTGCCAGAATACCCATCATGATAGATTCGTCCAAATGGGAAATCATCGAAGTAGGTCTGAAATGTGTTCAAGGAAAGGGAGTGGTCAATTCTATTTCACTCAAGGAAGGAGAAAAGATTTTTATTGATCAGGCCCGAAAAATCAAGCAATACGGTGCAGCGACGGTTGTGATGGCTTTTGACGAAGACGGTCAGGCCGACACGTACGATCGGCGGATTCAAATTTGTGAGCGGGCTTATCGAGTTTTGGTAGACCAGGTCAATTTTCCACCACAGGATATCATCTTCGATCCCAACATTTTTCCTGTCGCTACCGGAATTCCTGAGCACAACAATTACGCCATTGATTTTTTTAAGGCCACAGAATGGATTAAAACTCATCTGCCGGGAGCCAAAGTAAGTGGAGGAGTCAGTAATGTTTCTTTTTCATTTAGAGGCAACAATGTCGTTCGAGAAGCTATGCATTCCTCGTTCTTATTTCATGCTATTAACCATGGAATGGATATGGGGATTTTAAATGCGGGCTTGGTGGAGATTTATGACCTGATTCCCAAAGAATTATTACTTTATGTAGAAGATGTGCTATTGAACAGGCGTGAAGATGCAACTGAAAGATTGGTAGATTTTGCCGAAAGCGTCACGGGTAACGGTAAAGTAAAAATCGTTGATGATGAGTGGCGGAAAGGAACGGTAGAAGAAAGATTGGCACATGCCTTGATCAAAGGCGTCATTTATCATGTATTGGAAGATACCGAAGAAGCCCGACTCAAATACTCAAAACCCCTTCATGTAATAGAGCAGCCCTTGATGGCCGGTATGAATACCGTTGGGGATTTGTTTGGAAGTGGTAAAATGTTCTTACCTCAAGTTGTGAAAAGTGCGCGGGTCATGAAGAAAGCGGTCGCTTATCTCCTACCTTATTTAGAGGCTGAAAAGACAGAAAATAACAGTAGTAAGGGAAAAATATTAATGGCCACAGTCAAAGGAGATGTACATGATATTGGCAAAAACATTGTGGGCGTGGTGCTGGGATGCAATAATTATGACATCATAGATCTGGGTGTGATGGTTCCTGCTCAAAAAATATTGGAAGAAGCCGTAAATCATCAAGTAGACATCATCGGCTTGAGCGGTTTGATAACTCCCTCTTTGGATGAGATGGTGAACGTGGCAGTTGAAATGGAGCGTAAGGGAATGAAAATTCCGTTGCTCATCGGAGGGGCTACGACTTCAAGAATCCACACTTCAGTAAAAATTGCACCTAAATACAGTGGCTCGACGATTCACGTGCTGGATGCTTCAAAATCTGTAGCCGTAGCTTCCAGACTTTTGGGTGAAGATACAGCCGATTTCAGTGCTTCGATTCGGTCTGAATATGAAGGATTGGCCGTGGACCATCAGAGCAGGCAAGAAGCCAAAACATTAATTACGATAGGTGCTGCCAGATCCAATCGAGTAGGGATTGATTGGCAAGAACATGAAGTACTTAAACCTTCTTTTTTGGGGACAAAAAAATTTGATAGCTACTCATTGGAGGAAATCAGAAAATACATAGATTGGACACCTTTTTTCTCCACATGGATGTTGAAGGGAAAATACCCTCAAATTTTTGAAAATGCGATCGTGGGAAGTGAGGCAAAGACACTTTTCAAAGAGGCCAATGTAATGCTCGATCAAATCATAGCGCAGGGCTCTCTTCAGGCCAATGCAGTCATTGGTTTCTTTGAAGCACAAGCAGTTCAAGATGATGTTGAGATCAAAAATAACGTCGTAAATCGGCTTCATTTTCTTCGGCAGCAGGGTAAGAAGGCATCAAAAATTCCTAATATTTCATTGGCAGATTATATTGCACCTAAATCCTCCAAAAAACAAGATTATATCGGTGGTTTTGCGACTACGGTAGGGATAGGTATTGAAAAATTAATAGCTGATTTTGAAGCAGATCATGATGACTACAATGTCATCATGGTAAAAGCGATTGCCGATCGACTGGCTGAAGCCTTTGCCGAATTAATGCACAAGAAGGTAAGAAAAGAATACTGGGGCTATGCATCACAAGAAGATTTTGACAATTCTGCTTTGATCAAGGAAAAGTATCAAGGAATCAGACCGGCGCCAGGCTATCCCGCGTGCCCTGATCATACAGAGAAAAAAGCACTTTTTGAATTACTACAAGTTGAAGAAAATACAGGGATTACCTTGACAGAATCCTATGCCATGTACCCAGCATCGTCGGTCAGTGGCTTTTATTTCTCACATCCCAAGGCTCGATATTTTGGTTTGGGAAAGATCGGAGAGGACCAACTGGATGATTATGCTGATAGGAAGGCAATGGATAAGCAAGAAGCAGAACGTTGGTTGGCACCTATAATAGGTTATAAATAGTCTCTGACTGCACTTATTTAGAGAAACCCAATTCCCTTTTTTACTATTTGAATTTTCACTAAAAATTGAGTGCAACTTGGAGGTAATTGAGATGTTACTCCAAACTATTTTTAAAGTCCAAGGAACTTTTATGGGTAACTGTTATGAAAGATTTTAAATAATCCGTTCATCAAAAAATAATATTGCTGATGGGATAGAGTATTCTCCTTAGATGGGTATTTGAAGACAACATGCAGGAAAGGCAGAATGTGCATCTTTAGTTAATACATTATCAATTGATCAACCAAAATAAAGAATAGCGATTGGGGTAAAAATCTGTAAGGTACCGTCCATATATTTAAATCCTATTTCAATTCATACTTGTTGCACGGCCGCACTTTGATAAAGTCTTTAAATTCAAGAGCCATCAGCACATGTGCCATTTGATTCATTTCAATCTTAGCTTTTATTTACAATTCAGTGATACTTATGTAGTCTGCAGTCAAAAGGATATCATAGATGATTTTTTCAGTAGGTATAAGATTTTTTTTATGGTTTAAAATCTAGGATGATCTTTTTTTTTGAACTCCAATTCAGATTAAAGGCAAGCCCCTCTGCTCTAGTATATATCAATACTTTTTGAGGTTGAATGAGTTGATTACATCTTATGCTGTAAGGCTGGTCTAAGTTTCCCGAAACAGCCAATACCAAACCGTTGTAAGAATCAGCTATCTGAGCGGTAATCAAGGCACCTTCACGTACTGTAGCTTCTACCAAAATGTTTACATCACTCATACCGACAATTATTCGATTACGCATCGAAATAAATAGGGGCCAGATTTTGTCCCAGGAGGTTGCTTACTGATCAAACCTCTATGACCTATGATTTTTTCTGCAAACTTCATATGGGCTCCTTGATAAATTTGATCGATATCCCCCGCCAGTATGGCCCAATTGGGCATATGATTTTGAAGGGCAGCTTTATGTGCTTCAATGTCAATACCATAGGCCAATTCACTTAATAGATGGATTGAAATATTTGACCGTCTTCAATGATCTTTTTTGTGATAGATTTTCCATAATCAGATGCTTATTGGGTACTCACGATGGCCATGATTCGATTTGAGTTGAGCGATTCGGTGCTCTTATAATACAATAGGGCAGGGCCATTCTATAGACCCCTCAGGCTATCAGAATATTTTTTCGAGCGGTAAGAGATTAGCGCTATTTCTCTTTTCTGACAATGGGTCATGATCTCATCAGAGGCTTTAAGCCTGTGCCGATCAAGTATGTTCTTTATGATCTTTTCTGAGATGCCGGAAACTTCCTTGAGCTCAGAAGATTAGGCATGAAAGGCCGATCCAAAACGTTCGATCAGACCTTTGGCATGTGCTTTGCCGATACCAGATAAAGCGAGCAAGTCAATTAGATAATAATCCTCTTTTTCCTCTATTACTTCAAACTACTCAAGTGATCTCTAACTATCAAAATATCCTATATGAACGTTTAAATGGATGTATTGAAGTACTTATTTGTAGACATTAAGCTGAATTTATATTGCTATAAAGCTTGGCTTTAGTTTTGATCAACTCATCAG
Organism: uncultured Flammeovirgaceae bacterium; assembly: GCA_913050055.1. Classification (GTDB taxonomy): domain Bacteria; phylum Bacteroidota; class Bacteroidia; order Cytophagales; family Cyclobacteriaceae; genus UBA4465. The sequence goes on along the minus strand of CAJXAT010000088.1, from coordinate 1,401 downwards.
TGAGTTTTATTTTGTTATTTGCATTCGTTTGGTAGCATTTGGTTTTGTATTAGGAGTGTCTGATGAGGGCTAGGGTGAGCGTGCTGATATGATCTATTCAGCATGGTTAGCTGTTTCGGAAAATTTTGAAGTTAATGTAATTGTGGTCATTGTTACTTTGCCACCTAATTGAAGACTATGTAGATCGACTAGAAATAGGCATGAGTCTGTGCTTTGGAGCATTAAAGGAAACTCATTAAAAAATCAATTTTTGGGTAACTCATTTTTTAATTTTACCAGGAAATCACGAACACTCTGTAGTGACTTGATGAGTTCTATTTTATCTTGAAGACTCTCGGTCCCTTGGGCAATAAAATCTCGTGCGCCTTGTAGGGTAAAACCTTTTTCTTTTACCAAATGATAAATCAGCTTAATATTTTTGATATCCTCAAGGGTAAATTGTCGGTTTCCTTTCCGATTTTTTTTTGGTTTTATAATATCAAATTCACTTTCCCAAAATCGAATAAGAGATGTGGCCACCTTGAGGCTTCCAGCAACTTCACCAATGGTAAAATATTTTTTCTCTATCTCTTTCTCTTTGTAGGGCACTTACTCTATTTTTAGGTTAAGATAATTAATTCTTCGAAAATTATTAATGAATATCGGCTTTTTTGAAAAATAAAATTTACTTATCTAAAATTATATCCCATGAGACTGGTGTGCCTTTTGAAACATCAAACTTAACACGTTTGCCAAGTAACGACTCATAATATTTTGGTAACAAACCATTACCTGGTCTTACACGTCGTAAATTTTTTGGAGTAAGAGTCTCTCCTGCTTTCATATCTTCTCCAATATAAAGTGAACGCCTTCTAGAGCGAGAATCTTCCTCGGCTTCTGTGGGGCCATAACGAATTTCACCAAGAGCCTGAAAAGCTCTCTCACTTTCTAAAGCCAGAGATTTCATTTCATTCGGTTCCAATGAAAAAGCAGAGTCAACACCTCCATCTGAGCGCAATAGAGTAAAATGTTTTTCAATAACAGTGACACCAACAGCTACTGCTGCAATAGCTACACCAATACCCAAGGTATTATCTGACAAACCAACTTCACAATTAAATAATTCACGCATATGTGCTATTGTATTTAAATTAGTATTTTCAGGTGACGCTGGATATGTGCTCGTGCATTTTAATAAAACTAAATTTTTACACCCTGCGCCCCTAGCGGCTTCAACAGCATCACCAATTTCAACGATTGATGCCATGCCTGTTGAAATAATTAATGGTTTTTTTGTATTTGCAGCTTTTTTTATCAAAGGTAAATCAATACACTCAAAAGAGGCAATTTTGTATGCTGGAACATCTAAACTTTCTAAAAAATCAATTGCTGACTCATCAAATGGTGAGCTAAAACATAACA
>CAJXAT010000087.1 GCA_913050055.1 uncultured Flammeovirgaceae bacterium | reverse complement strand
ACAGGTATGGTCACCTATGCCGAAAAAGGCACAATCAAATTTGTTCATGCTTCTTCGAGCAGAGGTGTAGTTGAAGATACTTACAATGATTACTACAAAAAAAATACGAAATACTTTCGAAGGGTCATCAAATAAAAAACTTAATGTATTTTAGCCACTTGAAAAAATGGGGATGTAGCTCAGTTGGCTAGAGCGCTTGACTGGCAGTCAAGAGGTCGAGGGTTCGAATCCCTTCTTCTCCACCTAGTAAATACAGGCCTTCACAGATGTGGGGGCTTTTCCCATTTTTGTTAATGCACAGTTTGTGCATACTTTTTGTTGAAATCAGATGATATTGAATGATTTCAAATTTTATGAAAAACGGTGTTGCATACTGAGAAACAGATAAATAAAATGATTTTTAGATTTTATAAGAATGCTAATTCGGAAACTGGCAGTCAAGAGGTCGTCGGTTCGAGCCCGATCTTCTCCACATTGAAAAACAACGACTTACATTATTTGTAGGTAGTTTTTTTTGCATATTACTTCTTAAATTACGTCAATAATTATGAAATTGATCAAATATTTCCCCATCTTAGGTATCCTCTTCTCGCTCGCCTCTTTTGTCTCTTGTGATGATACGGATCAAGTAGTAACTCAAGACAATTGTTTAACCGATCCCCCAAAACCAAATGAAGTTTGCATTGAAATTTATCAACCCGTATGTGGTTGCAATGACGTTACTTATAGCAATTCCTGTTTTGCTGAGGGTATTGTAGTTTCCTGGACTGAAGGCGCCTGTTTGAATTAGTCCCAGTTGGTAAATACTCGAGTTCCTTCTTCATAAATAGAGTCTTGACCTAATTATACTTAAGAGATAAATAATATAAGTTTGAAAATTTATCCAACTTTACAGTTTTTTCACATCAAAAAATGAAAATGAAAAAAGCTTATTTATTGGGTAGTCTGACCGTTAAAAATCGGGCATTCACCACAGATTATGCCGTAAAAGTTGATGCTACCCTCCCTCCTTTTGAGGGCAAGTTCTGTGTTCGCGGAGGTACCATTCATTATGAAGAGGGCAGGCAAAGCAATGTCAATGTGGTACTTGAATTTCCAAGTATAGAACAAATGAATAATTGGTTTAACAGCGAAGCCTATCAAAAAATCGTCCCTGAACGTCGTTCTACAAGCGAAGGTGAATTTATTATGATCGAAGGTGTGTGAATTTTAGCTTCTACATAATTAGAAACTATCCTGTCATTATCTCTGCTTTGATGAAAATTTTCAGTACAGATTATATAAAATTCTTGAGCTGGACAAGAAGTTTTCAACTTAATATGTAAACTAAAAAAAGGCCCTCTTAACTACCTTTTAACGGTTATTTAATAATTAAAAAATTAACTTTTTTTAATTATTAAGGTAGGGTATTCCCTGTCCAAAGCGGTTGTTGTTTATAATGTTTAATTTTAATTATTCTCAAAATGAAAAAAATATATCTTGATAGGCCCATGAAATACTTTCTTTTATTAAGTCTAAATTGTTCACTCTTCTCATTTATCCATTGTAGTGATGACGATAGTGATCAAACTACGACTGATAAATCATATGATAAGACGGCTACAAAGGATGAAGGTTCAGATAAAACGAATACAGAATTTACAAACATGGATGCTGATACGATTATCTATGACGGTCTCATAAGAGAATATGTATTGTATGTACCTGAGGCCTATGATAGTTCCTCTGCAGTTCCTCTGATGCTTAATTTCCATGGAAATGGTTCCTCAGCAAGCAGTCACATGGAGTATGCAGATATGAGAAATCTTGCTGATTCAAATAACTTTATTATTGTTTATCCTCAGGGAACCATATTAGATGGTAGTTCACACTGGAATAATGCATTGGTAACTTCAACGAATAAAAGCAATGCAAAAGATTTTGAATTCACCAATGCCCTAATCAATAAATTAACTGTCAATTACAATATTGACAGTTTACGTATCTATGCCTGTGGTTTTTCAAATGGTGCTGACTTTACCTTTGCACTTGCTTGCTACAATAGTGATAAAATAGCTGCAATAGGTGCTGTCTCTGGCTTGATGTACCAAGAAACTATAGATAACTGTAATCCACTGCACCCAACCGCAGTTATTGAATTTCATGGGACTTCAGATTTCGACCGTCCTTATGATGGTATTAGTGATTATTATGCATCGGTAGAAGATATGTTGAATCATTGGACCTCCTTCAACCATACGACTAAAGATCCTTTAACCAATAGCATCACTGACAATGGTATACTCATAGAATATTACGCTTATCATGATGGCGACAGCGGTACCTCAGTGGAACATTATAAGGTCGTTGGAGGAGATCATGTTTGGTTTGATCTTTCCTATGAGGGCGCGAATACCAGTCAGCTCATCTGGGATTTTGTTTCGAAATATGATCTCAATGGTTTAAGATAAAAGTTATTTAAGAAATACATAATCAGATTATAACTGTACTTAATTGATAATTCATCATCCTGAGGCAGGATAAATTATATTTATTTGTGAATCACTTCTAAGAAAGGTCAACCAAAATTCATTTTTTTAATAGACATTTGTCTTGCACAAAATCATAAAAGAAGAAGCAACCCTCATGCCCGAAAAAATAGATGTCGTATATACTTGGGTCGACCACGAGAATGAAGGATGGCAAAAAGAAAAAGATCAATACATCAAAAAAAAGAGTGCTGCCAATAATACGGCTCGTTTTGACTCAAGCCTGAATGAATTAAAGTATTCCTTAAGGAGTTTAGATCTGTATTTTTATGAATGCATCCATAAAATATATTTAGTTACCAATCATGGTTCTATTCCGGACTTTATAGATCAAAGTAGAGCTGATCTTGTTATCATCAATGCAAATGAACTTTTAAAGGGCATTTCCTTTTGTTCCTGCACATTTGAATCGGTGCTGCATGAAATCCCTGATTTAACCGAAGACTTCTTGTATTTCAATGATGACATGCTTTTGACAGCGCCTTTGTCACTGAAAGACTTATTCGACACTACTGGAAAACCCATTTGGTACCAAGAATCCGATAAATTATTGAGATTCATTAGCAGTAATTCCTATTTAATTAACCCTTTTAATCTAGATGGTCAAGTTTCTAAGGCAAGAGAAAATACCTTTCAACAGTTAGGTCTTACCAAAAAAATGCCCCCACCTATTGGACATAGCCCCAGGATTTTGAATAAAACTTATGTAAAAAAATTCATTGGCCTTCATCCGGAAGCCATCGAAATACTCCGAAATACTTTGTTTCGATCGAAAGATACCTTTTGCTTTCTAGACGCCTACTGCTATTACTTTTCACATCACCTAATGTTGAACTTTGTGAAAGAAAAGAAAACTTTAATCCTTATTCAATCTGATTATCTTTCCCGTATTATTAATAAATTGCGAATCTTTTTGGCCATTGATTTTTCATTTATCTGTGTGGCCGACCTACGAAATAAAAATAAGCAACCCTGCCCTGAAGTAAGCAAGTATCTAGAAAAAACGTTGCCAAAGCCGGCCAGGTGGGAAAGTACGGATAGAAAAATCTAAATACCTATTCAATAAATTTATTTTGTTTAGTACCTTTTTTCAACAAGTTTTATCCTCACGGCTCAACCGTTTGAAAGCCCTTTTGAATTAGGAGAGCAGTATCTATTCTGATGGTGTTCAATTAAATCGCCCGTTACCCTCCTGTTTTCAGCCCAGTAGGGAACCTCTCTAATCCCTACAATGAGACCTATTTAATAGCCCCTTGTTTCGTTTTTTTGGCTAGTAACGTGTTAGCCCACAAAATGCTGCGTATTTTTGGTCCATTAATACAAGGTTTGATTCCCTCCTCAGATTAGAAAATTTGGTTATATTTAATTTTTATAAAAACCAAATAATCAAATTTAAACCAAACAATCAAATGAAAAATTTTCTACTGATCATTATCCTAATTTTCTCAAGCTATTTTGGGTTTTCACAATCAAGTCCTGATGCCGAGTATTGGATCACCTTTGAATACATACCCAAGAAAGGGATGGTTTCAAAATTCGAACAAGCCATTGCAGAAAAAACGAAACTGTATAATAAAACTCAAGAAACATCTGCCTATACAACTAAACTCACAAGTGGAGCCGATGCTGAAAATGGTCGATATGAGCGGATTATGCCAAGAAGATCCATCGACTGGTTTCTGATGGATAATCCAGCCCAAGATAAATTTTGGATGGATAACGTAGACAAGTATGTCCAAAATGGCGAAGGACCCTACGTTTGGGCACGTGTAAAAGAGTTGAGCTTAAACTTTGAAAAACCAGAGCCTCAACGATACATGAGAAGCTTAACTAGGGTAATGAAAAATGGCAATCAGGATCATTTTTGGCGGTACTTGGGAAGGTATAAGCAGGTTTTAGCTAAAGTACGTCCAGAAATCAGATGGGCAGTTTTTTATCTCGATTCAGGAGGAAATGCCAATACAGTGCGAATCGTTACCACCTACAACGACATCAAGTTGCCACAAGGCCCCTCAGACGGTGAAAATGTCCAAGCTACCTACGATGAAATGTTCGGAGATGGATCTTGGAAAAACGATTATCAACTGTACAATGAGTCGTTACTAGAATGGTCAAGAGGTCAATACAACGCCGTCTTCATGCCAGCATTGTCTACACAATAAGTTAGTTTGATTTTAATTAAGATCTATAGTTTCAATTTAGATAGAGAAAGAAAAAGCGACTTCATAATGCGTATTCTTTCTCTATCTATTTTTTTATGATTGACGTTTTCTACCTCATGGAAGTACCTATCTTTGAGCCAAAAATTAAAAAGAAACAATGTTTTTAAAAATAACAACCAACTATTATTCCTAAATAAATTCAACTAAAATGAAATGAATAATCAATACTTTCCTGTTTTTGAGCTTGGTTTTTTCAACAGCTTTCGCTCAAGTAGGCCGCATCATTTATCTTGATTTTAATAATGCGGACGCCAATGAGGTTAAATCTTTGATTGGTGAAAAAACTAAAAAATTTATACGTTCCAAGTCGCTGGTGGTGAAAAAATGGTCAATTAGTAAGATTCTTGTATGCTGACAGCTTTGGTCAAATAGAAGCCTATCCCAAAAAAGGAAATGAGTGGTGGTGGAGAAAGGTAAGTCCAAAAATAACCAATTCATCAGATACAGAGTTTTTGCAGTATGCAGCGGATGCATCTTAGAATATTACTAAGCCCGTTGAAAAAAAAGTTTGGGAAGATGCTTTTTTATAAAATTAAGCCCGGAGAAGGTGAAAATTTTTGGCGATATAGAAAAAATATTACCAAAGCAGCTGCCGAGTTAGGTGATGAAATCTCTCTTCGTGTGTGGCGCTCTTCCTTCGGGGGTATCCCGGGAAGAGTTTTGGTAACGTATGCGCAAAAGGACTATACTGGACTCGACAATGAGTCTGAATTGTACCCCAAAGTGATTAAAAAATACAATGAAATGTTCAATGTAAATTACAATGCAGATAATATTGCTTTCAGCAAAAGTTTAGAAATGTGGGGTAATTATTCTAAATTATGGAGGTTTTTACCTGAATTGAGTTCCCCAGTGCCCTCGTCATAAACGCATTTTTTGAAAACTTACTCTGTACTCCTTTCGTAACTAAACCCTCCTGCTTTGCCTCCAGACCAAGAAATTAGCTTCACTGATAAATAAATGTTGTCCTGAGTAAGATGTACTACATATGTCTTACCGACGGCATCTTTGGGCTTTCCAGTTGCCGTTCGAAATGAGGTGTAAGTTAAAGAGGCATAATCATCGATAGACCCTTCAGACCATGCCGTTCCCAGTGGACTCGTTTCTTTATCCGAAGCATTTTCTAATACCCGATTATATATTTGCCCCCCCTCTTCATTGTCTCGAGTAATCCAGACTTGGTTGGTAATCCGATCTTGGTTGGCGGCTAAGGCAGGATCAGCACCATCTGATTTACTAAAATTTATCACGTCCCCCGTCCAAACAGTGGCAACAACTTCAGCAACCTCATCTTCACAACCTTTATCATCTACTGTGCTTCCGTCAGCGGTATCAGGACATTCATCTAAATCATCGGTTATCCCATCTTGGTCGCTGTCCATTAATTCAAAAATGGCAATCAGTGATTTATCCTCATTCATAATTAATTCTAAAGGATTCGAAGTGCTGTTTGAAGATCCAGTCCAAGTCGAAAAGGTATAATTCGTATTGGCCGTTGCCGTTAAGATAGCCGTCGTACCCGATATAAAAGTTGTAGATGTCTGGGAAACACGGCCCCCTACTGCAGGGTCAACCTTAACGGTCAGTGAATAAGACACAGCGCTGGCCGGATCCTCCTCATCTCCACATGACACGATATTCGCCAAAAATAAGATGGAAATAAAAAGTAAAATTAGTTTGAAATTTTTTTTCATAATTATTAGGAAGTTAGAACCTTTTAAAGGGTATAGGTGATGGATTAATAAAGGTTTGGTAACAAATTTAATTAAAAATAAATTCCCTTTTGGCCCTTTTCTGAGCCAGATTCCATTGACTTAAGATGATTGTTTTAATCATATAAGGAGCCTTTTTCTTTTTTATTAATTAAAAAAAAGATGGAAAATATGAAATCAGGCAGAAAATAAAATCTTCAAACCTTGCACTTAACATATTATTCTTAATTTTAAGAAATGATAAAGGCACTTACTAAAGATCTTTCTCATTAAGAGTAAATAAAAACTTGTTGTCTTAGTGGATGTTGCTTAAGTATTCGTTCTAAAAGCAATCCCCTTTTGACAAAACTTCTCTCATATAAAAATATCTGCTTCAAAAAAGCACTTCAATTACCCAAAAGACCAATGAATAAAATTAGAATCAATGTCACCCTCCTTTTATTACTCATCCTATGGGGTTGTGGGCCTTCAATAGTGGGAGATTTGAAAGGTCATGACTCAGTCATACCCAATATACTCCCTTTTAAAGCTATGAAACTTTCAGATATGAGTGAATTCCAAAGTACCACTCAAAACTGGAGTATGATGGGTAACGTCTATTCGGACTTTACCCAAGAATTACATATCAAAACTAAGCAGGGTACAGGAATCTTAGTCAATCAGCCCACCAGTGAACATCTAGACCCTATTTTTTCAACTTTTGAACATGGTGACATTGAATTGGATCTAGAATTCATGATGCCCAAAGGATCTAACTCAGGTATCTACTTTCAAAGTCGATATGAAATTCAACTTTTAGACAGTTGGGAAGTCGATAACCTTACCTCCCAGGATTGTGGGAGTATCTATGAGCGATGGGATGATCAAAAACCAGAAGGACAACAAGGCTACGAAGGGCATGCACCCAAAAAGAATGTAAGCAAAGCCCCGGGATTGTGGCAACATCTTCACATCAAGTTTAAAGCCCCTAAATTTGACTCCATAGGTAACAAAATAGCTGATGCCCTTTTTGAGGAAGTACGCCATAATGGCATCAAAATACATGAAAATGTAGAAGTGACTGGCCCTACCAGGTCTGCATTTATTTCAGATCAACTCGAATTGCCCAAGGCAGCATTGATGCTCCAAGGTGACCATGGACCGGTTGCATTCAAAAATATTAAATATAAACTGTACGGAACAGACACCTTAAGAACAAGCAATATCGAATATCAATATTTCGAAGTCCCTATGCCACTCACTAAATTACCTCATTTTGATACGTTAACTCCGAAATTAACAGGTCAAGTAGCTAACATTGATGTAAATAAACTCTCTCAGCGAAGAGATGGTGTTGCATTCCAATTCACAGGTGAATTAAATGTACCCATCGAAGGAGATTATTTATTCGACCTTTCGTCAGATGATGGTTCGGTCCTTTTTATTGATCAAAAACAAGTCATTGATCACGATGGTAAACATGATTTCGAGTCAAAAAAAGGAATAGTAAATCTCAAAAGAGGTATACACTATTTTCACTTAAACTATTTTAATTATACCTGGGGTAAAGGTCTTTGGTTAAAGTACGAAGGTCCCAAGCAGAAATTGAGAACCTTGCAAGGACTTTATCCATATCCTCTAAATAATACGAAAAAAGCCTTGCATATCGATCCTATTAAAACTCCTGAGATGATCAGAAGTTTTGTGAATTACAAAGATGAAAAAAGAACACATGTGATTTCTGTGGGTGATCCTAAAGGTGTTCATTATTCATATGACTTAACCCATGGAAGTCTCTTAAAAGTTTGGAAAGGTGGATTTGCTGATGTTACCGAAATGTGGGAAGGAAGGGGCATCGATCAATTATTAATTCCGCAAGAAATGTCGGTTGAATTAAATGAGCATATCATTGCATCCCCATTGACAAATGAAGCAAGTCCCTACTCATTAAAAATCAGTAATGACATTCAACCTCAGGGGTACAGAATAGATGATAACAAGAGACCCATTTTCATCTATACTTATCAAAAATTAACCCTTGAAGATCAATATCAACCTAGGGCTATGACCAATGGTCTCCAGAGAACGCTCTCTATTAATGGTGAAAGTAATTTATATAGTCGGGCGGCACGAGCGGATCATATAGAAAAAATAAATGATGAATTTTACACTGTTGGAGGCTACTATTATTTTAAAAATATAGGTGAATCCCAACCCATTCTTCGTGAGGTGGACGGTCTCATGGAACTCATTTATCCATTAGAAAAAGATAAAAAAATAGTTTATTCCTTATTCTGGTAATGAAAGCAAATAAATAATAACTCTTAGAATATGAATATTTCAACTCCATTCCTGGCCGCACTAATCCTTAGCCTATTCTACTATGATAATGCCTACTCTCAACAGCGTGAATCAGATTATTATCAAATCAATCAAATTTACGTTCCAGAAGAAATTAGTCTTGAAGTGGGTGGGTTGGCTTTTAACGATAAAGGTCAACTTGGGGTCAGCACACGTAGAGGTGAAATTTGGCTAATCATGAATCCTGAAAAGCCAAAATCTGAATACATCAGATTTGCCCATGGACTTCATGAACCACTGGGTTTATTGTACCATGATGGCGCTTTTTATTCTAACCAACGTGGCGAACTTACCCAACTAATCGATCAGGATGGAGATAATCAAGCAGATATTTATAAAACGGTAACAAAGTGGGATTTGAACGGCAATTACCATGAATACTCCTATGGACCTGTTTTATTGCCCGATGGTCAAATGCTTGTTACACTCAATTTAGGTTGGGTAGGATATGGCGAAAGTGCCTCAAAATGGCGTGGCTGGATGCTTAAAGTAAGCCAAGATGGTCACGTGACTCCTTATGCTACAGGTTTGAGGTCTCCTGCTGGATTTGGCATCAATGCTCAGGGAGATATTTTTTATACTGAAAATCAAGGAGATTGGGTAGGATCGGGTAGAATGACACATCTCGAATTAGGTGATTTTGCAGGTAATCCTGCAGGTTTGAGGTGGTCTAGTGAAAAGGGATCTCCCGTCAGCTTGAAAGTTAATGACATTGATGATACTAGAAATTTATCCCTTTATGAATATCAAAATGTATTGAAAGGAGTCAAGGCTCCTTCTGTTTGGTTTCCTCATACACTAATGGGTATTTCGACTTCAGACATTAACTTTTTTTCAAAAGAAATGGAACCTTTTGAAGGTCAAATGATGGTAGGAGATCAAGGTCATAGCAAAATTATGCGGGTCTTTCAAGAAAAAATAAATGGGGTATACCAAGGAGTTTGTTTCCCTTTCATAGAAGGTTTTTCGTCAGGAGTTTTAAGAATCGTCAACAATCCTAAAAATGATGCTATTTACGTAGGTCAGACCAATCGTGGGTGGGGCTCTACTGGCCAGTCCAGCTTTGCATTGGAACGACTGTCATGGACAGGTAAAATGCCCTTCGAAATCAAAACAATAAAGGCTCATCCAGAAGGATTTTCATTGGAATTTACACAACCTATTGATGCTGCATCTGCTCAGAACTTATCTTCCTATCAAATAACTGATTTCACTTATTCATACCATCATTTTTATGGTAGCGACGTTCAAAATAAAGAGCGCAGGAATATCACTGAAATTTCCTTAAGTGAAGATAGATTGAGTGTATTGTTAAAGCTTGATCAATTTAAAGAGGGTTATATTTACGAAATCAAAGCGCCCGGTATATTGAATCAGTCAGGTCAACCCTTATTACACAATTTTGGTTATTATACCCTGAACCAGATTCCTTTTGGCAAATCAAATCTAGCAATGAAAAAATCAGCTTTGGGCAATGAGAAAAAAGGTTCGATCAAACGAATGACTGAACAACCCACAGCATGGTCGAACCAAATTGATATAGCCATTCAAATTGGTACTGCACCAGGTTTAAAATTTGATCAATCAAATCTAACAGTAGTCGCCGGAAGTAAAGTGAAATTAACATTCAATAATACAGATGACATGCCTCACAATTTTTTATTGGTAGCAAAAAATAAGGCTAATGAGGTAGGTGATGCAGCTACAAAATTAGGTCTGGATGGCGCCGCATTAAACTATATACCCCAAACAGAGGCGGTGATTGCCCATACCAATCTTCTGGCACCTCATGAAATTGAAAGTATTTATTTTGCTGCACCCGAGGTCCCTGGGGCTTATCCCTTCTTGTGTACCTTCCCGGGACATTATCTAACCATGCGTGGGGTTTTAACCGTGACTCCCAAATCAATTCTATAAATATTAAACTATTCCGAATTAATTCTCTGGTAACATGACCAAAGCCTTACCCTTTCCCTTCCTAGTTTTGATTTTAGGCCTATTACTGATGGACTGTTCCGGAAAAAGTGCAGAAATTGATTTGGTGTACCCCGACGGCAACCACAAGGCGCTCATCATGAGCTATGACGATGGTTTAGCTGATGACATCGCCTTGGCGCAATTATTTGATCATTATGGAATCATTGGCACCTTTCATTTAAACTCAGGATTACTTGATACTAGGGCCATTTGGAATGAAGGTAAACCCAATGAATTCTTGGGAACTTATTTATCCAAAGACACCTTGGTACATGTGTTTAAGAATCATGAAATTGCTGTACACGGAACCTATCACAAAGCACTTATCGGCCTCTCCGATGAAGAAATACTCGAAGAAATCAATGTTGATATTGAGAATTTAAGTATCCTATCAGACCGTAAGATTTCCAGTATGGCCTATGCTTTTGGTAGTACCAACGACCATGTGGCAGAAGTGATCGGTACCACTCCCTTGACCAATGCACGCACCGTCAAATCCTCACACAACTTTGACCTTCCCCAAGATTACTACCTATGGAATCCCACTTGCCATGACAGTGAGGCATTGGAGTATCTGGAAGCATACCTCTCTTTGAATAGCCCTAGCCTTTCTCTTTTTTATGTTTGGGGTCACTCATGGGAACTCAGGGATACGTTGAGAAACCAAAATATTTTAAAATTTTGTCATGAAATAGGTGATAGAGATGATATTTGGTCTTCGGGTGCAGGCGATTTTGCTGACTACCACGCCTCACTAAAAGCCCTTGAACTAAGTACTAAACAGATGACAAACCCTGTGGGAAATGGAATAGTTTATTATAGGGAAAAGGGCCAATTAAAAAGTCTCCATCCAGGACAAAGCTTGCTCCGCTGATCCAAAACCTTTGATCATGGAATGTCATCCAATGCATTTTTTTGTAACTGACCTGCTTCTTATCACCAATCAAGGGTCAATAATAGTGACAGCAGAAGTCCTTTGAAATCATAATTTCAGTCATTAAATTTTGAGAACAATCATTTATTTTAATTCAGAACCAAGTATCCTTGTATCCTGATATAAATTGAAATTTAGAAATAATGAAATTGTCCCAAATTATTTATGCCTGTCTTATCTCTTTGATCCTAGGTGCCTGCTCAAATCCAAAGGAAGAAACTACCCAGGTCGAAACAGCTGAATTAACGGCCCTGGTCGATCAATTTGCAGATTTACGTTTGATTCGATACGATATTCCTGGATTTGAGAACCTCACATTGAAAGAAAAGCAATTAGTCTATTATCTCAATCAAGCAGGTTTAGCAGGAAGAGACATGATATGGGATCAAAATTATAGACACAATTTGAGCATCAGAAAAGCCTTGGAGCAAATCAATACAGCATACCCTGGAGATCGAAAAAGTGAATCATTTGCTGCTTTTAAAGTTTATCTGAAGCGTATTTGGTTTTCCAATGGAATTCATCATCATTATTCCAATGATAAAATCAAACCCAGTTTTACAAAAACCTACTTTGTAGATGAATTATTAAAAAAATCAAATACACAACTGGATCAAGAAATCATTGATGTAATTTTTAATGATTTGGATGCCAAAAAAGTAAATAAAAAAGGAGGAATAGATAACATCTTATCTTCTGCCGTTAATTTCTATGGACCTGATATTACGGATCAGGAAGTGATCGATTTCTACAAAAATGCCTACAATGGACCGAAAGGGATGCCTATTGAGGCCGGACTCAATTCAAAGCTCATACGCGAAAATGGCATCTTGGTTGAAAAAATATGGCGCTCTGGAGGAATGTATGGAGCTGCCATTGATCAGGTCATCGGATGGCTAGAAAAAGCGACACAAGTTGCTGAAAACAAAAACCAAGAGGAAGCCCTTAAATTGTTAATCACCTATTATAAAACAGGAAGCTTGGATGTTTGGGACCAGTATTGCATCGCTTGGGCAACCAGTACAGAGGGAAATATTGACTGGATCAACGGCTTTATTGAAGTATACAATGATCCAAAAGGTTATCGAGGATCCTATGAAAGTATTATTGAAATCAAAGATTTTGACATGTC
>CAJXAT010000086.1 GCA_913050055.1 uncultured Flammeovirgaceae bacterium | reverse complement strand
AAAAGGAAATTAAAAAAAGTGGGAATTTTATTCCCTGGGATTATGAAAAGAAATACAGCCCTGAACTTCATATAAAAAAAGGTTATATAGATGTTAGAAATAACGTCACCTTTTTAAACCATAGAGATGCTATGAGGTGTTTTGGTTATAAAGGAGGGCATTATCAAAGGGCAGTCTGGAAAATAAAAGAAAATGATAAACGCATATGGTTTCCTAAACTCTATAAAAATAACGATTGGGATAACTCACTTAGCGATGATTCAAAAAAAATAATAATGAGGCGAGAAAATGGAGAAAGTCTAATAAGATTTTTTGAAGGTATTAAAAAAGATTTAGGTTGGTATGATAGGTTAAAAAGTGGTGGTGACTCAGAACCAATTATAGTTTTTGCTCATTATAATAATCTTCTTGGTCAAACCGTTTACAAATTCTTAGGGGAATTCGAAGTTTCTTCTGAAGAGTCTGATGAGCATTCGGTAATCTTTAATAGAAAAAAAATCAAAATTTCTTTAAGTTAAAAATATGGACTTCGCAGACATACTAAAAATTCATAATCTAGAACCTAAGAAGGTAAGATTGGTTAGGCACCCAGGTAACCAAATCTATGAAAAAACAAATTTAGAGAATTCAACATATTACTCAATATGGAGAAATTCAAAAGAAATTTGGGACGAAGAAATTAGTGTGCAATTAAAGAAAACATTTGGAAATCAAGATTACGTTGCTCATTTTATTGGCTTATCTAATGGGGATACAGTCTTTACAGGTTTATATGAACTTATTGACTATAAAACATTGGAATCAAATAAAGAGGAAAAGAATTCGGTAGTGAAATGGAATCACATTAAAGTTAATGATTTTGAAGAATATGAAGAAAGATTAGTAATAGGGTGGAAAGCGACTAGGTCATGGAGTCAAATAGCAGGAAATAGTCCCAAACCTATTTTAGCTTTACTTAAAGAGTATGAAGAACCTGAATTTCCTGGATTTGATGAATTTAAAATGATGAGCAACTTTAGGAGTTCTCTGCCTGAAACATGGAAAGCCATTCTTTCATCTAATAAGGGAATATATTTACTTGTCCACGAAGAAACTGGAAATCAGTATATAGGTTCAGCGTATGGAGAAGATGGTTTTTTTGGAAGATGGGCTAATTATGAAGACGAGTTAAAAGGAAATGGTGGAAATAAATTATTAAAGAAATTAAAAAAGACTTTATACCAAATATCTATACTTGAAGTTTGTCCTCCAACTTTTTCTGACGAAGAGGTAATAAATAGAGAAAGTAAATGGAAAAATAAACTTGGTAGCAGAGTTTTTGGACTAAACGCAAACTAATTTCTAAATTTTTGGGTGAAACTTGTGTGCGAAACTTATGATTTACGCTAAATTTGAACCTAAAATTACAATTCGTATTAGGCCTTATGAAGACCCCGCTCTGACCCCTGAGCTACGTTGCCATAACGAGAAAATAGTTTAGGTAGGTATTTAATCTAAGTCAATATAAAGTAAATAATTTTTTAATTTAATTTAATTCTATCTTGAATAGTCTCCACTAGCACCGCCATATTTTTCTAACAGCTTTACATCAGTAATGTATGCCGATTTATCTACTGCTTTGCACATATCATAAATAGTTACACAGGTAATTGATACACCTGTAAAAGCCTCTATTTCAACGCCTGTTTTCCAGTCTGCTTTAGTTGTACATTTAACTACTAAGCCAGGTAATTCTTCGTCAACATCAATTTCAATTTTTATTTCACTCAAGGGGATGGTATGGCAAAGTGGTATTAATGTGGGAGTAGATTTTACAGCTGTAATTCCAGCAGTCCTGGAAAGTGTGAAAATATCTCCTTTTTTCAACTCACCTTTTTTTATTATTTCCAATGTCTCTTTTTTCATAACTACTTTACCAGAAACGACAGCAGTCCTAGAGGTAATACCTTTTCCAGAAACATCTACCATTTTAATTTTTCCTTCTGAATCAAGGTGTGACAATTCTTTAGAATTATTTTTTTTTAGACTTGTTATGGCATCTACTGCTAATTTATCTGCAATATCGTTATATTTATCGCCGGAATGACCTTTAACCCACTCCCATTGAATATCTCTACCTTCTAATAATTTATCAAGAGCTTCTCTATGAGTTTTACTATCTGTTTTTTTCATTAGATTCTGAACATGATTTTTTGTACCAGCTTCTTCGTATCCTTTATCTTGTTGTTCAAGAATAGATGCCAACTTATCTTTTTTCGATTCTTCGTATGTACTTAGATATTGTCCCTCTTTATAAACGGCATTTTTATATCCTTGTTCTATATCATTGGATTCAGATTGTGCGTTATTAATAATTGATTTGGCTTGACTTGCTATTTCAGAATCCACCTTACCACTACTTACTAATTCATCAACTGTTTTATCTGCTTTACTAAAATCATCATTTAGTGTAGAGTTTCCTTGAATATCTGATAATCCTTTTTTATCACTCCACCCATCATAAATAATATTACCATTCTCATCTTTAGTAAGTACCGCAGTATCAGATGCGTTTTCACCACCACCTGAACTAGCTACCCACTCTTTCATAACATCTTTTGGTATTTCATATACTTTATCTGTACCAGCATCATGTATGAATACTTTATTAGCTGAATTTATTTCATTTGATAAGTTATCCAAATCAGAAGAAGTTCCACCAAATGCCATAGTATTGGTTTGTGTACCAAATCCAACTTGAGATGAAGCTGCTTCTTTAGCTTTTTTAGCTCTACTATATTTTGACCTAGCTGAACGAGCCGTTATTATACAATTTCTATATAAGTCTCTATCTGATGTTGGTATATCTTTTGGAACATTACCTTTATCACTACCTTCAATGGTTGTTTTTTTCTGTTGTCCACCTAATTTTGAACCTCTCGTCTTTTTGAAAATTATATCAACCAATTCATCCTCAGATAAATCAGGATATTTTTCTAATATAAGTGCACCTTCATTAGACATATTTTCATTAAAGTTAGAACCAGCATTTCCTGGTGCTACCCAATTAGCTCCTTTAACATATCCATTTTTTAATGCATCATCTGAAGTTTTTGATTTTTGTAGTAATTCTCCTTTACCATCTTCACCATATAATTCTTTTACCTTTTGTGAAGCATTTGTACTTATGGATTCATAACTACCTTCCTTAGCTTTTTTTGATGGTTTATATGCTGGGTCTTCTTTTGGTAATTGTGATTTAAATTCATCACCAGCTTCACCCGAAAATGCTGTTTTTGTTTCTTCAGGTTCTGATTCACCATCTTTATCTACTTTTACTAACTTACCACCATCATTTTTATAAGATATAAAATCATCTTCTTCTTTCCCATATCCTTTACCTTTCCAAACAAGCCCCATTTTCTTAGCTCGTTCTTTTTCTCTAGCATCTAAGGGTTCTTCTTCATCTTCTATTAAAAGATTTTCAATAAGTTCGTGTTTGATTGATGATAATCCTAATTCGGTCAGAATCTCACTAAGTAATTCTATATGTGAAGATTTTTTAAGTAAGGGATACCCTTCTCTTGAACGGAAGTTCAATTCTTCTATTATTTGTTCTATAATCTGATTCTTATCCACCATCTATAAATATCCTATATTACACTTTTTCTTCGTTTACAACTATATTCGTATTCACTCCAATGTTTAGTTGGTGTAGAGTTTGGAAAATAATAACATTTAGAATCTCCATTTGGAAAATTTATATATTTAAAATATCCACTTGGAACATGTCCACCTGTAGGTAGAACCATATGTCCTTCTTTAAATTCTAAAACTACTCTAACTTTTAGAGTACCGAATTTGTTTGCCCACACTCTTTCTTGTGCTTCTAACTCTCTCCATGCTCCTCTATTTAATTTATCAAATTGTAGAGAGCAATTTAAATACGAAAATGTTGTTTTTAAATTTTTATATGAATCGGTAAAGGCAGCGGCCGGAGCCATATGCCCTTTATCCCAAACATTATTCTTATAATCAGCTGAGTTAGATGTGTACACTCCTTTTACTGTGTAAAAGTCCATTCCATCTCTATCAGCTACTTTAGTTATCTTACGAACATCATATTCAACCCAATTTGGTTGTTCCAACGTTTCATTGTAAGATACTTTAAAAACTTCATTTTTAATAATTACATTTGTTCTGGTCTGAGCGAACAAACTCAAAACAACTCCTACGCATAATAGTAGGGATAAGCTTAACTTCCTTTTCATTTAGTATAGTTTAGTTCAATATATAAATATTAGAGTTTTGAATAATCCGAACCCCAATCCTGCTTAACTGGAAATCCGAATGATTCCAATGTTTCTTTTACTTTTAGTATAATTTCCTTATCTTCTATACCAAACTCATATAAGAATGAATCGTATGTGTAAAGAATAGGAAGTGGTAAGTCGTTTTCTTTTAATCTTTTGATAGATTCGATGTTGAATTCCGTTTCTGTCGCTTGTAGAATGTAGTTAAAGAATTTTTGAGCGTTTGGTTGTTCAATCCACCCCAACGGAATCTTCCTACCTTTTGGTGTTTGTAGATATCCTCTATCAACCGATTCGATTTGCATTTTGTGAATAAACTTATCTACTTTGTCGAAGAACGGAATCTTTCTATCTTCATCGGATACACCACCATAAAGGATTCTAAATGTTCTTCCTTTGGATTCATCATACGAACAACCATATTGGTCTGCCAACCATTGGTGAACCGAAGTTTTTGGTAAATCGTATCCAATCAACTTTGCTATTATTCTAACGTGATACGCATCGTAATCAAATTGTAATAACGTTTTACCATCTTTTGGTATAGTTTTTTGTTCGCTTTAGGATTCATTGTTAGCCGTTTTGTGATTATATCTATTTACAAAAGAGAAAAAAGATTTAAAAATAATTTAGATTTTTTACTCCTGTATATGATTGTGGGCACCGTGATAGGTGCAAGAATAGGTCATGTCGTTTTTTATGAACCCTTTAAGTATTTAAATAATCCAATCGATATTTTGAAAATTTGGGAAGGGGGTCTCTCTTCTCATGGTTGTGCTGTCGGAATCTTAATTGCCCTCTATTTTTATGTTTATAAGATTGAAATTAAAGGAAAAAAATGGCAAATCATTAAACATCATCGACAAGGCCACAGTTGGTTGCAAATTGTGGACCGCATGGCCATTGTGGTCGCTTTGGGATCCATCTTCATTAGATTCGGAAATTTCATGAATAGTGAAATCATAGGTACTCCCACAGGATCCAATTGTGGCGTTGTTTTTGTTGGAACAAAAATTCAGGAAATAAAAAATCGTATCCCCGCAGTTAAAATGATTTCAATAATAGATCAAGATGCCAATTTGAATACAAATCATCCAAAGCTTACCCTTGAAATCCAACTTTATGAACGCATATCCAGCCTGAAGCAAGCAACAAATATTCTTATGAAAAACGTAAAACCTCTGCTGCTAAAAAAACAAAAAATTCCCACCTTAATCAGTACTGAAGACGGTCGGATGAATATTATAAAAACAAGTCAAGGATATAAAGGTTATTTCAAAATGAATGGGATTGTTAGGCATCCTAGTCAACTTTACGAAGCAGCCGTGTGTCTTTTAACCTTTTTAATACTTATGTTCGTTTGGAATAAAAAAAAGGATCAAACTCCACATGGCTTGATTTGGGGTTTGTTTTTATTATTTATTTTTGGATCAAGAATTGTACAAGAGGTCATTAAAGAAAATAATGTTGCATTTGGAAATGATTTTGTCTTGAACCAAGGTCAGCTCTTGAGTATTCCTTTTGTTTTATTAGGTTTTCTGTTGATCAGACGTGCCTACTTAAAAAGCACATCAGATTAGCTTCTTTTTAAATGGAATAGACTCACTAAATTAGTGGCTATCAGACACCTATAATTTATTGCTTTTGGGACAGAAAAAAATGTTAATGATACCGATCGTAGGTGACTTGATATGCTGGCGCTATTGAGTCAATTAAAGAGGGCTTAATCTTCGCTTTTTCAATATGAAGATTCACAATATTCATCATTTCATTAACCTTTCGAACATTTTTATCAGCCAAATTAAACTGTTCTGAGGGATCTTGGTCAAGATTGTACAATAGCGGCATATCAGCATCCGTAAATTCCTCTTGATAGGGATTTGGGTTTTTTATAAAAATTTTCCAAGCACCCGTCCGTAGGGCCATCAGTTCTTGTTGCTGGTAATAGTAAATGGGATGTTCTAGGGCTGTACCTTTCGTAAAGCTCTCAGATAAATCTATACCGTCCAGTTCCTCTTTTTGATACTCAATACCTGCCATGCCTAAAAACGTGGGTAGCAAGTCAAGCGTACTACCTACCCCATCAAAAATCTTATTTTCACCGATAGTTCCCGGCATCCAAGCGATGGTTGGCACACGAAAACCCCCTTCCCAAGGCGAGCCTTTTTTTCCTCTCAGTAGTCCTGCAGACCCTCCGTTAATTCCTACCCAACCCCAAGGACCATTATCACTGGTGAAGATGACAAAAGTATTTTCATGAATATTTAGTTTCTTTAATTTGTCTAAAATGGCACCTACACTTTTATCTAATACTTGAACCACATCTCCATAAAGACCCCTTTTACTTTTTCCTGCATCAAGACTGTCCACATACAAAGGCACATGAGGAAAGGTCTGCGGCATGTACAGAAAAAATGGCTTATTCTTATTTTTATCTATAAATGCAAGTGCTTTGTCAGTGTATCTTCTTGTTAATTGGCTTTGATCTGGTTCCAACTCTATGATTTTTGTGTCTTCCATCAATGGCAAGGGGGGAAAGGCCGCTTTGGCGTAATCCCAATTATTGTTAGGTGGTGACATATCGTTGGAATAAGGTATACCGAAATAATAATCAAACCCATGTTGAGTAGGTAAAAATCCTTTTTTATGTCCTAGATGCCATTTCCCAATACATGCTGTTGCGTACCCAGCTTTATTGAGTATGCTTGAGATGGTCGGCTCAGTGGTTGGAAGACCTCCGTATGAATCAGGAAATAAAACACGTCGTGCCCCTGCCAATCCTGTTTTGGCCGGTAATTTACCCGTCAATAGTCCGGCCCGACTAGGAGTACAGATGGAGGCTGCTACATAGAATTGCGTAAGTTTCATCCCCTCTTGGACCATTTGATCAAGATGTGGTGTATGAATGGTCGGATGTCCAAAACTACTCAAATCACCGTAACCCAGATCATCGGCAAAGATGATGATAAAATTAGGTGGGATGATCTCTTCTACGGATGGCTTGCAAGCCGAAAAGCAAACAAAAAAAAGGAAAAGGGT
Organism: uncultured Flammeovirgaceae bacterium; assembly: GCA_913050055.1. Taxonomy (GTDB): domain Bacteria; phylum Bacteroidota; class Bacteroidia; order Cytophagales; family Cyclobacteriaceae; genus UBA4465. Next base: position 5,815 of record CAJXAT010000086.1, on the reverse strand, counting down.
TTTGTTCCAGTCATATTTTTTAGTTCTCATTCCAATGTGATTATATTAATATCATCCATTATTTTGGGACTGCTGGAATTCCCTCCCCCATAAGCCCAAGTTGTTCCCATCTTTTCTATGGCCCTAGGGTAGCTGGCGCTTCCGTCCCAGGTATTGATGTATAGGTTAGTATTTTTTAATGTAGTCGGGTTTCCCAACATTTTAGCTGGAAGCGTGACAATTATTTTATTCTGCTCATAATCAACATTTACAAATGGCGTCATGATAGATTTTCCTAATTTTTCAGGACCCGAAATAAAAGGATGACCTTGAAATGCTTCTATTCCAAAACCACCCAAAGCAAATCTATAATCCCACTCACCCTCATTAGGAAAAAAAGCATTTTGAAAAGGTAAAGATTTCACTCCTTCCTGTTTATCGGGCATATCAATATAAATATTCAATAACACATGATCAAATCCATTTGGAGGTATCCATATTTGAGTGATTTCTGACATAGTAATCTCTAAGGTTAAATTATTTCCAGTAAGAGAGACGTCCACAGCCTTTATATCTTGTTGGTGACTAAAGCTTCTATGACTAGGATAAGTGTATTTCCCATTGGGACCGTAGTCATCTTGGATTTCGTCCTCAAAATGGAATAAATGTTTAGTGGGTAAGGCCAAAGTAAATTGTTGAGATGAGGTTATTAAAGATCCCTTATCATCATAGCCAATCGCAGTTATCTTGTGTTTTCCATTCATTAAATTACTCAAGCTTAAATCATGGAACCAGCTATTCTGATTCCTATTTGTGATGGGTAATAAATGCTCATAGTCTCCATCTATCACCAAACCCATGTTTTCAACTCTCTTTGCTTTTCCAGTTAAATGAATGGTTGAGGTGGTCAAAATTTCTGGGAAATCATTATTTAATCCGATGCTGCCATGCAAATCGAACTTTGCCTGTGAACGGTCAGTATTCAAATAAATTTGTGCACTTTTAGCATCTAAAATCATATCTATAATTCTATCATTGGAAACCGATAAAATTTCATTTTTGACTCCAATACTGTATTTAGAAACATAATTTCCTGGATTAAATGTGGGTAAACTTAATCCATCAACCAATTGAAGTTTTTCTGAAGTATTAATCAAAATCAATGCAGAAACATCATCTAATCTCATTTCGTATATGAATAATCCAGGACCATAAGAATTGTCTCTTACTATTTTAAGTTGGCCTCTTCGAAACACTTCATTTGTCTTTCTTAATTTTATTAGGCTCTGAACAAATTTAAAATAGTCACTTTCTGTATCAAAATAATCGCGGTCGGGTGATCCCGTACCCCCCTTAAACATAGTTTGGCGCATTCCGGTTAACTCTTGTTCGGTTCCATAATATATTACAGGAACTCCTGGAATGGTCATGATGAACAACAATGCTTGTCTCATGGTCTGACGATCAGATTTAGCGAGGAGTCGAGGCGCATCATGATTATCAATGAAATTAAGCAACTGATCAGACCGTTGAAAATTTTCTTGAATACTCTTCATCCTGAAAGAGAGGGTACTGGTAGGTTTTTTCTCAATAAAAACTCGGTTAATAGCTGTGTTTAAGGGAAAATTTAATATCGAATTCATTTCAGGTTTGTTCTTAGTTCCTAAATATTTTCGTGCTTCTTTCGTTCCCGAATGATCAAAAGGTTTAGGAAAAAAAGCAACCTCACCAGCAGTTAAAAAATGTTTTTTTTCCAACTGTTGCGCTAACAGATTAATACCGAGATGCTCCCCCTCTTGTTCATGAAGAAAACTATGCCAAAAATCATGTTCGACCATATGTGGTGTATCAAATCGAAATCCATCAACCCCCACCTCTGTAATCCAGTAGCCAAAATTTTCTCTCAAAGCATCACGAACCAAAGGATTGGACGTATTGAGGTCATCCAAATCAGCAAATTGAAATTGTGTTTTTTGAATCGTATCTGAATGGTCAGTGAAATTTGGTGCAAAATGGTAAATGCCCAGTTCACGATCTTCCTCTTTTCTAGCATCATTATGGTTAAAAGGATATTGCATGGGCTGCTCAACGTCGTGCAGCTTAAAGTTTTTTGATACATCTTTTGGGTCATAGGGCCCATCATAGGTATAATAATCTCCAAAATGATTTACTACGACGTCTTGAATAAGATACATTCCTTTGGAGTGCAAAGTCGCCGAAAGCATCTTATAATCTCCTAAATCCCCTAAGTGTTTATCTACTTGATCTAATCTGCTCGCCCAATATCCATGATTTCCAGTTCCTGTATGTTGTGGATTTCGCCATTGATTGGCTACTGGTGGTGTGATCCAAACTCCTGTTACACCTAGCTCTTGCATATAATTAATCTTTTGAGTAATCCCTTTAAGATCCCCTCCATTCCAATAAGCTCCATCTCCTTTTTTATACTCACCTGCACCTTGATCATTATTGGTTGCATCTCCATCCATAAATCGATCGGTCACGATAAAATAGAGGATTTGATCTTGCCAAGAAGGAGAAGGGACATGAAGATATTTTTGTAAATTACCTTTACTAATACCAGAGCCCTTATCAGAGCCACAGCTAAAAGAGATAATAGTCAGAAGAAAAAAAGATAAATGAAAGTATTTTTTCATATTGCTCATTTACATGACGTGTCAGAAGTGTTTTCCCCCTAAATGATACTGTTTTTAGATATGACTCTAAAATGTCAGATACAATTGTGGGAAAGTTTCCCATAATTGGTCATTAAGCTCACAGAAAACAATATATTCTTAATCATGGATAAAAAGGTCTATACTTTTTTATTTTTTTGAACCCTCATAATGGATACTGAATATGCGGTAGTTCAATCCACCTTAGAACTACTTTATCCCCCAGAAAATACTGTTTTAGTATACCACACTGAATGAACAGAAAATCATTATAAAGAGAAAATCAAAGAATTTAAGGAGCATCCCTTATCAATGGGAGATATCGTTTTTATAGGTAATAGCATCACTGAGGGCGGTAAAGATTGGGGAGCTAAATTAGGCATTGATAATGCGAAAAATAGAGGTATTTCTGGAAATGTTAAAGATGGGGTTCTTTTAAGACTGGGAGAATTAATCAAATATAAACCTACGTCCATTTTTATCATGATTGGCATCAATGACTTATTCAACCTGCACTATCAAAAGTAAATCCCTTCAACAGATTTTGTGATCGAAAATTTACTTAAAATTACGACCTTGCTCCATGAAAAATTACCCAATACACAGATTTACGTTTAAACACTCTTACTAACGGTGAGAGATTTCATCAATAAAAAAGTAAATATTGTGAATAACGCAATGGAAACGCATCAATCAGATGGGACTTATCATTTGATTGATCTTTACCTACATTTTGCTGCCGAAGATGGATTGATGAGCCCTTTTCTCACTTATGATGGCACACATTTGAATGAGAAAGGGTATGCTCTTTGGGTCTGCATTGTAGAGACCTACATCACCCAAAAATAATTACACCTTTCAAGCCTAGCTCCATTTGATATCCGACCCAAACAGCTCATATACTTGAGAGATCCCTTTATCAATAGTTTGTATATTCGTTAATTATTTGATAGTAAAAAAATTAACGGCTCATGAAACCGTCGATGCCAAGCGGCTCCGTTATGATCTGCTCCAGAAACTTTTTTAGTGATCCAATTTATACCCTTTTTGTAACCCTTACGATGCATCGCTTGGTCTACTTCCTTTTGATAAGGCTCATAACGTGCATCAAGGCCTTTTGTCCCAAAGTCAAAATATAGCTTATGTGTTGTCGGATCTGGAAGGTTTTTTTCAAAATAATCAACAAATACCCCATCCAAGGGTAGCCAGTGCGTAGACAAACAGGCAGCGCCACCATATATTTCTGGGTATTTACTGATGGCGTAAGCAGAAATCATACCTCCCATACTAGAGCCCGCAATAAAGGTATACTCCCGATCGGCTAATGTTTTAAAATGAGTATCCATGTAAGGCTTTAACTCCTCTACCATAAATCTCAAATAATTATCAGAATGCATAGGAATATTGCTGAAATAATCGTCTTCCATTAAATTCAGCCTTCTCAATACCTCTTCCCGAGGCTCTTCTGGCATGTATTCAGCTCGACGCCTTATGCCCGTGTTAAAAACGCCTACAATAATGGCTTTTTGGTTAAAGCCTGTCTCATTTAAACTGTCTAAAATAAAATCAACATCCCAACCTCTTTCTAATCCCTTCATACCAAACCCTGCATTATTTGGATGAAATATGTTCTGTCCGTCAAGCATATAAATGACGGGAAGTCGGTCACTATAAGAAATATTAACTGGTAATAATACCTCAATAGGTCTTGGGATTACCCATTTGGAAGGAAAGCTATCTATTCTTAAAGTCGCATACCGATTGCCTTGTCTGACAAAATCTGGTGGAAACGGAGCGCCACCATCATAATTATTTTGTTCAAAAATTTCTCCTTTTCTGATTTGACGTGGATCTTTGGTTTTAATTAATTCAGCACTCAGTAAGTTTTGAAGTTGTATTTTGATAGCTGAAGATATAGGGTTATCGAAAATGTTTTCTAACTGACAGGGGTCCTTTTTGATATCGTACAACTCGAAGGCTGGTCTTTTGCTAAAGGCTTTTTCAAACAATCGTTGATGCTCCATATCATCTTTCTGATGATGGATCATGTATGCTCTAGTAGGTCCTCCATCTACGTCTGAAAAATAAGAAGGGAAAAAAGAAGCTTCTTTATAATTAGGCGTTCCTGCAGGCCATCTATCAGGAGAAAAATTTTTGATCAATAGGTATTCCTGTGTTCGAATAGCCCGCATGGGATAACCTCCCCAGTCTCCATTTTCTTGTCCCGGTACATGACGTTCGCGACCAAAAAAAACTGCTTCTCTAAGTTTATAAGAAGAGTCTTCCAATAATTTAACCAAACTCTTACCTGTCATCTCTTTTGGAATTTCCAATCCGGCCCAATCTAAAAACGTAGGTGCTAAATCGGTAAGGCTGATGAGTTGATTGTTTCGAGCTACTGCTTGCTTAAGCTTCTTTCCAGACCATATTATAAAGGGCACGCGTGTGCCCAAATCATATAAATTTCCCTTTGCTCTGGGGAAAGGCATACCGTTGTCACTGGTTATGATGATGATGGTATTATCAAGGAGTTCTTTAGATTTTAAATGACTGACTAGTTGAGTGACTTCGTCGTCTAAATCCTGTACCTCCTTGAGGTAGTCTGCCATATCAGATCGAACTACGTCACTTTCTGGATATACCTTGGGAAGCGAAATTTTGGAAATATCCACACCCACTTGTCTTCCGGAACCTTCCTCGTAACCTCTATGCGGATTATAACTTCCAAACCAAAAACAAAAGGGTTGATCGGGGGCTACTTTTCCAGTAAAATCCTTGAAGGATTCGAAATATGGTCCCGCTGGGTTTGTGAGTAAATGATCGTGTGAACCAGGACCCCAACCTTTATCTGTAAACCCCACAGCATAGCCAGCATCCATCATTATGCGAGTGTAAAGCGGAACTTCAGCAGGCAATCTTCCAAATAAATTGGCTCCTTCTCCCAATTTCCAAAAATGTTGACCAGAAAGTACTGCGGCCCTTGAAGGAGTGCATGAGGGGGCCGAAACAAAGGCCTGTTCAAAAACGACACCTTCCTGGGCTAACCGATCCATGGTTGGCGTCCTCACAGAACTATCTCCATAAAATCCCGCATGAGGGTAGCTCCAATCGTCTGCCATAATAAGGATAATATTTGGGGCATTTTCTTTGATTGTATTCTG
>CAJXAT010000085.1 GCA_913050055.1 uncultured Flammeovirgaceae bacterium | reverse complement strand
CTTATTACTACTAAATCTATCTAATTTTAACTTTTGAGACTATTAACAAATTTTCAATAAACATATATACATGAAATAATATAATAAGATAAATACGTAAATATTAAAAATATGATAGCTCTTCATAGGAATGAGTATCGATTATCTGTTGGTAAGCTTTTTTAGGATTATTTCTGGTCGAGCAATCTATAATTGTGGCTGATCAAGCGATTCATGGGTAAGTGAGATAATAAAAAATCAAAGTAATTAATAACGCAATAGCTAGACTGGATGATCAACCTTTATTTCAAGGCCATACCTTTACTTGCCATTCACACCAGGACTGCTGAGTACTAGTTATTGAACCCTTCAAGAGGTTTTAGGAAAAAGCGTTGATTCCAGTTATGTCTGCACCCAAAATCAATAAATGAATATCATGCGTACCCTCATAAGTAACAACAGATTCAAGATTCATCATATGTCGCATCATTGGAAATTCCCCTGTAATACCCATACCCCCATGTATTTGTCGTGCTTCTCTTGCTACATTCAAGGCTACTTCAACACTATTTCTTTTTGCCATAGATATTTGAGGCGTAGTCACTTTGCCCTGCTCCATCATCAATCCTAATTTCCAATTAAGTAATTGGGCTTTGGTTATTTCTGTTAACATTTCTGCCAATTTTTTCTGGATTAACTGAAATGCCCCTATGGGCTTCCCGAATTGAATACGTTCTAATGAATATCTGCGGGCGGCATCGTAACAATCCATAGCCGCTCCAATCGCTCCCCAAGCAATACCATAGCGAGCACTGTCGAGACATTGCATGGGGGCGCCCAAACCTGTTTTGCCTTGCAATAAATTTTCTTTAGGCACCTTCACATCACTAAAAACAAGCTCTCCTGTACAGGATGCCCGCAATGACCATTTTCCATGGGTCTCCGGCGTAGTAAACCCTTCCATCCCTCGTTCTACTATCAGACCATGAATTCTACCCTTTTCATCTTTTGCCCAAACGACGGCAATATCCGCATGAGGTGCGTTAGAAATCCACATTTTGGCTCCATTCAACAAATAATGATCTCCTTTATCTTCAAATATTGTCTCCATACTAGACGGATTCGAGCCATGATTGGGTTCTGTCAAACCAAAGCAACCTAAAATTTCGCCTGAAGCTAGTTTGGGTAAAAACTTTTGCTTCTGCTCCTCAGAGCCATAAGTATAAATAGGATACATCACCAAAGAGCCTTGAACTGATGCGGTAGATCGCATTCCTGAATCACCTCGTTCGATCTCTTGCATGATAAGACCATAAGAGATGTAGTCCAGTCCACCCCCACCATATTGCAGTGGAACGGTGGGACCAAAAGCTCCCATCAATCCAAACTTTGTCACAATCTCGTTTGGAAAGTAATTTTTCTCTGCCCAACCTTCAATAAATGGGGTAATTTCTTTTTTGACAAAATCTCTAATAGAAGCCCGAATCATCAAATGCTCTTCACTGAGAAGGTCGTCAAGCTGATAATAATCTGGAGACTCAAAATGATCCTGATAATTACTTGCTATTTGATGGCTCGGAGAGGATGAAGTTTTGGACATTTCGTTAACTTTGTTTGACATTGAATTTTAATTCAAATTTACTTTGCAATGCATTCACTTAATCCTTTTTATGAAAAAATATTTTATTAGATTTTAATATTTAAATTGTGCATAAAAATTATTATTTCCTCTTTTTTTCTCTATTCTGGGCTCCTATCTGTCAGGGGCAATTATTACTTCAAAAAAACTATTTTGACGGACAAAATCGAAGAATTGAAAGTGTTATAAGTATCTCCGTTAATGACTCCACATTGGAAGGGCCTTACCTTGCTTATTATCCAAATGGACATAAAAAAATCGAAGGGTTCTATCATTTAAATCATGCAGATAGCCTTTGGAGCTATTATCATGACAATAATTATAAAAAAGCCATCGGTTATTTTATGAATAATAAGCAACATGGACTTTGGCAATATTATGACAGCTCAGGGATCAAACAAAGAGAAGTCAACTTTAATAATGGGCTGAAGAATGGTATTTACAAAGATTATTACAGTGAAGAAAAAATAAAATCATCAGGGGAATTGTTAAATGGAAAAAAAATAGGTCTTTGGAAAGAATATAATCAAGAGGGTCTTCTAAATAAAACCAAATGGATTCAGAATGATACCGTCGTAGTACAAAGCAGCTTTTATTCCAATGGGAATATAAAACATCAAGGAACAAAAATAAATAGGGTAAGATCTGGTCAATGGACCTTTTTTTTTGAAAATGGTCAAGTAGCCAGCAAAGGCTTTTTTAAAGACGATAAGCAAGAGGGCACTTGGGTTTATTGGAATGAAAATGGTGTAAAAAAGGCTGAAGGAAATTATCTGTTAGGAAATAAACAAGGCTATTGGAAATTTTTTGATGAAAATGGCATCCTCAAAAGTTCAGGAGATTTCTCAAATGATATTGGCAATATAAAATCTTTCAATACTGCTGGCAATATTCAATCTCAAGGAAGTATTTTAAATGGTAAAAAATGGGGTGATTGGATTTACTTTGATAATAATGAAGAAATGATTGGTAAGGCCATTTTTGAAAATGGATTAGGTGTCTATGAAGGCTTTTATCCCGATGGTTCTTTACATACCACCGGTACCTTAGAAAACGATAAGAAAATTGGGGAATGGATGATCTATGATAAAAAAGGAAATTTGCAAGGTAAGTACACACCTTTCTACGAGAATTCATCAGAAATCCAACCTCCAACGGACTTCAACCAAATCATCAATCCAAACTTAAAAGCACAAAATCCTGATTTTTTTTATAAGCCCAATGTAAATAGATACTTTAATAAAAAGAACCAAGAATACAAGGGGTTGATTTTGACCTCAGGTCTTCTCAATCCTATATTTAACCAAATATCCATGGGTATAGAATTGTATTTTCAAGAACGATTGGGTTATGAAATCCTTTATAGTTATTACCGTGATCCCATCTTCAAAAAATTCTCAGATATCAATGATTATAAGCCATATGAATATGGTCATAATCTCATATTTAAGCAAAAATTCTATCAAAAAGATAGTGATTTGGGTATGGCTTATTTTGGACATCAAATTTCTTTGATGCTGCACAAACACCAATTAAATGGGCTAGATCAAACAGTACTTCCATTTCAATCTCTATTCATCCAAAGTCGTGAAATATCTCTCGAGTATGGTATCTATATTGGATATAAATGGATGAAAAAATCAGACGGAAAAGGTTTTGTCTTAGATGCTTTTACTGGAGTGAATATAGGCATGACAAAATGGAAAGGGTTGTATAGTGAGAACCTTAAATATGATAATTATTTTAATGATTTAAAACTAGAATCTTCTTTACTATCGTTTAACTTGGGTATCATGATCGGTTTTTCGACAAAAAGTATAAAATGAAAATACAAAAAAAAACGCTCATCATTGGGGCTTCACCGAATCCATCAAGATATGGAAATATAGCTGCCCTCAGGCTCCATGATGCTGGCAAATCATTTATCCCTGTTGGGATAAAACCAGGATTCATTGCTGGAAAAAAAATAGAAGATCTCAGTGTCTTTAAAAAATATGATGAAATCGATACCGTGACCCTTTATCTCAACCCAAAAAATCAATTGGCTTATGAAAATTATATCCTTTCTATGAAACCTAAAAGAATCATCTTTAATCCTGGAACAGAAAACCCTAAGTTCATGGATCGTGCCCAAAACGAAGGCATAGAGGTTTTACAAGCCTGTACCTTAATTATGTTAGCTTCGAACACCTACGATTAATTAACGAGATTAGCCCGTTTCTCTACGCACAGCTCATCCCATTTTAAGATTATTTTTTAGATCCCAATCTTTATTCCGATAATCAAGATTTTCTCATGATAATAAGACTATTTTTAATTACTTTTGTATGTAGAATATATATATATGTCAGAAAATAAAGCACCCAATAAATCAGAATACTCAGCCAATAATATTCAGGTTCTAGAAGGACTCGAAGCCGTCAGAAAACGACCGGCAATGTACATAGGTGACATTGGAATCAAAGGACTTCACCATCTGATATGGGAAGTAGTCGATAACTCTATAGATGAGGCTTTAGCTGGACACTGTTCGGATATTAATGTTGAAATTAATACTAATCATTCTATTACCGTAACTGATAACGGTAGAGGCATTCCAACAGACCTTCACGAAAAAGAAAAAAGGTCTGCACTTGAAGTGGTCATGACTGTACTTCACGCTGGAGGTAAGTTTGATAAAGACACCTATAAAGTTTCAGGGGGTCTTCATGGGGTGGGTGTCTCCTGCGTCAATGCACTTTCAAGTAAATTGATTGCTACTATTCATAGGAATGGAATCATTTATCAGCAAGAATATAACAAAGGCATACCTAAATATTCTGTTAAAGAGGTAGGTACTACTGATATAACAGGTACAATTATTGAATTCCATCCTGATAAAAAAATATTTACTGCCGGTGAATATAATTATGAGACCGTCGCTACTAGGTGTAGAGAACTTTCTTTTTTAAATGCCGGAATTACCATCACTTTAAAAGATCATAGAGAGCAGGAGGATGATGGATCAGCCAAAGGAGAAACTTTTTTGTCCACGGGAGGATTAAAAGAATTTGTAGAGTATTTAGATGTCTCCAGAGAAACCTTAATTCCTCATCCCATCTACATGGATGGTGAAAAAGGGTCGATTCCCGTTCAAGTGGCATTGAGTTATAATACCTCTTATACCGAGCATGTCATCTCTTATGTCAATAACATCAATACCATTGAAGGCGGTACGCACATTGCAGGATTTAGACGTGCCCTAACCAGAACCTTGAAAGCCTATGCCGACAAATCGGGTATCCTTGATAAAGTGAAAGTGGAAATTACTGGTGATGATTTTAGAGAGGGACTTACTGCCGTAATATCTGTAAAGGTGGCCGAGCCTCAGTTTGAAGGCCAAACCAAAACAAAATTAGGGAACTCTGAAGTAAGTGGAGCCGTAGATACTTGTGTGAGCGAGATGCTTAATAATTATTTAGAAGAAAATCCAAAAGAAGCTCGACAGATTGTTCAGAAAGTTGTTTTGGCAGCGCAAGCACGCCACGCGGCAAGAAAGGCACGTGAAATGGTGCAACGAAAGAATATTTTAGGGGGATCAGGATTACCAGGAAAACTTGCAGATTGTTCAAATAAAGATCCGGAGGCCTGTGAAATCTATCTAGTTGAGGGAGACTCGGCAGGTGGGTCTGCCAAACAAGGCCGCGATAGGATTTTTCAGGCAATTCTTCCCTTAAGAGGTAAAATTCTTAATGTTGAAAAGGCGCAAGAACACCGTATATACGATAATGAGGAAATAAAAAATATGATTACTGCCTTGGGAATTTCGTTCGGTACTCCAGAGAATGAAAAGGCTCTGAATATGGAAAAACTGAGATATCACAAAGTGATCATCATGACAGATGCAGATATTGATGGCAGCCATATCAGAACCTTAATTTTAACTTTCTTCTTTAGGTACATGAATGATCTCATAGAAAAAGGTTATCTTTATATCGCTTTGCCACCACTTTATTTAGTTAAAAAGGGGAAAACAGAAAAATACGCTTGGTCTGATGATGATCGCGATCGTGTCGTTAAAGAAGTTGCGGGTAATGGTAAGGAAGAAAATGTGAGTTTCCAACGATACAAAGGTTTAGGAGAAATGAATCCAGAACAACTCTGGAAGACCACCATGGACCCAAAAAACAGAAGTTTAAAGCAGGTGACTATCGAATCTGCAGCTGAAGCTGACCGATTGTTTTCCATGTTAATGGGTGATGAAGTAGCTCCGAGAAGAGAGTTTATTGAGAAAAATGCGAAATACGCCAAAATAGACGCCTAGATGCCATAATTTTATTCTTTGTATTTATTTTAACGCATGATAAAAACTTTATTACGCCTAATTGTAGCCCTACCTTTGGTTGGTCTCTCTCAACAGACTTATTGGCAGCAAAAAGTAGATTACAAAATGGAAATAGACGTTGATGTGAAAAAACATCAATTTACTGGGTCTCAAATACTGCGCTACACTAATAACAGTCCAGATACACTTCATAAAGTTTATTACCACCTTTATTTTAATGCCTTTCAGCCCAATGGCATGATGGATGTCCGGAGTAGATCGATAGAAGACCCCGATGATAGAGTCATGGATCGGATTTCAAAATTGAAGGATGATGAAATTGGATATCATATCATAGAAAACCTCCTACAAGAAGGTGCTGAGTTATCATTCAATATAGAATATACCGTGCTTGAAGTTCAATTGGCCTACCCCATCTTACCTGGATCCACAACGGAACTGAATATGAACTTTAAATCCCAAATCCCTGTTCAAATACGCAGGTCAGGTAGAGATAATCTAGAAGGAATTTCTTATTCTATGGCCCAGTGGTATCCCAAAATAGCCGAATATGATTCGCGAGGGTGGCATGCAGACCCCTATGTAGCCAGAGAATTTTATGCACCCTGGGGCCGATTTGATGTTTCCATCACTATAGATAAAAATTATATCGTCGCTGCCTCCGGAGTATTAAGGAATAATAATGAAATAGGATATGGTTATCAAGACGATCCCTTGATTGACCAAAAGCATAAGGGCAGAAAACTCACTTGGCATTTTTTCAATGAACAAGCGCACGACTTTATGTGGGCTGCAGATCCTGATTATATTCATCAAACAGCACAAGTCCCCAACGGACCCAAATTGCATTTTTTTTATCAGCAAGGCCAAGCCACAAAGCATTGGAAAAAATTGCCTGAAATACTCATAGCTGCCTTTCAGTACATGAATATCCATTTTGGAGCATATCCCTTTAGCAATTTCTATGTAATTCAAGGAGGAGATGGAGGTATGGAATACCCGATGTCTACGCTCATCACCGGTCACAGAGATTTATTAAGTCTTGTAGGCGTAACGGTTCATGAGGCTTTGCACAATTGGTATCAAGGCATATTGGCTACCAACGAAAGTTATTATCATTGGATGGATGAAGGTTACACCAGCTATGCGAGTAGTCTTACCATGGACCATTTGATGGGAGCCGACAACAACCGATCCAATACTAGCCATTATACTAATTATTTCAGTTTGGTATCTAGTGGTAAAGAAGAGCCGATGTCCACTCATGCAGATTATTTTGAAACCAATTTTGCTTACAAAGGAGCCGCCTATTCAAAGGGTGCAGTAAGTCTGGCCCAGTTGGGCTATGTTGTAGGTAATTCATGCCTTGAAGACATTCTATTGACCTATTTCGATCAATGGAAATTCAAACACCCAAATATGTATGATTTCATCAAAGTAGCTGAAAAAACTTCGTCGATAGAGTTAGACTGGTACTATGACTATTGGGTCCACTCAATCAAAACAATTGACTATGCTATTCAAGAGGTACAGTCACTTGGAGCATCTACCCATATTCAACTCAAAAGAATCGACCCCATGCCCATGCCCATTGACATAGTAGTTACTTTAAAAAATGGGACCAAAAAATCTTATTATATCCCCTTAGGTATTATGCGAGGTGCTAAAAAATCAGAAACTGCCATGGCGCGTCAAATAATGAAAGACTGGCTTTGGACCCATCCCACCTATGATTTGCGTATAAAAGTTAATTTGAATAATATAAAATTGATAGAAATAGATCCCAGTCAAAGAATGGCTGATATTGACCGATCTAATAATAGCTATCCCAACGAATAAATAGCACTAGGGTATCAGAGCTTTCAGAGAGATTACCCGAGTTGAATTCGAAGGGTCATTGGTAAATAAAGTTATATTTTTAAACTGACGGCCTTTTCTATTGATCGGATCCAATTTAATCATCAAAACCGTACTGTCTCCTCCCGGAATATTCTCTTTTTTTAAATCCCAATCAATACACTCACAATTAGATTTTATCGTCCTGATGTTGAGTACATCAACTCCTCTATTATACAAACTTAGCGTATGAAATTTGGGTTGATCAGCTGATGATTTGCCAAAATCTATATTTTCATCAGATAATTCCAGTTGAGGATAATTCACTGAATCCTCCCTAGATGCTAATCTTATTTCAAAATATTCTTCAATCGTAGCTACCACACTGATTCGCTTCAGAGGCATCTCGACATCTGTCGTTCTTATATCTAAACCGTCTCTAAGAAAACCCAAATCTGCTCTACGAACAGGATCATAATTTAAAAGAAGGGTCCCTATAGATTTGGGAGGCAAGGTATTGGGTATTATCCTGAATTGAATGAAGTCTGGGATCCTAGATGAATCTATCAAAAAGCTCATTGCACTATCTGAATTATTATAAATTTTAAATTCTTTTTCAACTCTCTCATGATGCCATATAGAACCCATATTAAACAGTTTGTAAGGCAAAAAAAGATTTCCATAATGAGCTGGAAATATTGATATTGCATCTTTTACACTATTGATGACATAACCAGTAATTTGTAAGGCAGTACTGGTATTCTCACCGCTAACCACGTGAATGAGCTTATGAAAAGCACCTGATCTGTTTGACGCATTAAAACTTATGGTAATTGAATCAGATGCACTTGGAGCTATTTTTTCTAGATTATAAGACGTCACCACGCAATCGCAGGAAGCCTTTACTGAGGTGATGCCAACACTATCCATGCCCTCATTTAGAAAGGTAAAAGTATGGCTAACCTCTTCATTTTCAATGATTTCTCCGAAACGATGAACTGTTTCCTGAAATCTAAGACTTGACTGACCATAGCTAAAAAATGAAAGAAATATAAAAACGATAGAAAGATGCCTCATAATATCTCCGTAATATTACGCGAAAACTCACAATTTTAGTCGTTAATAATTGATTTCTCAACTAGGAATTATAGGTTTGTATGAAAAAAGAAAAATGGCCAGAATATTAACCGGAATTCAGAGCTCTGGAAAACCACATTTAGGTAATCTATTGGGTGCTATACTCCCTGCCATTGCACTCAGTAAGAAAGAGCGAAACGACTCCTATTTTTTTATTGCCGACCTTCATTCGCTCACCACTATAAAAGATCCTGAATTGCGAAAGGAAAATGTAAGATCAGTAGCTGCAGCATGGATTGCTTGTGGTTTTGATATTGAAAAAAATACGTTTTACCGTCAGTCAAAAGTACCCGAGGTTTGTGAATTGGCTTGGATTCTTAATTGCTTTACTCCTTTTCCTATGCTGGCCAATGCCCACTCTTTCAAAGATAAATCTGATAAGCTCAGTGATGTGAATGCGGGTTTGTTTGTTTATCCTGTCCTCATGGCTGCAGATATCTTATTATATGATGCTGATATTGTTCCGGTAGGTAAAGATCAAAAGCAGCATTTAGAAATGACCCGTGACTTAGGCCTTACGTTCAATCGAAAATTTGGTGATATTTTTGTTATTCCAGAACCTCAGATCAGTGATCAAATGGAGGTTGTTCCAGGAATTGACGGCAAAAAAATGAGTAAATCTTATGGAAATATCCTTGATATTTTTCAACCTGATAAAAAACTCAGAAAAAACATTATGAGCATTCAAACGGACAGTTTAACCCTAGAAGTGCCGAAAAATCCTGCTACCTGCAATGTCTTTAAACTTTATGAATTACTTGGATCTGATGAGGAAATTGAAGCCTTGCGCAAGTCTTATTTAGGTGGTAATTATGGTTATGGCCATGCCAAGCAAGAATTATTTGAACTTATTCTCAAAAAATTTGATAAAGAAAGAAGTATTTATGATCAACTCATGTCTGATCCTGAATCATTAGAGAAAATGCTGCGTGAAGGTGAAACAAAGGCCTCTAAAATCGCCCAATCCGTGTTGGCTCGAGTAAAGGATAAAATAGGTTTTTAAAAAAAAAGAGCTGATCTGATCCTTTTTAAAATCCGTTACTTTAATAAAAACAGTATAAATGAATTTCAAAGAAAAAGCCCAATCTTGGTTGAACTCAAGTAAATTAAGTGATGCTGCCCGTCAGCAAATTGAGCTATTAAAAAAAGACCCCGTTGCCTTTGAAGACGCCTTTTATAAGGATCTTGCTTTCGGAACAGGTGGCTTAAGGGGCCTAATGGGTATAGGATCCAACAGAATCAATGAATACACGGTAGCCATGGCGACCCAAGGTTTTGCAAATTATCTAAAAGAAGCCTTTCCAAATCAACAACTAAAAGTAGCCATTGCTCATGATAGCAGGAATAATACTGAATTATATACCCTTATTACGGCTGAGGTTTTCAGTGCCAATGAGATTCTTGTCTACCTCTTTAAAGAGCTTCGCCCTACACCCACTCTTTCTTTCGCTATAAGAACCCTCCAATGTCATGGAGGCGTCGTCTTGACCGCCTCTCATAATCCCAAAGAGTACAACGGCTATAAGGCGTATTGGAATGACGGAGCGCAATTAATCGCACCTCATGATAATCATGTTATCAACAATGTTAAACTAATTAAATCCATTGATGACGTAAAATTTGATAAAAAGAGTAACCTCATTAAATACTTGGATGATACCGTAGATCACCAATACCTAGACATGATCGCATCGCTGAGTCTGAGCTCCCCTCAGAAAAACAAAGCAAGTGAACTGAAAATTGTTTTTTCGCCTATCCATGGAACGGGGATTACTTTGGTACCTTCGGCTTTGGAAAAATTTGGGTTTGAAAATGTCACCGTTGTTTCAGAGCAGGCCCAACCAGACGGTAACTTCCCTACCGTCATTTACCCTAACCCAGAGGAAGCAGAAGCTCTAGAGATCGCCCTTAAAACCGCTAAGAATATCGATGCCGACCTCGTTTTGGCAACCGATCCAGATGCAGATAGAGTCGGGATTGCTGCCAAAAATGCAAACCACGAGTTTGAACTGCTCAATGGGAATCAAACCGCCGCACTACTCATCTATTATTTACTTACGCAGTGGGAAGAAAAAGGGCAGTTAAAAGGGCAGGAATACATTGTAAAGACCATCGTTACAACAGAACTCATTAGTGCCATTGCCGCACATTTTAAGGTAACCTGTTTGGATACATTAACGGGTTTCAAATATATCGCTGAAAAAATTCGTCAACTTGAAAGTACGCAAACCTTTATCGGTGGTGGAGAAGAGAGCTATGGCTATTTAATTGGAGATAAGGTACGCGACAAAGATGCCGTAATGTCTTGTGCGATGGTTGCTGAACTCACTGCTTGGGCCAAAGAACAGAACAAAACCCTATTTGACTTATTACTCGACATATGGATCAAATTCGGCCTCTACCATGAAGGGCTTATTTCAATTACCAAAAAAGGTAAAGCCGGTGCCCTTGAAATCCATGAAATTATGAATAAACTCAGGAACAACCCTCCAATCTTCTTAAATGATTTTTTGGTAACTGAAATTATTGACTATTCAAACCTTACACGTTTAGAAACCAAAACAAAAAAAATCCTCTCTTTAGACTCACATAAATCTAATGTTTTGCAGTTCATTACAGAAGATGGATCACGAATATCGATCAGACCCTCGGGCACCGAACCTAAAATAAAAATCTATTTTTCAGTACATTCTTCATTGCAAAGAAAAAGTGAGCTGAAAGAAAAAAAGGATCAGCTTGATACCCAAATCTCAAAACTTTCAAAATCATTATTGAAGCATTTCTAATCACTTTAGATACTCTCACGCTTATTTTTGAACATTAATGTTTAATTTCATTTTTGGAAATTAAACTGATATAAAAAGCCCCCTTAAAAAACAATGCTTAAGCATGATGATATTTTTTTATATTATTTTAATTACATTGGATTTGCATTGCCATAAAAGGAGCTGACTTTCTTTTAGATGGTGCCTCATCGCTTGCCAAAAGATTTAACGTCTCTGATATAGTCATTGGTTTAACTGTTGTGGCCATGGGTACCTCGGCTCCTGAACTTGTAGTGAACGCCATGTCTGGAGTTATTATTACTGAGGAAGGAACCCATGACATCGTATTTGGCAATATCATTGGCTCTAATATTTTTAATCTATATCTCATCCTAGGCATTTCAGCCATCATCTATCCGCTTACGGTCCAAAGAAATGCCCAATGGAAAGAGATCCCTTTTTCTCTAGCCGCTACCGTGGTCTTCTTTATTTTGGCCAACGATGTCCTCTTCTTTGATGCTTCCCAAAATAGTTTAGACTACAGAGATGCACTGACACTCATCTCATTATTTGGATTGTTCATGGTCTATATATTTTTAAATATTAAAAGAAATCCTGATACAACATCACTAGACAAATTCCTCTTTTTGGAAGTTTAAAGACGACTCTAATGATAACCGGTGGTATCGCTGGTCTAATTTTTGGTGGCCAGCTTATTGTTGAGAATGCCGTCAAAATAGCTGAATATTATAATGTAAGTGAGAAATTGATTGGTCTAACTATTCTAGCAGCGGGAACTTCTTTACCCGAATTGGCTACTTCAGCGGTTGCTGCATTCAAGAAAAAATCTGATCTCGCTGTAGGCAACATCATTGGCTCCAATAATTTTAATGTACTTCTGGTTTTAGACATAGCGACTTTCATACACGCCCCTTTAGGTTATAACGTACAGCTCAATATAGATTTATATATCTGTATGGGAGGTTCTTTATTGCTTTTCTTCTTTATGTATAGTTTTGGTAAATACAAATTGGATAGAATAGAAGGTGTCTTTTATCTTCTCGGCTTTTTGGCCTACTTTGTATTTATTCTTTTCATCATGCGCATGATACTTCTTGGAAGAAGTAACTACTTTTTCAAAGAAAGGATGTGAATATCTTCTTTTTACTAATACAACAATAGTTTTGTCATTTTTTGTTATCATTCCATCTTTATAGTACGAATAACTTTCTGCTACATTCCTTAGCCCTGCTACAGGTGATCCTTTAACAATACTAGAAAAATAAGTAGTGTCATCTTTAAGCCCTACCTTTTCTAACCCATAACTTCCCATGTTCATTAGTGTAGCTATACTGTCTGCACTTGCTGAAAACACAGGGCCAAAACCATTCTTTATTTCTCTCCTATAATCTTCTCCCTTAAGACCTTTCTTTAAGATCCCTGTGAAAGGCACTAGGTCTCCAAAGCCTAACCTAGTAGATACTGTACCCCCTAAACCTTGATCTACTACACCTCTCATAATGGCTCCAGGGACATTTATACCAGCAAATTCTTTCGGAAGGTCTTCGAGTATCTTAATTAATTCTCCTTCAACAGAAGCTATAGGAATATTAAAATGTTGGATTAATGTGTCTATTAAATCCATAATGTCGTCAGCAAATGGTATACCTTTTATACCT
>CAJXAT010000084.1 GCA_913050055.1 uncultured Flammeovirgaceae bacterium | reverse complement strand
CGGAAAAACGCAAGGGAATTTATCACCCCGCTGCCGTAGGAGAGGTCAACGTGGTCGCCAAAATGAAAGAAGTAGCTGCCATAATTGGCGGGGAGGGCAATGGTGGGATTATCTATCCTGAATTGCATTATGGCAGAGACGCTTTGGTCGGAATTGCCCTGTTTCTTTCACATTTGGCTCAGTTCGGTCGTCCAGCCTCGATGTTACGAGCGCAATATCCCAATTATTTCATCTCAAAAAATAAAATTGAACTCACGCCAGAAATCAATATTGATGCCCTTTTGGAAACGCTCAAAAATAAGTATGCCAAGCATCCCATCAATACTCTCGATGGCCTGAAAATAGAATTTGATCATGATTGGATACATCTTAGAAAATCAAATACCGAACCCATCATCAGAATTTTTGCAGAATCGGAAAATCTTGTAACTGCGAATCATTTAGCAAATAAAATTATTTCAGATATTAAAGAAATAATTACTGATTGATTAATTTATCCTTGATGAAGGTATATCTAGACAACGCAGCCACTACTCCCCTCGACCCTACAGTCTTTGAGGCCATGAAACCGCTGATGCTTGACCATTTTGGAAATCCCTCTTCTATCCATGGTCATGGTCGAGCAGTGAAATCTCATATCGAAAGATCCCGAAGTAAAGTTGCTACTTTATTAAAAACATCTCCGGGTGAAATCTTTTTCACTTCTGGCGGAACAGAAGCCGATAATTCAGCCCTTTTTGGTTGTGTGAATACCCTGGGAGTAAATCACATCATTACCTCTAAAATTGAACATCATGCGGTATTGCACACGGCAGAACTCTTGGCTCAGCAAAACCCTTTAAAATTAAGCTTTGTTAATTTAAAAGAAGCCGGTCAAATAGATCTAGAACATTTAGAAATGCTGTTGAAGATCCCTTCAAAAAAAACATTGGTCTCCCTTATGCATGCTAATAATGAAATCGGCAATCTCATTAACTTAGAGAAAATAGGCACCTTGGCCCATCAGCACGATGCCTTGTTTCATACCGATACCATACAAACCATGGGCCATATTGACCTCGATTTATCACTCTTACCGGTAGATTTTTTGGTCGGTTCTGCCCACAAATTTAATGGGCCTAAAGGAGTTGGATTTCTTTATGTCAATTACCGTCATAAAATCAATCCCTTTATAAACGGTGGAGCACAAGAAAGAAACATGCGGGGAGGCACCGAAAATATTTATGGTATTGTAGGACTTGCAAAAGCCTTAGAAATTGCCTGTGAGGAGCTGGAAGAACAAAAAACTCAAATCATAAAGCTCAAAAAATACATGATTGATCAATTGATAAAAAAAATTCCTGGCGTTCAATTCAATGGACAATGTGCTGATCTTAATCAGAGCCTTTACACGATATTAAATGTTTGTTTGCCGCCCACATCCCATAATGAAATGCTCCTTTTTAATTTAGATATCTCTGGAATTTCTGCCTCGGGTGGAAGCGCCTGCTCTAGTGGATCAAATATCGGTTCTCATGTGTTAGCTGAATTGAATCGAGATCCTAAAAGGGGTGCCGTAAGGTTCTCTTTTAGTAAGTACAACAACCTAGAGGAAATTGATTATACGGTAGCGGCCCTCAGCAAGCTGATGCGTCCCAAATAATTTATAGCCCGTTTTGTTATTCTGACGCCATGGTCATGATGGCTCCCATCAGTTTAATCCCATACCACAGGTTTTCTATCCTTATATTCTCATTGGCGGCATGTTGATTGTTGTCATGATTGGCGATTGGCACAACCAGCGCTGGCTTTTTCAATACGTCTGTGAATAAATACAAGGGCAATGAGCCTCCCAGGGTGGGCAATAAGATTAAATCCTCTCCTACCACCTCTTTTACCCTTGACACAATCTGCTGTGCATATGGATTGTTCATAGACGTCCGTGCCGCAGGGTAACCATGCCCTCTGACCAATTTAGCGATTTTAGGATACGCCAAACGGGTCGCCTCATCGGGGTCTTCGCGTACGATATGATAGCCTTGCTTAACCATGTGATTTTCTGCAAGATCAATCATTTTATCCGGATCATTTCCTTTGACAAGCCGGATGCCGATGGAAGCGGTCGCGCTTGCCGGGATGACATTTCTTGCCTTGGTCCCTACATTACCACTATTGATCCCCTTGATGGTCAGGGAGGGATATAAAAGGCGTTCGTAAAGCGTCTCGGATCCTTCCGTATCATTCAGACCTAATTCTTTTTTGAGTTGATCGTCAATTTGTGGGATATTGGCCATAGACTCTATTTCATAGGTCGTCAACGGATCTACGTCATCATAAAATCCTTCAATGGAGACATTCCCATTTTCATCTTTCATGCTGGCAATCAATGAGGACAGCATTTGTCCCGGCACCGGAGCCCAATTTCCATAATGGCCACTGTGCAAGGACCTATTGGATCCGTAAGTTGTCACCTCAAATCCCGTAACCCCTCGAACCCCAAAAACCAATTGTGGTTTTCTCGACTGGTGGATCGGCCCATCACAGAACATCCACAAATCGATCGCTTCAAGCAATTCCGAATGATCTTCCAGATAGGATCTAAGATGCTCAGATCCTGCCTCCTCTTGCCCTTCAAAGAAAAAAACAAAATTGGAAGTGGGCTCAACACCTGCCGCTTGCATGGCGTCAATCGCCGCCAAGATACCAATAATAGGGCCCTTGTCATCGCCTGCCGACCTCGCGTAAATACGAGATACAGGATCTATTTTTTCACCCTCTTTTGGAAAGGGTATCTCTACGCCGCCCTCTGCTAAAGATTTATCATACATTTTAGGCGTCCACGGATCGTGTTTCCAACGCGTTTTGTCTACGGGTTGACCATCGTAATGTATGTAAAATGCAAGCGTTCGGGTAGCCTTTTTTGACGCCAAATAGCCATAGACGATGGGAGGGGTGTCCGGATGCTCCAACAATTGTGTCGAAACGCCTCGATCAGTCAATTCGCCCATGATATACTGGGCATTTTTGTTGATATTGGGCAGATCATACGCCACATTGGGGATCTTCAATAAAGAAACAAATTCTTCTACAATATGGGCTCCTTGTGCGTCGATGTGCCGGTCAAATAAGGTGACGTCAGTTTGCGCTGCTGCGCTTGCTACCAACAATAAAGAACAGACAGTAAGGATGCTTTTCATAATACTAAGATAAAAAAAAGCGGTCATTTAATTTAAATAACCCTTCAATTATTCCTATTACTTGACCATATCTACCACACAATCTACCCATTTGGATTCAGTATTAAGACTTGGAACCAAATCCCATCTTATCCCTCCTGCTTCGATAAAATTTTCTTTATACTCCTCTCCCACCTCAATGGTCGTTTCCAAACAATCCGAAACAAAAGCCGGCGAAAACACCAAGATGCTTTTCTTTCCTTCAGCAGCCAATTTTTTTAAGGTATCCTCCGCATAAGGCTTGATCCATTCATCTCTCCCTAATCGACTCTGGAAACAAACCGTATAGTCGTCTTGACTGATCTTCATTTTGTCAACAATGAGTCGGGTAGTTTCAAAACATTGTGCTCGGTAACAAAATTGGTTTTTTGGGCCCAAAGCAGCACAACAAGATCCTAATTTACAATGCTTGGCTACGGATCCTTTTCTAATCTGGCGCTCAGGCAAGCCATGGTAACTGAACAGATAATGATCATAATCGTGGGCCTTTAAAAAAGGTTGCGCCTGATCGACTATGGTCTCAATCAAAAGGGGGTGATGAAAAAATTGTGATACAAAACTTATTTTTGGAATGATCTGCCATTGCTTGGTCAACTCCATCACTTTATCGATCACTGATCCTGTGGTCGCAGAAGCGTACTGAGGAAATAAAGGCATCACCTTGATCTCAGAAACGTGCTGAACCATGAGTCTTTTGATGGCCTCTTCAATAGAAGGGCTTTGGTATCTCATCCCAAACTCGACTGCATAATCCTTAGCCAGCTTCTTGTGTACCATCGCCGTAAGGTCCTCTGTATAAAATTTGAGCGGAGAGCCCCGTTCGGTAAACAATTTTCGATATTCTGCTGCTGATTTGGGCGCTCTAAAAATAGCGATGATTAAATTGACTAAAATCCATCTCAGTACGTAAGGAATATCTACCACCCTTTTATCCATGAGAAACTCTCTCAAATACTTTCTTACATCTGACACCTTGGTTGAATCTGGAGTTCCCAAATTCACTAATAATACACCTATTTTCCCCATTTAACTTAACGAATTAGCCTCCCAAACGATGGCTGCGTACAAAAAAAACCTCATAAATCTTGACATAGAAATCCAGATGAATTTTTTAAAATCATATTTTACAGATCCCACCAACATACAAACTCCTGAAAAAGGAATCGGCGTAAGCGCAGCGACCACTACAAGAAATCCACCAAATTGATGGAAATGTTTTTCAAACTTTCCTAGGCGTTTTCTTCTTAAGAGCCTATAAAATTTTGAGTCTCCAAATTTTGCCCCAATCAAATATCCAATAATGCCCGCAAGATAGGAAATGAACATCAAGGCAGTCACATGTTGAAGGTATAACAGCCAGAGATTTTTACTAGCGGCCCAAAACATAAAAAATTCCGGTGGGATGATTCCAAAGATCAGTTCTGATACAAGAAAAATAAAATAAATCACCAAGGTGTGATCATATAGAGGTCCCAAAAAAACTTTTAAATCAAAGCCAAAATATTTTTGGATAATCACATAGCCCACAACCAGCACACCCAACCAAAGGAGACCTTTGACTAAATTTTTTAATAAAAATGTTGTTTTATGAGTGGATTCTTGATTCATCTCCCATTTAAAAACTTAATCCCTTGTTAAAAAGTTTCTCAAAAAATTGCTTTTTCTTCATCTAAGGGTTCTTCCTCAGTTACCGATTTTTTTTGTGCGGCTCGCGTTTCCTTCTTAAGGGTCGTTTGTTCATTTTCTACCCTCCAAAAAGGTTCTTCAAACTCCGTAAATCGGCCATTAAATTCTGTTATGGATATCTTAATGGCATAATTTAACCGATTGACCGCTTCGCTATAATAATCATTTCGGTTTTGTGGATGGTCGATAAAAAATTTAATGATGGGAAAACTTCGATTTCTCAGTTCTTTCAAAACTTTATGGATAGATACGGGTTGCCGTTTTTTTTCTAAATCCTTGAGTGCGCGCACGCAATTTTCAGCCAAGCCTTTCAATAAGCCACTATAAATTTCACACATTTTACCTTTATCTTGATCGTATTCAGCTGCTTTCTCCTCGCAAAATGCCTTAAATATTCTAATGGCAGGGGTACACAATTGTGGTTTTTCAAAGACGTTGGGCTGCCACAAAATTTCTCTATAAGTGAACAGAGAGGGCAAAAGTTCCGTGTCATATCCCTTTTTTTTTGTCAACTCAGTAATCGATTGGGCATCTAATCCTGCCATGATGACGTGAGCAGCATGCAATGAATACCGCTGCTTTGGTGTATCCGCAGTACGCAACGCTATAAAATTCCAAATTTGATTGATTGGGATATCCATATTTTTCTAAATTTCGTTAAAATATTGGTCATTTTAAAGCCCTTCGGTGAGATCTTAATTTTTATTCTAGGTTTACCCAACTTAATGCATAATATTTGACCTTTATGGATAAAAAATGGGATCTTTCCGAAATTAATGAGCCCCAAGCGAAATCATTGGGCACCCAGCTCAATATACATCCCACCTTAGGCGGTCTCTTAATCAATCGCGGCATCACTGATTTTGAAAAAGCACGCTCCTTCTTTCGTCCCTCCTTAGACACTCTCCATGATCCCTTTTTAATGAAAGATCTGGGCTTGGCAGTAAATCGGCTCTCGGATGCATTGGCCCGAAATGAAAGCATTTTAATCTATGGTGATTACGATGTTGACGGCACCACTTCGGTGGCATTGATGTATTCCTTCTTAAAAAATCATACTGAAAATATTCGCTTTTATATCCCTGATCGTTACACAGAGGGTTACGGAATCTCGGAACAAGGCATCGAATATGCCGCGTCGATCGATTGCCAATTAATCATCGCACTTGATTGTGGTATCCGTGCCCTAAACATGGCGGACCTTTCGAAAAAAAAGGGCATCGATTTAATCATCTGTGACCATCATGTTCCAGGAAGTATTCTTCCCAAGGCCTATGCGGTCCTTGATCCCAAAAGAAAAGACTGTCGCTACCCTTTCAAAGAGCTCAGTGGCTGTGGCGTCGGATTCAAGCTTTTGCAAGGGCTTTGTCTAAAGCAAAGCCTTGACCTTGGGTCTCTTTTTAATTACCTCGACCTAGTTGCCGTCAGCATCGCCTCTGATATTGTCCCAATGGTAGGAGAAAATCGTATTCTGGCTTATTTTGGGATACAAAAAATCAATAGCCAGCCCCTAAAAAGTCTCCAGGCTTTAATCGATATCGCTGGGATAAAACCCCCAATCAGCGTCTCTGACGTAGTTTTTTATATTGGCCCTAGAATCAATGCCGCCGGTCGTTTAAGACATGCACATGAGTCCGTAGACCTGCTCATTAGTGAGGATCCTGTACGATTGAAAGATTTTGCACAACGGCTCAATGAGGTCAATAAAAAACGGCAAAATATTGATCAGACGGTCACCGAAGAAGCCTTACGAACGATACATGAAGAGCTTCCAGAGATCGCTAAAAGTACGGTCCTTTTTAATCCTAAATGGCACAAGGGTATTGTGGGCATCGTCGCATCCAGATGCATTGAACATTATTTCAGACCTACCATCATTTTAACAGAAAATAATGGGGTAGCAACCGGTTCTGCACGCTCAGTAGAAGGCTTTGACATCCATGCCGCACTGGGCAAATGTGCAGATCTACTCTTGCAATACGGCGGCCACGCATTTGCCGCTGGCATGTCCTTGGCATTGAATAAAGTAGACCTCTTTAAAGAACGATTTGAGGAAATTGTCAAAAATACAATTCCCCCAGACTCGGAAAAGCCCAAATTAATTGTGGATGCCCAAGTCCCTCTTGATTTTATCCATTTTAAAAATTTTAACATCCTCAATCAAATGACCCCATTTGGCCCTCAGAATATGCAACCTGTTTTTGTCACAGAACATGTCAATCTGGTAGGAAGTCCGAAAATAATCAAAAAGAAGCACCTTAAACTTCAAGTGAAGCGAGATGATACAAAGGTCCCCATAGAGGCCATTGCGTTTGGTCTGGGGGGGCTAGAAGCCCCTATTTTAGCGGCAGAAAGTTTTCGAATGGCCTACCACATTGACTTAAATGAATTCCAAGGAAGAAAAAGACTGCAGCTAATCGTCAAGGATATCAAATTCTATAATTAATTTACATTTTATGATGGAACTAAGGGCCGAAAATATTGTCAAAAAATACAAAGGAAGAAATGTAGTCAATCAAGTTTCAGTATCGGTAAAACAAGGTGAAATCGTAGGTTTACTGGGCCCTAATGGGGCAGGGAAAACCACTTCTTTTTACATGATTGTTGGCCTCATCAAACCCAATGATGGTCACATCTTTTTAGACGATCAAGACATCACAGGTCTGGCCATGTACCGGCGGGCCAAATTGGGAATTGGTTACCTCGCTCAAGAAGCTTCTGTCTTTAGAAACCTTTCGGTGGAAGACAATATATTGGCGGTACTAGAGATGACAAAATTGAGTAAGTCGGATCAAAAAGAAAAGCTAGAATCTTTACTCAGCGAGTTCAGTCTCAATCATGTTCGTAAAAATCAGGGTATGGTGCTCTCAGGCGGAGAACGCCGCAGAACGGAAATTGCACGTGCCCTGGCTGTTGATCCCAAATTTGTCCTTTTAGATGAGCCTTTTGCTGGCGTCGATCCCATCGCAGTAGAAGAAATTCAAGGCATTGTGAGTCGCCTCAAAGAAAAAAATATCGGCATTTTAATTACTGATCATAATGTAAACGAAACCTTGTCCATCACAGATAGGGCCTATCTGATGTTTGAAGGCACCCTACTTAAAGCAGGAACCGCCGAAGAACTCGCCAATGATGATCAAGTTCGGCGCGTTTATTTAGGCCAACATTTTGAATTAAAACGCAAAATATAACGTGGCCCTCTTTAACTCCATCTTTACTTGGGTAATGAAAAAAAGAATTCATCAGATTGAACTCTTTCAAAAATATCCTTATGAAGTACAAACAGAGTTGATGGAGGCGTTAGTAAAAAAAGGTTCTAACACCGTTTATGGACTGAAGCATAAATTTTCAGATATCAAGAGCCTTAAGAGTTTTCAAGAGCAAATTCCCATACAGAACTATCAAGACCTTTTTCCCTACATTGACCGCATAATGCATGGCGATCAAAATGTGCTTTGGCCCTCAGAAATTAAATGGTTTGCCAAATCTTCTGGAACCACCAACGCAAGAAGTAAATTTATTCCTGTTTCTAATGAGGCCTTACAAGATTGTCATATCAAAGGGGGCAAAGATCTCTTGTCTATCTATTTCAACAGCTTTGAAAATACCAAAATGTTTACAGGCAAAAGTTTGGTCATTGGAGGCAGTCGTCAGATTAATCAGCTCAACCAAAACAGCAATTCCTTTTATGGAGATGTCTCTGCCGTACTCATCAGTAACCTCCCTTGGTGGGCACAATTGGTGAGAACACCGAGTTTAGAAATTGCCCTAATGGATGAATGGGAGGAAAAATTAGAAAAAATGATCCATTCCTGTATTGATGAAAATGTCACCAGTATTTCGGGTGTTCCCACCTGGACCCTGGTTTTGTTAGAAAAAATTCTAAAGGAAAAAAAAGTAGAAAGTATAATAGATATTTGGCCTAATCTTGAGGTTTTTTTCCATGGTGCCGTAGCTTTTAGCCCTTATGAGCCCCAATTCAAAAGACTGATTCCAAGTACTGGAATGCATTACGTAGAAACATACAATGCTTCTGAAGGATTTTTTGGTATTCAAGATCAAGTGGACTCAAAAGATATGCTACTCATGCTTGACTACGGTATTTTTTATGAGTTCATTCCTTTTGATCAAATCCAAGAAGAACAGCCCCAAGCACTGGACATTAGCCAAGTTAAAGTCAATCAAATATATGCCCTCCTCATCACAACAAATGCAGGTCTTTGGAGGTATAAGATTGGAGATACGATCACCTTTACCTCTATAAACCCACACCGCATTCGCATAACAGGACGCACCAAGCATTTCATCAATGCTTTTGGAGAAGAGCTGATGATCTGGAACGCTGAAAAAGCGATGTCTGTTGCTTGTACTAAAACCAATGCTGAAATCAGTAATTTTACTGCGGGACCAAAATATTTAGAGCAAAATGAAAAAGGAGGCCATGAATGGGTCATTGAATTCCAAAGGATCCCCGATGACTTAGATCGATTTACCCAAATACTAGATGAGGTACTCCGCGAGATTAATTCAGATTATGATGCCAAGCGTCATAAAGATTTAGCCCTTATAGCACCCGTCGTATATCCTGTAGCTACTGGCGTTTTCCATACCTGGATGAAATCTAGGGGTAAACTAGGGGGCCAAAATAAAGTACCCAGGTTAGCTAACGATCGCATATATTTAGACGAGATTTTGGCCGTTATTGGTCATCCTAATCTTCAATATAAGTAACATAACGCTCCCATTTAGCCAAAACCTCTGTAAAATCTTCGGGCAAGTCCGAATCTAATCTCACTACTTCTTTGGTCACCGGATGTACGAATCCCAGTGTTTTAGCATGCAGGGCTTGTCGAGGCATGATTTTAAAACAATTCTGAACAAATTGTTTGTATTTGGTAAAGAGGGTCCCTTTTAAAATTTGATCCCCCCCATAAGTGGCATCATTAAATATGGGATGCCCCATATACTTCATATGAGCCCTGATTTGATGGGTCCGTCCAGTTTCTAAATTACACTGAATCAAACTTACATACCGAAAAGATTGTAATGTTTTGTAATGAGTTACCGCGCGACGACCAAAATCTCCTTCAGGAAAAGCGGTGGTCAACCTGCGGTCCTTGAAACTCCTCCCCAGCTGAACATCAATAGTTCCCTCAGCGGGTACGGGTTCCCCCCAGACCAGGGCGTAATAGGTGCGGTCAATCGAATGATCATAAAATTGTTTGGCCAAGCCTTTCATGGCCTTTTCTGATTTAGCAATGACCAATAAACCCGAGGTGTCTTTATCAATCCGATGAACCAGCCCAGGTCTTCCCTCATTGCCTCGCATTTCTGGTAAATTCTTGAAATGCCATAATAAAGCGTTGACTAAGGTGCCGGACCAGTTTTTATAGGCTGGATGAACCACCATACCTGCCTCCTTATATACAATGAGCAGCTCTGGATCCTCAAACCGAATATCCAAAGGTAAATCTTCAGCAATGATTTCCTCCTCTCGCTGTGGCTCTGGAATCAGCACGACCAATTCGTCCTTGGGACGCACTTTGTAATTGGCTTTTACCGCTTCACGGTTGACGGTGATCCATACTGATTTAATGAACTCTTGAATTTGGGTTCTGGTTAAACCTGGTAGTTTTTCCATTAAAAACTTGTCGATGCGAACAGGGCCTTGTTTTGGATCAACAATGATCCTGAAATGTTCAAACAGTTCTTCCTCAATAAGCGCTTGTGATGTATCTGACATTCTGCAAATTTAGGTATACTTGTGAGATGCTGGTAAAAATTCCCAAAACTCCTATCGAAGAATTAAAAACCCCTTTTTTAGAATTTCAAAAAATTCGAATCTTTATCAAAAGAGATGACCTCAATGATCCCCTCTTGATGGGTAATAAATTTCGAAAACTAAAATACAATCTCATTGCGGCTAGAGCGAAGGGTGCTGATACCCTACTTACCTACGGCGGGGCGTATTCCAATCACATCTTTGCCACTGCCGCCGCTGGGAAGCGCTATGGATTCAAAACCATCGGTTTAATCCGAGGAGATGAATTAAATACAAATAGCAATCCCACCTTAAAAGCCGCAGCTAATTTCGGAATGACTCTTGTCTTTTTACCTCGTCAAGAATTCTCAGATTTCAAGTCACATCTAACCTTTCCTTCCGATGTCAAAGGAAAGATCTATACCCTCCCTGAGGGCGGGACCAATCGAGCAGCTATTCGAGGTTGTGCTGAAATCATTGAAGAAATAAGCCTTCCTTTCGATATCCTTTGTACCCCTGTCGGTACTGGAGGAACTATGGTTGGATTATTAAAAGGCTTGGCAGGCCAAAAAGAAGTTTGGGGATTCTCAGCACTGAAAGGGAAATGGACAGATGCCCAAATAAAATCCTTATTGATTCAAGAAAAAATAAAGGTGACTAATTTCAAAACTTTTTCAGAAAACGATTTTGGTGGCTACGGAAAGTTTAATTCTAGATTGATCACCTTCATAAAATGGTTTCATAATGAAAAGAAAATAGCTTTAGATCCTATATATATGGGAAAGATGTGCTTAAGACTTTGGGAAATGCTCAAAAATGAGCAAATTGCAAAAGGAAGTACGATCCTCTTACTCCACACAGGTGGACTACAAGGTATCATAGGATTTAATCAAAAATATAATACCGAAATACCCACGAGCAATACAGTCTAATAATCATGATAAAACCATCATATCTGTACATAGTTGTCGTTTTGTTGATCAGTAGTTGTAATGTAGATCAATTGGACGTAGAAGGTCTTAAATTGTCTGAAAATACTGGATTGTATGCGTTCCCTATTGGGGAAACTACCTACGAATTGATGGAGTTGTTGGAAGACGCGGACTCCATGTTGGCCATAGATACAGACGAAAATGGCATGATTTCGTTTAGCTTTGAAGAGTCCGATACCATTGAATTAGCCCAAGAAAGTACGGAACAGGGTATTGATCTAGATGTATTTTTAAGACAATCAGTAGATTTTCCGACCTCCTCTTTTAGTATTCCTCTTTTCGAAACCTTTGAGAGTGGCTCTTTTTTGTTGGAAAATCCCAATTTGAAATTTACCATTACCAATGAGTTGCGCATGCCGCTAGCCATAGGCCTAGCAATTTATGGAACAAAAATTGATGAAAATGGAGATACCCTGAGAAGAGATTTAACAATTTATGACTCTTTTTTTGATCTCAATGACTCTTTAAGATCCATATTGCATCCAAGCCTCACGGATACAGCTGCTATTTCAACCTTTCTTACTTTAGACAAAATCACTTCCGATTTTGATCAATTTCTAGGTTGGACGCCTGAAAACATTTATATGGATATGTCGATGGTAGCCAATCCAGACTTGACTGAAGGAGACACCCTGCTTTTCATATTTCCTCCTGACACCCTCCCTGATAGGGAATTCAATGCGGGAGCACAAATTTTTACAAATATGTCCTTGGAACTTCCCATGAGTTTACATCTGGATAATTTATCCGTACCTGTAAATTTAGATTCTATTACCGTTGACGTAGATGTAGCAACTTTAGACTCTTTGCAACTGAGGGTTGTAACGTACAATATGCTACCCTTTGGGGCTCTTCTTAATCTTCAATTTTTGGATTCTAACAGTAATATCCTTTATTCTTTAGAAGAAGATTTCCATGTTTTAGCCAATCCCACTCTCAATTCAATTACTTTTAAAATCAAAGAACCCGAAATTAACATCAACCAAGTCTGGTTAAGTGGGGAAGGTATTGATGCATTGAATGATACGCAAAATATCAAGATTATTATGACTCTAAATACCACTGATGGGGCTCCGACTATTTATACACCCCTGTTGGAGGAATATACATTAGAAGTGAAAATCTCGGGTAAAGTGCGATTGAGCTACGAGTTATGAAAAAAATCATCATAGGCCTCTATATTCTATTCTATTCCTTTACCGCGTTAGCACAAGAGGGAACCTCTTTCTATCATTTAGGAAGCGCTACAATGCAGAGTACTGCATTTAATGCCTCTTATTTTCCCAAAGGAGACTTTTTTGTTGGCTTACCTGTACTGTCCGGCATCAGTTTATATGCTAACAATCGGTTTTCCTATGATGATGTAGTTATTAAGAAAGGAGATATAAATGAAATTAATTTAGATAAACTGGTATCCTCTATGGGGGCAGCCAATAGTTTTAGC
The DNA here is from genome assembly GCA_913050055.1 of uncultured Flammeovirgaceae bacterium. GTDB lineage: Bacteria > Bacteroidota > Bacteroidia > Cytophagales > Cyclobacteriaceae > UBA4465. The sequence goes on along the minus strand of CAJXAT010000084.1, from coordinate 311 downwards.
CTTCATGGAAGCATCAGTTTGGCGCATATAGGTTTTCGAGCTCCGTCCGGATTAGGCGTAAGTTTATTTGCTAATGAGCGGATTGCCGCGGATTTTGTCTACCCCAAAGAAATTGCCGAATTCCTTTTCAAAGGAAACGGTGACATGGTGGGGCAAAAAATAGACATAGGGAAATTTGGAGCAAGCATCAATTATTATCGTGAATATGGATTAGGCCTTGCTTATGAATTTGATGAGCGTTTAAAAGTGGGTACCCGACTGAAATATTTGCAGGGATTCGTAAACCTCAGTACTCCCCATAACTTTAATGC
>CAJXAT010000083.1 GCA_913050055.1 uncultured Flammeovirgaceae bacterium | reverse complement strand
TTTTATTAATCTGTTCTTTATTTTTAAAATGAGGAATCGCTTTATTAATTAATAATGACCATTTGAAAATACTAAAAAAGCATACTATATAAAAAAGAAAGCTCGTTACTCCTATACTTAAGTCATAATAAATCATCGATCCAGATAAAATAAACCCATAATTAAGATATGAGAATATTGGAGAGAGATATGAGCCTGCTATGTAATATGCTGTAAAAATAGCAAAAATTAGGAGTAGTGAAAAAGTTATAATTTTTTTTAAGTTTATTCGATAATTTAAAAATAAATTAAAGATTTTTTTTATAAGGTATATAACTATGAAACTAAAAACTAAAGTTAAAGTTACTCCTGAATGAGTAAAAAGCATTATTAATAACATTATTAAATTAATAAAGTTATCTTTTTTATTTAGCTTATCTTTACTTAAAGAAAAGATAAGTATTAATCCAATCATTAAGGTTATAAAGTTTCTAGTGTATTGACAACTACCAAGAAATACTGAATAAGATATACCACTTAAGCAAATTAAACTCAATGAAATACTTGTAGAGATTTTCTGTATCCTAAGTAATATAAAATATAAAATTCAGCAAGATCAATCCCGAATGAACCCTATTTTGAAACTAAGACATAAAATAAATTTATATTTAACAACAGCAATTAAAGTAGCAGCATCAGTGTTGTTTTTTGGGCTATGTGCATATCTTTTTAATGTAGGCTTTACGACTGACTCAGTAAAAGATGAGGGGATTCAAGAATTGGTTACAAAAAAGAATCCTTATGGTCAGAAATCAAAGATTTTTTTAAGTGATGGGTCTATAATTTACCTGAATTCAGGGAGTAGGGTTAATTATTTGAAGGGATTCAAAAATGATAAAAGGGAAATTCAATTGATTGGAGAAGCTTATTTTGAAGTAGCTCAAGATATTAATCGTCCCTTCACAGTTATTTCGCATGGGGTTTCGACAACTGCTCTAGGTACAATGTTTAATGTTAATGCTTATTCAGATAATGAAGTAACTGTTTCTTTAGCTGAAGGCAAGGTACAAATTGAATTTCATAATGAACATGAAGGGTTTCAGGATCAATATCTAGTGGCTGGAGAGCAAGTGGCATACAATAAAGATTTAAAGACAATTAAAAGAGGAATTTTTAATCCTAAAATAAATGCTTGGAAGGATGGTGTGTTATTTTTTGAAAATGCAAGTCAAAAAGAGGTATTTGGAGCATTAGAATTATGGTATGGAATAAGTTTCTTGATAAGTGAGCCTTTTAATGAAGAATGGCGCATAAATGCAAGTTATGATAATCAAAGTTTAGGTTGGGTTTTGGGATCATTGGGCTATATTCAAGGATTTGATTTCGAAATATTAGATAAAGAAGTATTGATTAAAAATAAATGAAATAAAAATGTTCCCGTTTCAGATTTCTCAAAAAAAAATGCTACCGCCCAAAATCTTACAATTTAGTATGCATCTAATATATGGGATGGCCCTTTTCATCTGGCTTTCCCAGGGGATAGTTTTGGCAAAAGTGGATAATAGGGCTCAGAATGAGAATTTTGAAAGTATTAAGAAAGTAAAAATTAATCTCATTTTAAAAGATGATGATCTTAGATCAACCTTTAAAAAAATAGAAAATATAACATCATTTGTATTTGCATATGATGAGAAAGATGTTGCTATGAATCGATCTTTCAATGGCTCTTATGTAGACCAAACTGTTTATACAGTATTGGTCGATATTGCCAATAAGTCTAATTTGAATTTCCGACAGGTTAATCAAAGTATTAATGTTCATAAGAGTAACTCAGAACAGAAATTAGATCCTGTTATCTCTAAACAAGAGCGGAGGGTATCAGGAATTGTATACGATGAATTGAATGAGGGATTACCAGGTGTCAATGTTGTAATTAAGGGCACTTCCTCGGGAACTATTACCGACTATGAAGGGAATTACCGACTAAATATTCCTGATGAAAACATTACTTTGGTATTTAGTGCCATTGGTTATGATGATCAAGAGATCTTGGTTGGTGCACGATCGGTAATTGATGTTACATTGGGCGTTAATGTAAAAGAGTTGGAGGAGGTTGTAGTGATGGGATATGGCTCTCAGATTAAACGTAAAATGACTAGTTCCGTTTCTAGGGTTAATGTAGAGAAGTTAAATTCTGCTGCCACTAACTCATTTGAGGGGGGGTTACAGGGGATCGTTCCAGGAGTCCAAGTTACCACAAGTAGTGCTCTTGGAGGATCTGCTATTCGGGTACGTATCAGAGGAACTTCCTCTGTGAGTGCAAATAGTGAACCACTTTATGTGATAGATGGAATTCCTATGGAAAGTGGAGAGATAAGTACTTCTCAGCCCGGTGGAGGTATACAAGAGTGGAACTTGCAGCAGGCAGCCAATACAAATGTATTGGCCAGTTTGAATCCAGCAGATATTGAATCTATGGAGGTTTTAAAAGATGCTGCAGCAGCAGCAATCTATGGATCTCGTGGAGCTAATGGTGTAGTCTTAATTACCACTAAAAATGGAAAAGCCGGAGAGACTAAGGTTACTGTGTCCGGCTCCTTTGGATTATCCGAGGCTACCAATAGGATCAGCCTGTTAAACGCGGAGCAATATTTGACCCTAGCCAAGCAAGCATGGTATAATTCTGGTTTCGATGTGGCTGATTTTTGGAATAACAGTGGTGTATTGGTAGATGGGCTTACCCAAGAAGAAGCAGAGCGGACAGACACTGATTGGGTTGATCAAGTGTTACAAGTAGGGCAAGTGGCCGATTACAACGTTTCTATTTCAGGAGGCAGCAAAAAAACCACTTTTTATTTAAGTGCAAACGTTAAAGATCAAACGACCATTTTAAGAGGAAATAAATATCAAAGATTTGGTACACGACTCAATGTTGATCATGAAATAAATGAAAAGTTATCGATTGGTGGACGTTTAATGCTTACATATATCAATGACAAGCAAGTTCCCACCAATTGGGCAGGGGGGGTAAGTAATGTTTCAGAAATGCTTCCTATTTGGCCAGTGAGAAAAGAAGATGGGTCATATTTTAATGTTTCCGACGAACAACCAGTTGCGGGTGTAGACTTGAGAACAATCAATTTAAAAAGCAATCAAATTTTGGGTAATTGGTACTTCAAGTATAAAATTTTAGATGCCTTGAGTTTTCGATCAGAGTTGGGTAGTAATTTATTGTTCAATGATGATTTTCATTTTCGGGATGGTCAAATTACGAGCCATGGTAGATCTGTAGCGTCTACTGTAAATGGAAAACGTATGGGTTATAATTGGAAGAATATTGTGAATTACACAAAATCTATTGGCCAGCACAATTTAGATTTATTGGGAGCCTCAGAAATGCAATCTTATACGTCTAAATTGAATTCTGTATTTGGAGATACATTTATCAATTCTACCCTTAATAGGCCTCAAGATGCAGCTATTATAAATGCTTCTAATGGCGAATCAACTTATTCTTTTTTGTCTTATATAGGTCGTGTAAATTATGATTTTCAAGATCGTTACTTGCTATCCGTAAGCTTCAGAGCAGATGGCTCTTCTCGATTCGGTCCAGACAATAGATGGGGATACTTCCCTGCAGTCTCATTGGGATGGGTAGTAAGTGATGAAAACTTCTTTTCCACGCTGGCTACGACTGTAAATTTCTTCAAAATTCGGTTGAGTTACGGTTTAGTGGGTAATTCTGAAATTGGGGACTACTCATATCTTTCTACTTATGGGACGTCAACTTATGATGCCAATACGGGCTTGGGGATTTCTAATGTTGGGGATGATGAATTGGGATGGGAAACTACTTCTCAACTTAATGTAGGAATCACTTTCGAGATTTTAGAAGGAAGAATTAGTGGAGAATTTGACATCTATGACAAAACAACCAATGACTTACTTTTGCCTTTTCCAGTATCACAAATGACCGGAGTATCATTGGTGACAAAAAATGCGGGTACGCTGACGAACAAAGGCTATGATTTGATGTTGAGCTCTGTAAATATCAATACAAGCTCATTCAAATGGTCGAGTTCTGTTACATTGAATTATAATGAAAACTTAGTCACCAGTCTTGGCGATGAACTGATTGAAGATGGAATCTCTGCGAGTGTCGGCTTAGGAGGGATCTCAATTTTTCCAGGTTATCCCGTTGGTGTAAATCAGCTAGTTGAGTGGGCTGGAGTAGATCAAAAAACAGGTGAGGATACTTACAAGGATTTAGAGGGCAATGTATTGAGTTACAGCCAAGCAATTCAAGATTATGGTAGCTTTGCACTTTTCGAGCAGGCCAATAGACGGCCCATGGGGAATCCTTGGCCAAAATATACAGGAGGTGTAGAAAACAGATTTAGTTTTAAGAAATTCTATGGAAGTTTTCTTTTCACCTTTTCCACCGGTCAAACCTATGAGGATGGCTACATGAAGGCTTTGACACAACCATTTGGTGGTGATAAATTAAATCCACCGAGTCATATGTTGAACTCATGGAGCTCACCAGATGGTAATACAGCTAATGTGTCGCAGATAAATGCCAGCAATGTCTTTTGGGAAGGAACCTCTGAGCACTTATATAGCACAGATTATTTAAGATTAAGGGATTTGACTATTGGATATAAAATAACTTCGCGCGGTACAGAAGTAAAAGGGTTTGATGTCTCCTTGAAATTGGTCAATGCGCTGACTATTACCAAAGCGCCCGATTTTTTCTGGGATCCTGAATTTACAGGAGTTGTGCAAAGTCGCCAATCAAATAATATTGGAGCGGGAGGAGCTTTTAAGCAATCTCCGCAGGCAAAATCAATAATTTTGGGTCTGGTTATTAATCTATAATTATGTTTAGGATGAAAAAGTTAGTCATAATATTAGTTTCTATTATTTTTTGTTCATGTGGAGATGATTTTTTAGACAATCCTCCCAACATCGGATTGACTCCAGATAAATTAACTGATTTAGCTTCTGCTCAGGCATTATTATATGGTGCTTATACTCAAATCAGACCATTTGTGAGTCAGTCAGCGTTGTATTCTGCGGGAATGATGCGAGATGTTCTCAATAGAAATAGGGGAGAGTACGATAATTTTTATGGTCATGAAATAAGTACCAATATGACTTCCTGGCAATATACATCTGGTTTTACGGCCCTCGGAACAGTAAATAAAATTTTTGCAGATGATTTGGCTAATACCGCAGCGACAGATGCAGAAAAGTCAGCAGTACTTGCAGATGCTCATTTTTTAAGAGCATTGATCTATTTTGATTTAAATAATTACTGGGGAGATCCCATTACAGGTTACACCGTGCCGTTGCTTGAATTACCCTTGAGTATAGACGATAGGGTCTCATGTGCAACAACTTCCGAGCTCAGTTCATTTATAGAAACTGAAATTGAGGCGGCCAGAGTTCATTTCCAAGAGGCGTCATCTGGGATTTCCAACTATTATGCTGCTACTGCTTTGGCCGCTAGAATTTACTTTTTTCACGAAAAATACGATTCGGCATATGCTCGAGCTAATGAAGTAATTACTAGCGGTCAATATGCATTAGAGTCTGACGTAACTGAAGTTTTTACTGCACCAGGGAATTCAAATGAAATCATATTTAAAATCATGTTCAATTCTGTGGATGGCTCAGGAGTCAGTCCCTCTGCACGTATTTTTGAGGCATATCAAGCCTCACCAACTGTGGGGTTTTATAGTATGAACACCAATGGAGTAGCCGCGGAAATGATTATGGATGAAGAGGATGCCCGTTATACGGGTCTTTACTCCTCTGATGATAACTACGTTTACGTTGAAAAGTATACTACGGATCAAATGCATTATCAATTTATTCGATTGGCTGAAATGCACTTAACTAGGGCAGAAGCTAATATTATGGTTAATGGCTCTGTCAATCAACAAGATGTTGATGATATTAATGCATTAAGAAATAGGGCGAAGCCATCTTCTACATTAACTTCCATTCCTACAAAAGATCAAGCACTTAATATGCTTTTTGAAGATCGTACTAAGGAATTAGCTTTTGAGTTGGGAGATCATTTTCTTAATACCAAGCGGTTGAAATTTGGAATTATAAAGACGGAAGATGAAGGAGAGGGCTTCAAAACCTATGCAGAATGGATCGAATTATTGTTATACCCCTTTCCTGGAAGCGAAGTGGATATCCATGGTTTAACTAGATCAGGAAATTAATGAATAAAACAAAAATTATTAGCATATTGAGTATTTTATTTTTTATCAGTTGTGATGAAAAATGGCCTGTTAATGAGGAGCTATTGAATAGTGGGTCAACTGATATCTCAGGCTCCTGGTCAATTTCGAAAGTTGAACAAAATGAAATAGATATCTCAGATAACTATGATTTTAATTCATTTGCAATTGTCTTAAACTATGTTAATGGTTTGCCTGCAGATTTTTCGATAATTACTGAAGCTCCTGTGCCATTTCTAACTTCGCACAGTACAGGGTCATGGCATTTTGATAATGAATTATATCCTAGCAAAATATATTTTGTTAACGGAGATACTGCCATTTCGATAGTAGATCAACCTTTATTGACTACTGGAAACGAGGAACTTCATTTAGAGTTTAACTTGGGATGCAGTGATGTTTCATATATTTATTATTTTACTAAAAATAGCACATTGTGAGAGTCATGAGGGTAATATTAAAAAAGATGTCACAAAAAAAGTTTTGGTCGCCAGTTGTTATAAGTGGTACTGTTTTCTTTATTGCTCTTTTTTTGACTAGATGTTTTGATATAATTTCCTTTGAACAACCCGAGACTGCAGTTGCAGGGGAAACAATATCAATTAAATTAGATATTGAGGTTTTGGAAGATAAGTTCAATCCGGGCAATGTGGGTGGTACGATGCCAGTAGTTGGGTTTTTAGCCCCAAAATCGTGGAATGCTGGAGCAAATACGGTTATTAATATTACAAGTGAGGTATATAATAGCACCATGAGGCCGATGATTGAAGGGGCTATTGAAGGCCAAGGTGGCAAACCATGGTCAGAAACGCTAGAACTTATGTATGGCTCGGGTGAGAACTATGATCCAACTAAAATGGAATGGGTCATGTTTATGGCAGATGTGCCTTATGATCATAATCCAGCATATCTCCCCATTTATGGTACGGTTAATATTGAAACGGTGGTAGGACCAGATAATATAACAGCTCAGCTAGGGTATTTTATTGGAGAAAATGATAATGGGATTTGGGTACTAAATGAAAATCAAGATTTTAGATTAGGAAATTGTATTGAAATTACGGGAGGTACAGGGGTACCCATAAATTATTGTGGCCCAGAGCCCGCACCAGGAACAAGTGTTATAAGTCCGAACGTATTTAGTTATAACGATTTATTGAAAATTACTTTTGATGCCTCGATAGGTGCAAATGATGAAGTAACAAGGCTTAGCGGAGCTAGTTTTGTATATTTTTGTGCAGAGGCTACATTAAATGATGGGAGGATCATATCTGTCTGTGATAAATCGGATAAAACAGCTTTAAATTTTGTCGGTGATGACATTTGGGAAATCACTGTTTGGCTAAAAGATATTTTTGATTTAAGCTCTACAAAGGAAATCTCAATGATTACTTACAATTTTCAAGATCAAAACGGAGGTAACATAGTTAGAGATTTTTCCACTGGTGAAGACTTTACAATGTTTGCATCTTGTCAATAAAAGTACAAAAGTTCTAGATTCTACTCATGAAATTCTTTTTTCGATACATCGCTTTATTTATTTCTTTTTCATCAATAGCCCAAACCTTTACCAATCCCATTTTACCTGGGGCTTACCCCGATCCTTCTATTTGTGAGGTAGAGGGAAATTTTTATTTAGTCAATTCCTCCTTTGAGTATTTTCCTGGGTTGCCAATCCATAGAAGTAAAGATCTCATTAATTGGGAACTTATAGGGTATGGTTTGCACAAAGAGAGTCAATGTGATGAAAGAAATAATTTGGTAGATGTTCAAAGCAACGGAGGCATTCATGCGCCCACTATGCGTTATCATGAAGGCATTTTTTATATCATCACGACCAATATTTATAGTCCTGTTGAGGGGCCTACGGAGTTCATTAACTTTATCATCACCGCTGAAGATCCTGCGGGTTCATGGTCCGAACCTCACATCATTGAGGGGGCACCGGGTATAGATCCTGATTTATTTTTTGATGATGATGGGAAGGTATGGTTTGTTGGCACCCATGATAAGGGGGATAAGAATGCCAATGGCATAGGTGAACTATGGGTTCAGGAATTGGATCTTGCCAAATGGCAACTTAAAGGTGAAAGAACTTCCGTTTGGACAGGGGCATGTGGAGGTTGTTGTTTGGAAGGGCCTCATATGTATAAAAGAGAGGGGACTTATTACCTGATGGCCGCAGAGGGAGGAACTTCTTACAATCATGCGGTAATGATTGCTGCCAGTGATAAAATTACTGGGCCTTATGATTCTAATCCCAGAAATCCGATTCTTACCTCGAGACATTTGTCTAAGGACAATTGGGTACACAGTACGGGGCATGCCGATTTGGTTAATGTTTCCGATGGACGATGGTTCATGGTCGCTTTGGGTAAGCGAGGGGATGAGCAACGAGAATCTAATATGGGCAGAGAGACCCATTTAATTCCCATCTCTTGGGAAAAAGCAACAGTCCGATGGCAACAAGTGAGTGACAATGAATGGGTGCCCATCACATATGATTTCCCTATTGGAGCACCTGAAACTGGTAAGGTGGAGCGGATTAATCCCATGCCTTTTATGCAAACCCGGCAATATCAGAAAGATGCCTTCAATGACCATTTTGATGAATCTAGCTTAAATTTAGAGTGGAATTTTAGAAGGGTACCCCAAGCCAATACCTTTTCATTGGCTGCTCGATCGGGTCATTTAAGGTTATATGCCAAGCCAGAGGTCATTGAAAATAGGGTACAGGCTAGTTTGATGGGTTTTAGACAGCGGGAAAGTGATTTTGAATATACTGCTAGCATCTACTATCAACCTAAAAAAGAGGGCGAAGAGGCAGGTATGAGTCTTTTTCAAAAAGACAATAACTATATCAATTTTACCTTAACCAAAGAGCAAGGGTTGATGGTGCTCAAGGTAATATTAAAAGATCCTAAAGAGGAACCCAAAATCTTGAAGCAAGAAATTTTATCCAATTATGAGGGAAAGATTATGTTAAGGGTGATTTCAAAAGATCATCAATATCAATATCAATATTCTCTTGATCAAGGTCGGAAGTACATTACATTGATGAGTTCAAAGGGAGATTTAATTTTAAGCCATCGAACAGGCTCATATACTGGTGCTTATTTAGGCTTATATGCTACCGGTAATGGTAAGAGTACCAAAGCTTTTATGGATGTAGAATGGGTCTTTTATCAGGGATTCCCCAGATCTTAACTTTCTTTAACAAATAAATTTCGCCACCTGACCTTCTGCGACCTTGTTTTCTTTTAAAGTATCCTTGGATATTTTAAATTTGAATTTCATTGGGTACATGTAAAATTATTCATTTGATACTTTTTATTTTCCTAGCGCTACATTTGCCGTCAGTATGAATATGGTTAAAGTTACATTGTTAAGTGTTTTGGGCTTGTTGGGGCTTTCATCAACGGCTTACAGCCAAGAGGTGACCGTAAGATTGGGTCCTGATCAATTTGCCATCAATCAACTTTGGACCATTACTATTACGGTGCAAAACGAACGCTTGCGCAATTATAGCAACTTCCCAGAAATTCAAGGATTGGTGAAAAGGGGGACTTCTTCTTCCTCTTCAACCAATTATGTCAATGGTAAAATGAGTTCATCTCAAAGTATCATCCAAAATTATCAAGCCACGAGTGAGGGGAGCGTGATCGTTCCTGATTTTGATATTACCATTAACAATCAGTCATTTTCAGTGAAGGGTAAAAGCATAACAGTGACCACTCCTGCCCAACAGCGTCGTTCCAATTTTCAAGACCCATTTCAAGATTTTTTTAAACAAAAAGTACCATCTGAATTTATAGAAGTTGAAGCGGATGCTTTTCTAGCCTTAACTACGGACAAAAATGAAATTTACCTAGGGGAAGGAATTACCACTACCTTGGCTTTTTACGTAGCGGCCTCTAATCGTGCAGACATGAAATTTTATGATTTGGGTGCCCAAATAACAGACATTATCAAGAAAATAAAACCTGAAAATTCATGGGAGGAGAATTTCAATATAGACAACATCAATGGGGAACCTATTAAGATTAAAGGCGTTCAATACACGCAGTATAAAATCTACCAGGCCACTTATTTTCCATTGAATTTAGAAACCATTACGTTCCCAAGCGTTGGCCTGAAATTAATTAAATACGACCAAGTAAAAAATCCCTCTTTTTTCGGTAGAAATCGCCAAGAAAATTATGAAACCTTTTACAGTAAATCGAAGACCGTCAAAATAAAAGAGTTACCACCACACCCTCTAAAAGACCGCGTTAACGTTGGCTCCTACAAATTGAAAGAGTTCATCAGTACCGAAAAATTAACTACCGGACAAAGTTTTAACTATTCTTTTGAAATAGGAGGAATTGGTAATATTAGCGCCTTAAATATGCCCAGTTTAGACCCAAATGAATGGTTTGAGTTTTATGAACCCAATACTGTTCAAAATATTCGAAGATCTTCGAATCGTGTAACAGGGAGTAAAAAGTTTGATTATTTTGGAATTCCCAATGAACCAGGCGCCTATGACTTAGGAGATTTTATCCAATGGATTTTTTTTGATCCCGTTCAAGAAAAATATGACACACTAAGGTCAGAGATTCAAATAGAAGTACAAGGGGAGAGTAGAAAGAACGAATACATTTCTTCAAATGATTTAGGTTCGTTTTATGATAGGATCGAACTCGAAGACAATCAGTTAGTTTCAATTAAATCTGGGATGGGCTATAAAATCATTATCAACCTATTTATATTCGCTATATTGGTAGGAGGTATCATTTTATTCTTTAAAAAATAATGGGAAGTTCTTTCGGAAAAATATTTAAAATCAGCACTTTTGGCGAATCCCATGGACCAGCTATTGGTGTCAATATTGAAGGTCTACCTGCGGGGATCCATCTTGATGTGGATCAGATTCAATTTGAATTGAGTAGAAGAAAGCCTGGCCAATCTAGGATCACTACACAAAGAAAAGAAGCGGATGAGATTGAGATTTTGTCAGGCGTTTTTGAAGGTGTGACTACAGGGACACCTATGGCTATTGTGATTAGGAATAAAGATCAAAAAAGCAAAGATTATACGCATATCGCTAATCAGTTCAGGCCCAGCCATGCAGATTATACCTTTCAAGAAAAATATGGGATACGCGATTATCGCGGAGGGGGGAGAAGTTCAGCGCGTGAAACGGCGGCTCGTGTGGCTGCTGGTGCGGTCGCTAAGCAATTTATAGCACAAGCCTTTGGCGGTGAATTTTATGCTTATGTTTCTCAAGTGGGATCATTAAAATTAGAAAAAGAATATGTAGACTTAGATCTTGATCGGATTGATGACCACGCAGTGCGTTGCCCTGATCCTGAAATGGCAGATAAGATGTTTAATCTCATCGACCAAGTACGAAAAGAACAAGATACTATCGGAGGGATAGTCACTGGGATAATAAAAAACATTCCCATAGGACTTGGAGAGCCTGTTTTTGATAAGTTACATGCCACCCTAGGTAAGGCCATGTTGAGCATCAATGCCGTGAAGGGTTTCGAGTATGGGAGTGGATTTGAGGGAATTAAAATGAAAGGATCGGCACACAATGATGCGTTTTACAAAGAGGGAGATTTAGTGCGTACGCGAACCAATAAATCTGGGGGTATTCAAGGAGGAATTTCCAATGGCGAAGATATTTATTTCAATGTGGCCTTTAAGCCGGTCGCGACCATTATGCAGGATCAAGAAAGTGTAGACAAGGATGGAAATACCGCTATAGTGTCAGGTAAAGGACGGCATGATCCTTGTGTGGTGCCACGGGCGGTACCCATTGTAGAAGCGATGTCGGCACTGGTGATAGCAGATTTCTATCTCATCAGTAGAACCAATAAATTAACCCATTAATTATGAAAAAATTACCCATTCATGTGAAAATAGTCATGGGTTTAGTACTAGGAATTGTTTGGGCCTTTCTATCAAGCTTCATGGGGTGGAATGAATTTACTATTCGTTGGATTGATCCTTTTGGTATGATCTTTATTCGGCTTTTGAAATTCATTGCGGTGCCGTTGGTATTATTCTCGATCATTGGGGGTGTCTCCGGACTGAGAGATGTATCTAAATTAGGACGCTTGGGATGGAAAACCTTGTTGGCCTATATGACGACTACTTTATTGGCGGTGGGTATTGGATTGACCTTGGTAAATATCGTTAAGCCAGGTACACAAATAGATGACGAGCAACGCATCAAGAATAGACTTTCTTACGAGGTTTGGCTGCAAGAGAATGATATTGGTGCTACTCAGGATGGTTTAAATTTTCTAGCTGATCCTAAATACGCGGCTTATCTTTCAGAGGCGCAAGTAGCTGAGCAAGTCACTTCACCAAAGCTAGATTTGGAAAAGAAAATGAAGACCGTAGCGGTTCAAAAGGAAAGTTCTCCCTTAAAATTCATTGTAGAGATGGTACCTGACAATATTTTTGCCTCATTGTCAGGAAATGGATTGATGCTTCAGGTAATTTTCTTTGCTATTTTTTTTGGTTGACGTACAAATTGTTTTCCCTTTTTAATACCTCTTCTCTTAGCAGCAGTTGTTCTTTTGTATTCTTTTTTACTTAATGCTTCACGGGCCTTTCTAGGTAAATATCTTTCTCCTGATGCTTTTTTACCTTGTATACTTGGTCTTCCTGAACGTGTACCCCAATCTTCTTTAGTCCATTTGTGTAAATCAGTTTTTTTACGATTGTTACCTACATATTTACCACCTTTCTTTTTATACTCTTGAACTGCTAATTGGGCTTTCCTAGCACTCCATTGACCAGGTTTACCACCAATTCCGCATTTTTGAAAAGGTTCTTCCTCTGGTGCACACAAAGAACGTGCCATAAGGCCATCTATATTTGTCACATAATGAAGGCGTGACAACCCGTCAAAAAACGTAGATGCAAATTTCAAATCGTTTGAATCATTTGTAACTGAATATTTCATATATGCAGAAACAACAACAATTGCAGTCCAAAGTCCATTATTATCATTGTCGCCGCAAATTGTCTTTCGACTATGGAAAAATTGAGCAAATTGGGCCCGGTATTCGGCGCGTAATCGCGAACAATCCTAGCCCCTTCACCTTTCACGGTACTGGGACTTATATCCTCGGCACCGGCTCGGTCGCAGTGATCGACCCCGGCCCGGACGATGCCGCCCGCGTGCGCGCCGCCTATGCACTAGCGTTCAGCCGCGAACCCAGCGATGCGGAACAGGTGACGGCCTCCGCTTTCCTCACCGCCCAAGCTAAGGCCCACGGCGAAGCCCAGCCCGGCGAAAAAGCCTGGGCTGATTTCTGCCACGCGCTGTTGAACGTGAAAGAGTTCGTGTTTTTGAATTAAGCGC
>CAJXAT010000082.1 GCA_913050055.1 uncultured Flammeovirgaceae bacterium | reverse complement strand
ATCATGATTTTAGGGTCTGATATAAAATAAGGTATTAGGTAATTCAAAAGAAAAATGAGAGATATAATTTATCGTAATCATTAAACTTTGGGAGTTTGTCATTATTCATACAATAGATCATTTAGAGTGCAGATCCAGGGCGTTCAAAATTTCGGATTTTTTTAAAAGTTAAAACAGGAAATTTCTCAATTAAAGCATCCACTCCAATTTCTATGGCATGGGGTTTCCAATCGCTGTGATAACTGGAGGGAACGATTTGCCTTAATGAGATACCTTGACTCAATAAGACATAAGCGACTATTTGAATATCTTCTAGTGAAACATCTTCTCCAAATCGAAGAACATTAGCGACCTCCTTTGAATTATTAGTATATTTATTATGTACTTCAAAGCCCAGCTGAGTTAATGTCATGGGTTGTTTAATCCTATCCTTACGGTTGTAGTATTGAACAAGAACATCAGATCGCAATTGATTGGGGCGAAGGTTATTAATCTTGGTGTTTTTATAATTATCAAATAAATAGTCAAAAAATATCGAATCAGCAGGAGTCATCAATATTTTCTGTTGTTTGGGTTGCTCTGTTCTCTTCTCCTCAATAGGAATTATGGGTAAGAGAGTTTCCTCAAAAGCAACATTGAGTGTATCAATTACTTTTTTCCTCTTTCCATCCTCTTTTTTTTCTTTGATGACCAGCGTGTCATAGCGGATGGGATTTGTTGGCAAATAAGTGGGTTCATTGTAGGCGACTAATGTTTCCTCGGAAGGTTGAGGGTCGCCCATGGAATCGATACCGAATAGTATCGCAAAGCCTGTAAAGACTATTAATAAATAAATGAGCGACCGATCAGGAAATTTTTGATTCATTAAACTTTTTACTACAGGATAAAATTACGCATTATATAATTAATAGAAAAAAGTCAAGGTTTCCTGTGCCTTGACTTTTTTCTGTAATCAATTTATGTTATTGAGGTTTACTCTTTAAAGTTAAATCTAAGGCCACTGGAGTAGCAATGAACAGCGATGAATATGTACCAATAATTATACCTACTAAAAGTGCAAATGAGAAGCCTTTAAGTACTTCTCCACCAAAAAGGAAAAGAATGATCACAACGATCAACGTAGTTAATGAAGTGATGAAAGTTCTACTGATGGTATTACTTAAAGATTCATTAAATACTTGGTAGATTTCAGAACCTGACTTGATGCCCAAATTTTCACGAATTCTATCAAAGACCACTACCGTATCATTGATTGAATATCCAATAATGGTAAGTATGGCAGCAACAAAAACTTGATCTACCTCAAAAGAAATACCCAAGAGATTTGCGATGGCAAAGGATGAGATAACGAATAAAGCATCATGAAAAAGGGCTACTATAGCACCAATACCAAACTGCCATTTCCTAAATCTCACCAAAATGTAAAGGAAAATACAAATCAATGCAATCACTGCAGATTCATAAGACGAGTTTTTGATATCATCTGCGATAGTAGCGCCTACTTTAGAAGAGCTACCTATTGAAAAATGGGTGGCATCGACCGCTGCATCATTGGCAATGTAGGTTTGACCTGTCGTAGCTTCTAGTCCTGAGATCAAGGTTGCTTTAACAATTTCATCCGCAAGGTCTGTATCGTCATCCGTTAAATAGCTGGTCGTGATTTTTATAATCCTATCTGATCCAAAGGTCTTTACTTCAGTTCCTTGTCCATCAAAACTGTCCGTGAGCTGAGTCTTGAGCATGGACGTTTCCATCGCTTGATCAAAGGAGACAACATAAGACCTACCTCCTTTAAAATCCACCCCCATAGAAAGACCATTAAAGATCATAGCAAGTACTCCTACACTGATGAAAGTACCACTGAAAATATAGGCTATTTTTCTTTTGCTTAGAAAATCAAAATGAAAATGAGTCAAGCTGTTCATGGATATTTTATTTGCAAAGCTGAGGTTAGATTGATCTCCTTTTTTAGAAAACCATTCAATGACTACCCGAGTAATGAATACCGCAGAAAAGAAAGAGCAAATAATACCAATGATCAGCGTAATGGCAAAACCTTTGACAGGTCCTTGTCCAAGCGTATAAAGAATGAACCCCACAATCATGGTAGTGACGTTCGCATCTATGATGGAAGAATAGGCTTTCTTATAACCCGAGCTAATGGCCTGTTTTAACCCGGAGCCTAATCGTAATTCTTCCTTGATTCTTTCAAAGATTAATACGTTTGCATCGATTGACATACCGATGGTCAATACAATTCCTGCAACACCAGGCAAGGTCAATGAGGCATTTAATTGAGCCAAAATACCTAGGATGAAAAAGACATTTAAAAACAAGGCAAGATTGGCAATTAATCCACCTTTTGAATAATAAAAAACCATGAATACTATTACAATGGCCAAACCAGCCAGCATTGAATTGATGCCCTGTTTACGAGCGGATTTACCAAGCGTTGGTCCGATGACCACATCTTCGACAATCGTAGTGGGCGCAGGTAGGGCACCTGCCTTAAGAATATTTGCCAAATCTTGCGCTTCATCAATGGTAAAATTACCTGAGATGGATGAATTTCCATTCGGAATTTCTCCTTGAACGGTAGGTGCTGAGTACACAAAATCATCCAATACAATGGCAATTCTTTTACCTATATTATTACCTGTGAGACGCTTCCAAGCTTTTGCACCCATAGCATCCATTTGCATGGAAACAGCAGGCCTTGATCTCTCATCGAGATCTTGACGGGCATCTATAATAGATTCGCCGGTCAGTGGAGCTTTACCGTTTCTTGATTTTTTGATGGCATACAGTTCAAGAAGTTCAACGGGATCGAGGGCATTTTGCGTATCAATTTTTTTGACAAGCCACAGAAATTTAACTGTCGAGGGAATGACAGCCAGAATACTGGGATGTTGAAGAATTCTATTGATTCTAGAGGTATCCTTTATTTTGTAAACTAGACCATATTGGGCTTGCAGTAAGCTGAAGATAGGAGATACCTCATTATTTTTGATTGTATCTAAAGAAGCAAGGGCTGTGTCAGCCTCTTGACTTAAAGCGGTGGTGGGATCAGTGGTATTACTTGCCGTAGTATCATCATTATCCGACAATAAGGTGGAAAGATCCTCTAAAGCGGAAGCATCAACGGCTTGTGCGTTGTCATCAAGCGTTGCAGTAAAACCAATTTCTTTTACTGCAATATCGTTAATGCTTTGTAGGATAGGAGTTAATTCATTGATTTCATAAACCTCCCAAAACTCTAATTTTGCGACGCCTTGGAGCAGCTTTCTTACACGCTCTGGATTATCCACACCAGGCAATTCTATTTGGATTCTTCCCGAACCTTGTAATTTTTGAATGTTAGGTTGAGAAGTTCCAAATCTATCGATTCGAGTTCTTAGTATATTGAATGACCGATCAATGGCACCATCGATTTCTGTACCAATGATTTCCAAAACCTCGTCATCTGTAGAATTCAAATTGATACGTCCTCTATTGGAGGCATTAGAAAAAATGTAAGCCAATGTTTTTCCAGATTCTAATTGTTTGTAGCGGGCATAAAATTCATCTAAAAAATTGAGCTGTGTACCTCGAATATTTTTTTCAGCTGTATTGATGGCTTCTAAATAATTTGGATCTTGGTTGTTATCACTCAATCCCTTGAGGATATCAACTGGAGAAACTTCGAGTGTTACGTGCATACCCCCTTGCAAATCAAGTCCAAGATTTAGTTCTGTTTCCTTGATGTCTTGATAGGTATAATCTTGACCCAAAAGCGAGTAAATGGGGTTATTCCAAACCGAATCTAAATACCGTTGTTTTTCTGTGAAATTCACAGTCCCCGAAGGATCTGTAGCTTGGTCAGTGGCTTCTTGTTGGACGCCTTGCGCTACGAACGTAAAGGAGAGGTAGTAAATACACAAAAGAGAGATAATAACTGTCAAAAAGACTATAAAACCTTTATTTTTCATAATTATTAAGTATTAAAAAAGTAATTGAAGAATTTAAATTTGAATAGGTGAGCGTTCTATGGGATACGCTAAGGGGCATTAGGGGAAATAATACGCTGGACCAGGACCAGAAAATTTTTAGAAAGAAAAAGGTCAAATTGATTTAATAATAGACTTACACATTTGCGTTCTTCAATGCCTAAAAAAATATGAATAAATTCATTAGAAAATTTAAAATTGAGGGCCGCTGTAGGGGATTGATTTGCTGTATATACTGAAATGGCCAGCGTACTTATATCATTGTCTTGATTGTCTGAAGAAGCACAAGGGGCCATGACCCTTTGTTCCATCTGCGGGACAAAAGCCATAGAAGAGGTCAATGACAGCACCATCACCGCAACAATGACAGACTTATAGATCCATATGTTATATGTTTTTTTCACAATCGCAAACAAAGGTAAGAAATTTATTGTCTAGATACTATTTTTAAATGTTGCTCGATCTCATCACAAATCAAAGGGAGGGATTCATCAAATCCATGTTGATTTGAAATGAGCAAGTTTGCCTGATTTTTCAAGGGTAAAATATATTTTTTATAAGTGGGCAGGGCATGTTTTTCAAATTGATACATGACCTCATTTAAGGAATAACCTCTATGATGTGAATCTCGGGCTATTCTTCTTTTGAGCATCACATCCTCTGGAGCCTCTAAAAAAATTTTGAGATCTAATAATTTTGATAATTGGGGATAATAAAAGGTAAATAAACCTTCAATTAGAATCACAGGACAGGGTTCAGTAGTCAGTGTTTTGGCTACAACTTCTTTTTGATTGAATTGATATTCTTTCATTTCAATGGATTTCCCTGATGTTAGTTTTATGAGGTCAGAACAGAGCCGCTGATGATCAATAGCCTCAGGGAGATCAAAGTTTTCAACACCTTGTTCATCTTTGACTTGAGCGTCCAAAGGCAAATAATAATTATCTGTAGAAACCAGACCTATTTGATGTTTCGAAAAATGCTGAGTTAATTGATTGGCAAAGAAGGTTTTCCCTGAACCACTCCCACCAGAAATACCTATGATCAGTTGAGGCTTCATCTTGATGTCAAATGTGCAAGTAATTTTTTAAGAGCGATACCTCTATGAGAGATTTTGTTTTTTTGTGATAGGGACATTTCAGCAAAAGTTTCCTTAAAGCCATTGGGTTGAAAGATGGGGTCATAGCCAAATCCTTCAAAACCCTCTTTTTCCAAGACTATTTTTCCATGAACGAGCCCTTCAAAAACAAATTTCCTCCCGTTTTCATCAAAATAAGTTATAATGGTTTTAAATTGAGCTTTTCTGTCTTTTTGATCGATGAGATTGGACAATAATAAATCGATATTATCTACACTATGTCCGGTTCCAGCATACCGCGCAGAAAATACGCCAGGTTCGTTGTTGAGGGCAGATACTTCCAAACCTGTATCATCCGAAAAACAAGCTTTTTGATATTTTTTAAAAATATATTCAGCCTTTATGAGCGAGTTTTCCTCTATAGTACTACCTGTTTCGGGGATTTCCTTTTCATTGAGATCACCTAAGCCCTGGAGCGTATATCTAGGTCCCAATGCATCACGTATTTCACTTAATTTATGCGGATTGTATGTGGCAAAAATAAGTTCCATCAACGGACATAAAGAGGGGAAATTTCATACCTGAGCACAGAATAGGGAGAGATGATATTAGACGGATCACTTGAAGCGCCAAAGCCTAAGGCAGACGGCAACAATACCACAACTTGACCTCCAGTTTTCATGTTGACGAGTGCTGCCGATATGGCTTCAGACAAACCATTGCCTTGAAGAGTGGCAAATAAGGAGGTATAATTTAGTGTCCAACCTGAAGAGGTATAAGTAAAAGTTAAAGGATTAAAAACCGGATAAATGTAATATTCAGAAGAATCCGGAATAATGGTTGATTTAAAAACTACTCCATCTGCGTCGAATGCGGTGTAATTTATGGTAATGAGATCATTATAATTTATACTATCGCCTTCTCCAATACTTTGGATCACATACCTCGCTCCTGAAACCGTTGTAAAAACTGGATCAAGACCATTTTCCTTTATGTAGTTATTTATAGTGAGGCTATCGGATTCCCATATTTCTTGATAATCAATGGTTTCAATAGCTTCATTTTCCTCACAAGAAATGAAGACTGAGATTAAAGAGATGATGGATAGTGTCAGTAGAGATTCAACCCATCGATAAGATTTGGCAGCGTTCATATTGTTAGATTCAGACATGAATGAGTTAAAAATTATTGACTTTTATGTTAGCGACACGTAATTTTTTGAGATGAATATTTTTCATCTTCGGTTGGCAAATTAACGCAACGTCTCGGATTAGACGATCAATTGTTTCGTTTTTATTTAATTAAAAAGCACATTTATGAAATTTGAGTTGATCCATATTTTTCTTTAAAATCAAGGGTCAACAATTCAAATTTTTCAACGGTCTCTTCTAGAGATAGATATGAAATACCTCCTGAAGCATTTTTATGACCTCCTCCTTCGAAGTGATCGCTTGCAAATTTATTTACCGCAAAATTCCCGGCGGATCGAAAAGATAATTTAACTTCTCCAGGACCTTCTTTGATAATGGTAGCCATGACAATTCCCTTGATGGATAGGGCATAGTTTACCAAACCCTCAGTATCTCCTTTTTCTAAATCGAACTGCTGAATATCTTTTTCGGAAATTGAGAAATACGCAACGTTTTTTTTCTGATCAACGATGAGCTTTTTAAGCAGTGAAAAACCAATAAATTTCAATCGGTTGATTGTATTGGTGTCATAAATTGAACGACTTACTTGATTAATATTGGCCCCCAAATCAATTAATTCTGCTACCGTTCGATGTACTTTAGAGGTAGTATTGGCATGCCTAAATGAGCCAGTATCAGTCATAATACCCGCATAGAGACAGTTTGCTATATCGGCAGTGATGGCTTTTTTCCCGTCAACTGATAAGATAAAATCATAAATTAATTCGGCAGTTGCTGCTGCAGAAGTATCCCAAATTCGGTAGTCATCAAAATCCTCAGGATCTAGATGATGATCGATCATAACTTTTAACGCGGGCGACGAGGCTACCGCATTTGCGAGCCCTTTGATTCTTTTGAGACCTGAAAAGTCCAAACAAAATATCAAGGCACAGGTTTGAATCATTTCAAGTATTAAATCATCATCTGCTGAGTTGAACTCAAGAACCTGATCGTTGCCCGGGAGCCAAGAAATAAAATTAGGATAATCTGTGGGTGTGATTACCTGAACCTGATGACCCCTTGCCTTTAGAAAATGAAAAAGCCCAAGACAAGACCCCAGGGCATCAGCATCAGGACTTGCGTGCGTGGTGATGATGATTTTATGGAAATTTTCTAAAATGGGAATTAAATCAGTAATGGGCTTCATCAATTATTTTTCTAGCAATAGTCAAAGAAGCAAAAATCATAAGAATTATGGTTAAACACAAAACTTTTAATTTGAGTGGACTAATTATTTAAAATACTTACTTTTGTGATTCTCAAAATTTATACCTTTTATTAAGCAAAAATGGGAATGACAAAGACCTTTACAATGATCAAACCAGACGCGGTAACCGCCGGTAACTCTGGGGCAATTATAAAGATAATTGAAGCGCACGGATTCGTAGTTAGCGCTATGAAATTGACGCAGCTCACAGCCGCTCAAGCGGGGCAGTTTTACGGGATCCATAAAGAGCGACCTTTCTATAATGACTTGGTAGATTACATGTCTGGAGGGCCCATTATTCCCATGATATTGGAGAAAGAAAATGCTGTAGAAGATTTTCGAGCACTCATAGGGGCGACCAATCCAGTCGAAGCAGCTGAAGGAACCATACGTAAATTATTTGCTACTTCTATCTCGGCAAATGCCATTCACGGATCTGATTCACATGAGAATGCGTTGATTGAGGGAGATTTCTTCTTTTCAAATTTAGAAAAAATGAAATAAATCAAAAAGAAGCAGCCTTGAGCGACGAAGGGCTGTGGCTTTTAAAGGCTACTGATCCTGGGCTCCATCCAAAAGTTATTAAAACCTTCACCGAGGTGCAGTATTATTTTTTTGAGTTGAAGTAATTCTAAGACGGCCAAAAAGTTAAAAATTGCCAGTATTTTTTCCGGTTTTTCAGCCAACAATTCTTCAAAAGAGATCCGCTGATTTTTACTCACATAAAGCTTTTGAATTAAGACTTCTTTTTGCCTTTCAATGGTGTAGGGATAAGGAACAACCTGATGGACAGGTTTATTTATTTGTAGTTCATAGCGATATACAACTTTGTGAAATACTATCATCAGCTTGTAAAGATCTAAATCTTGAACCTCGGCATCAACATTTACTAAAGCGGCAATTTTTTTAATCTCTATCGCCAGATTGCCACGGTTTTCTCTTTGGATTCGTGTGGCTTCTAAGTTGGAGAGTTGCTCAATAACAGATTTATATTTTTTATATTCCAAAAGGTGTTTGACCAATTCCTCTCGAGGATCAATTTCATTGCCTGATTCATCTAATAAAGGTCTGGGAATTAACATTTTTGCTTTTATGCGCATTAGGGTAGCGGCTACCAAAATAAACTCACTGGCCACTTCAATATTCATGTTTTTCATTTGATGCAGATAGTCAAGAAAATCACGGGTAATGGTTGCAATTGGAATATCGTAAATATCTAATTCATCACGTTCAATAAAAAAAAGCAGAAGATCAAAAGGTCCTTCGAAAAGAGGGAGTTTAATTTCAAATTTTGTGCGTGGATCGTTAATTATGGAATCAGTCATGAGTATAAGCAAAGATGCATGATTTGGAGAACCAAAAAAAGGTTATTTTTGTAAATAAACGAGAAGTTCGTTGGATTGACAGTAAGGCTTCTTGCCATAAGATAATTAACCATGCAAATTAAACAGGGTCCCCTTTTATCAAACGTAGATCATCCTACAGATTTACGGAAATTAGAGACAAAACAGTTGCCTCAATTTAGTCAGGAATTGAGGAATTACATTGTTGATCATGTCGCTACCTATGGAGGACATTTTGGAGCCAGTTTGGGTGTGGTTGAACTGACCGTAGCCCTACATTACGCCTTTAATACTCCAATCGATCAACTGGTATGGGATGTGGGACATCAGGCCTATGGGCACAAAATATTAACAGGAAGAAAAGCTGATTTTCATTCCAATCGCGTCTATGGTGGATTGTCTGGATTCCCAAAGCGTGATGAGAGTGAATTTGATGCTTTCGGAGTAGGACATTCTTCTACAAGTATATCTGCAGCGTTAGGGATGTCCATAGCCAATCAGGCAGAAGGAAAGGATCGACAGCATATTGCAGTCATCGGGGATGGAGCCATGACCGGAGGGATGGCTTTTGAGGCCATGAACCATGCAGGTGTCTCTAAATCCAACCTAATTATTGTATTGAATGATAATTGCATGTCCATCGATCCCAATGTGGGGGCTTTGAAGGAGTATCTTATGGACATTAGTACTTCTCAGATTTACAATAAATTTCGTAATGAGGCTTGGAAAATTTTAGGGAAAGTCAGCAAGTTTGGTCCCAATGCGCAGGAGCTCGTATCCGGAGTAGAAAACAGCATAAAGACTTTTCTACTCAAACATAGTAATCTATTTGAGTCTTTCAATCTCAGATATTTTGGACCGGTAGATGGGCATGATGTGAGCCATTTGGTGCATGTATTCAATGATCTCAAACAGATCCCAGGCCCAAAAATTTTACATTGTATCACGAAGAAAGGTAAAGGGTACGACGCAGCAGAAAAGGATCAAACTAAATGGCACGCTCCGGGTACTTTTGATAAAATTTCGGGAGAGATTCATAAAACTTCTCCCTTGACCCCACAACCCCCCAAATATCAAGATGTATTTGGCCATACTCTAGTTGAATTGGCAGATGAGAATCCAAAAATCCTGGGAATTACCCCTGCCATGCCTTCAGGATCCTCTATGAATATTATGATGGAGGCATATCCTGAGCGGTCATTTGACGTGGGTATTGCCGAGCAGCACGCCGTTACCTTTTCTGCGGGTTTAGCCACACAAGGTTCGATACCTTTTTGTAACATTTATTCAACATTCATGCAGCGGGCATATGATCAGGTGATTCACGATGTATGTGTTCAAAATTTACATGTGGTATTTTGTCTTGATCGAGCAGGTTTCGCTGGAGCAGATGGTCCTACGCATCACGGCGCCTATGATATCGCCTTCATGAGGTGCATACCTAACCTCATAGTTTCTGCACCTATGGATGAATCTGAGCTTAGAAATTTGATGTACACTGCCATGCAGGAAGGGCATCCTTTCTGTATCCGATACCCAAGGGGTAAAGGAGTTTTAGTTGATTGGAAAACCCCTTTTGCTAAAATTGAAGTGGGAAAGGGTCGTAGGATAAAAGAGGGAGGAGATATCGCTCTACTCACTTTTGGTACGGTAGGAAATTATGCACTGACGGCTCATAAAGAATTGGAGAAAATAGGCGTGACTGCCGCTTTGTACGATATGCGTTTCGTCAAACCCTTAGATACAGCTTTATTGGATGAGGTATTCAAATCATACGAGCATGTGATCACCATTGAAGATGGTTGTCTTATGGGTGGGTTTGGGAGTGCCGTAGCTGAGTTTATGGTGGACCATGGTTATCAAGCAAAACTAGAGAGATTGGGAATTCCCGATCGAATGGTAGAGCATGGAACACAGCTAGAATTGCATAAAGAATGTGGATTTGACCCTCAAGGCATTTATCAAGCAGCGGTAAAAATATTGGAGATCGAAATTGCCTAAAAAGCTTTGGACGGATCCGTTCAATCAAAAACTTGCCCTAAAAGGGTTACAAACTTTTCAACTTCTTCAAAGGTGTTGTACAAAGGCACTGGAGCCACTCTAATGACATTGGGTTCACGCCAGTCAAGGACCACCCCATTTTTTGTAAGGTGGTCGAAGGCCAATCTTCCTTGATCGTAAAAATAGAGCGATAATTGACAACCTCGTTCTGATTCGTTTTTTGGAGTCAAAATATTGATATGCGGCTTGATCGCAGCATTATTTACTAGTAAATATTCCAAATACCCTGTCAACAAAATACTTTTCTTGCGAAGTTTGAGAATATTGGCTTTTTCAAAAATATCCAGAGAAGCCAAATGAGCTACAGATGAAATAATATTGGCATTGCTGAGCATCCAGCCGTCGATCCCAGGTATAGGATCAAAATTATTTTCCATTTTGAAACGGATGGTTTCATTTTGTCCCCACCAACCTGATAATCTGGGGAAGTTAGGATTTTTCCCATATTTTTCATGTATAAACACTCCTGAAACATTTCCTGGTCCAGAGTTCAAATATTTGTAGCTGCACCAAGCCGCAAAATCAATTTGATCCTCATGGAGGGTCATAGGAATATTCCCTGCGGCATGTGCAAGATCGAATCCGGCATAGGCGCCGACTTTATGGGCGGCATGTGTAATAGATTTTAGATCCAAAAATTGACCACTATAATACTGAATACCCGGTAGCATCACTAACGCCAGTGCGTCTCCAGTAGTTAAAATGGAATGGCAAATTTTTTTAGTAGAGAGATAACCATTTTCATCAGGGCTAATCTCGATAAGGTGGTCCTCTGGCGAGATACCTTTTTGCTTCATATGAGAGGTAACTGCGAAATAATCTGAAGGAAAGGCTCCTTTTTCGATGATCATCTTTTTCCTTGTCCCTTTGGGTTGATAAAAAGAAGCCAGCAGAAGATGCAAATTTGTGGTCAAGTTATTCATAGCGACCACTTCATGAGTTTTGGCTCCCACTAGATGGGCCATAGCTGTTTTACCCTTATGATGGTGTGAAACCCACGGATCTTCATTAAAATGGGCTTCGACACCTTTTTGTGCCCATTTTTTTAGTTCATGGTCAATTTTGGAGGAAGTAATTTTAGGCTGTAATCCCAAAGAATTACTACAGAAATAAATGACCTCAGTGTTATTTCTTCTGGGGATGTAAAATTCCTTTCGAAATTCCCTTAAAGGGTCTTGTTGATCAAGAATTATTGCGTTTACCGGGTTCTTTTCAAAATGCCTTATCGCGCTCAAGTGTCTGATTTAATTAATCTGTGGCGGATGCTTTTAGATTAAGCTTTGCGATTCTGTGAGATTTGCGTGATTTTTGACCGCAGTATCCACAACTTAGAAATTTGATCAATTCACCTTCTTCATTCAGGGTTGCGGGCTGTGTAATCTCTTCTTTTGAGACCTTCAGGGTTTGATAATTACATTTATCACATTTTAACGCACGAAGCCTACCATTGTATTTTTCAATTTTTGTAAATTTAGTTTTTTCATCAATCCAAACATCATAATCTACTGAATAGGCATTTTCTTCCGCCTGCATGCCCTCATCTAAATAAACATCTTCTTCTTCTTCACTTAATAACTTCATGACATTACCCTCAGGGGAAATTCTTGGTGAATATCTTAATTTTTTCAGTCTCTTTTCAATGTAGAAAGGGAAATAAAACTTAAGCATATTTTGAACAATTACTCCTATGATGATGCTCATCATGAAGCTTAAGAAAAGTCGTACAAAAAACCAAAGCCACGTAGTAGGATAGAATAAGGTATTAAGTAGTAGGGTTGCTCCGATGGCAAAAAGCAAAAAGGAAAACCACAAACGTTTGATTTCACTCTTATTAATGTAATCGTATCGAGATTTTTTATCACTCGTGAATAAAAGTTTTAAGTAGTGAGTCAAAACGAGTGAAAGTCCAGCTGCAATCAATAAGATGGCGGTATAATTACCATACATGTTCCAGACAGAGAGGACGTGGTCAGGCATTAAAGGCATCATGGCAAACAATCAGTTAAAGGACTCATATTCTTAACAAGCCTAAATTTATCAACTTATTTCAAAGAAAACATTCTAGTATTCAAGAAATAGTTGCTTAGGCAGGTATTTTTTGAAATAAAAATTTTGCGAATTATCAGAAAGGTCTGCTTAAAGCTATTTAAAAACCTATTTTGGTATGAATTACTTTAAAAAAAGATTACTTTTCCTCATGAAAATATTTTTTAAAATTGGGATCATTTTTATGGCCCTTTCATTTGCGTGCTCTGGAGAGCGGTCAAAAAAAAGTCAAGATAATGAAGTCCTAGAACTCCGAGAGTGGGCACATCGATTAAGTCAAAAACTCATCATTACCCATGGACATATTGATTTGCCCTATCGCATGGCTAATAAAGGATTCATGTCGCGTAATTCGGTTGAAGATGTATCTATTAATACTATGGGAGATTTTGATTATCCCAAAGCCAAGCTGGGAGGACTAGACGATCCTTTTATGTCAATTTATGTCGATATCCGTCCCGGAAGCACTTCAAAAATCAGGAGGGGCTAAAGCTTTTTCAGACTCTCTAATAGACATGGTCGGTAGATTACCGGAAGCCTTCCCAAATTTATTCGCCTCGGCTGGAACACCAAGTGAAGTAAAGGAAAATTTTGAAAAGGCACTTATTTTACTCCCATTAGATATGGAAAATGGTGCGCCTATTGAATCGGATTTAGCCAATGTGAAATATTTCTTTGATCGAGGTATCAGGTATATTACTTTGACTCACTCTTTGGATAATGAAATTTGTGATTCTTCGTATGATACCAGTGAAGATACTTGGGATGGTTTGAGTCCATTCG
>CAJXAT010000081.1 GCA_913050055.1 uncultured Flammeovirgaceae bacterium | reverse complement strand
AACTGTATCAGAGCTTAATAATCAAATAAATAATTTAGTTGAATCAAGATTTTCACGCATTATTGTTAAAGGTGAAATATCTGAGTTAAATACTGTTCGTCATAATATGTATTTTAGCATTAAGGATCTTTCAGCTTCTTTGCCTTGTGCTATGTGGTCTTATAAATCAAAAATAGTTGATTTTATTCCAAAAGTTGGCGATAAAGTTTTGATTGAAGGCTCTCCTTCTTTTTGGGTTAAAGGAGGTTCTTTTAAATTTCATGCAGACAAAATTTCTTTAGAAGGTGAAGGAGATTTATGGGCAAAATTTCAAGCTTTGAAAAAAAAATATGGATTAAGAGATGAGATTAAAGTGATTGCCAGTGGAAAAGTACTTACTGCTTTTTCTATATTGAGAATGAAGGCACTTGGGGCAGACATTTGTAATTCTGCACGAGCTTTCATGTTTAGCTTGGGTTGTATTCAAGCGTTAAAGTGTAACAGCAATGATTGTCCTACGGGCGTTGCGACTCAAGACGTAGAGTTGGCCAAAGGATTGGCTGTGGCGGATAAGTCAGAGCGGGTCTATCGATTCCATCACAATACCGTCGTGGCTGTTTTGGAGTTATTGGGTACCTGTGGGCTCAAGCACACTGAGGAGATCAGTATTGATATGTTCGTTAAAGGCGATGAAATGGTCACTTTGTCTAATCACTATTTCCCAGATTCTCTGCTCAATAGAGTAGATTACATTAAAGATTGATCGCTCGAAGTAGTAGAAGGTTCTTTTAATTTAGTTGAAAAGGACTTTTTTAGGCCTGAAAATAATGTTTTTAATTATTCTTGATTTAGTTTAAATTTGTTTTATTTTTCAGTTTAAATTGAATCATATGTCAGATAAAAGTAAATATTCCCAGCAGGAACTTAAGGAGTTTGAGGACTTGATACTTCAAAAATTGCAGTTAGCTAAAGAAGAGCTAAACACCTTAATGGGATCGATCAATCATAGTACCGATGAGACGACAGATGGTTCTTATGGAGGAGTTAAGACTCTCGAAGATGGTGCCGAAACAGCTGAAAAAGAGCAGATGAATCAATTGGCCGCTCGCCAGCAAAAGTTCATTAACAATTTAGATAATGCCCTGATCAGGATTAAAAATGGGACTTATGGTATTTGTGTAGATACGGGAAATTTGATTCAAAAAGAAAGGTTGATGTCGGTACCTCATACGATGCATTCAATAGCCGCCAAGCTCAAGAAGAGCTAATGGATTTTTTGGCGCAGCACATCGAAGCGCTTATTTTTTGTGCACCAAAACCAATTACGGAGTTCGATATACAGGATTGCCTCAAAGAGATGTTTGAGGCCCAAGTTCCCATGGAAGAGGTACATCAGGGGATTAATAATATAGATCAAAGGTACAAAAGCGATCAGCATTCATTTGAATTAGTTGAAAGTGGGGGTGGTTATCAATTTTTAACCAAGCCGGCTTACGAATCGAGTATTGGTATTTTGCTCAAAAGACAGTATAAAAAAAGATTGTCTAATTCAGCGCTAGAAACGCTGGCAATTATTGCATACAAACAACCAGTGACACGTTCCGAAATGGAAAATATTAGGGGAGTCAATTGTGATTACAGTGTGACCAGATTGTTAGAAAAAGAATTGATTTTGGTCAAAGGAAAGGCGGAAACGGTCGGTCGTCCCCTTTTGTATGTAACCAGTCCAAAATTCATGGATTATTTTGGTATTAATGATTTGAAAGAATTACCTACCCCAAAGGATTTCTCTATGGATGAGAACACTATAGGTGAAAATCAACAAGGATGAAAAAAAAAATAATTCAGGCTACTGAACCAGTAGAAATTAGACTTAATAAGTTCATTGCAAATGCGGGGATTTGTTCGAGGCGTGATGCTGATCAATTGATTTTAAGTGGTAAAATAACGGTCAATGACCAGGTAGTTCAGGTCTTAGGCACCAAGATAATGCCGACCGATAAGATTACCTATCTAAAAAAAATCATTCAATCAGAAAAGCTTCAATATGTGTTGTTGAACAAGCCCAAAGATTTCATTACAACCACTCAAGATCCACAAAATCGAAGAACGGTCATGATCCTCATAGAAAAGGCTTGTGTGGAAAGAATATATCCAGTAGGCCGTTTAGACCGGCACACTACAGGATTGTTGTTGTTTACCAATGATGGTGATTTAGCCAAGAGACTGACCCACCCCAAATATAAAATAAAAAAAATCTATCAACTCGAGTTAGATAAGCCCATTATTGAGGCGCATTACAATGAAATTACGGCGGGTATTCATCTAGAAGATGGTTTGGTATCCGTAGACCATTTGGCTATTTTGACGGATGATCGTAAAAGGTTAGGCATTGAAATTCATATTGGGAAAAATAGAATTGTCAGAAGAATTTTTGAAAAATATGGATATGAAGTGCTGAAATTAGATCGAGTAATGTTTGGAAACCTGACCAAGCAAAATTTATCTAGAGGTAAATGGCGGCACCTACATCCCAAAGAGATAGGAAATTTAAAGGGTAAGTTCTCCATGCGAACGGATTAACCCTTCATTAGGGGGTGCTCATATGTCGTACTTTTCATTCTATTTCCACTGAAAACTAGTGCTATGGGGCCTTTCTTATTGAAAAAAGTATTTGTTTGAATGTCGTGAAATAAAATTTATGTATGCATGCATAACAAATTAATCAATTATACGTAACTTAGTAACAAAAAAACCCAATCATTTGATTGGGTTTGAGTGGTGCTAGGTGGATTCGAACCACCGACTCACGGATTTTCAGTCCGATGCTCTACCAACTGAGCTATAGCACCTCAAAAAGTGGTTGCAAAAGTAGAAAAATATATGAAGGTTGCAAGTAATTTGAATGATTAATCTTATCAAAAAAATATTATGAGCATAATTTCACAAGTTATTTTCACGGTGATCTTAGGAATATTCGTCTTTTTTATTGCAAAGAGGGTCAATTTTATCAGATTAAACATCGCTTTGGGCCGGCCACAAAAAGTAGTTGGGAACAACAGGGAACGATGGAAAAATGTATTATTGATTGCCTTAGGACAAAAGAAGATGTTTAAAAAACCTGTCCCAGCGCTATTGCATTTATTAATATATGTTGGGTTTGTATTGATTAATATTGAAGTATTAGAGATTATTTTAGATGGGGTTTTAGGGAGTCATAGAATCTTTGCGTCGTTATTGTCAGATTTTTATGCCCCCTTGATTTCATTTTTTGAAATTCTGGCTTTAGGAGTAATCTTTTCTTGCGTCTTATTCTTGCTCCGTAGAAATGTAACCCAGGTAATGCGCTTTCAAAAGTCTGAAATGAAAGGATGGGCTTCCTTAGATGGGAATCTTATCCTAGTAATTGAAATTATCCTTATGGGCGCCATACTTTCCATGAATGCGACAGATCAGCTTCTGCAAGAGATGGGCAATGCTGCGTATCCTCTGACGGGATCATTTTTAGTGAGTTCGTGGCTTATCCCAATCTTTGATGGATACGCTCCTAGTACGCTGCTTATCATTGAAAGAATGGCCTGGTGGTTTCATATTGTTGGCATTTTTAGTTTTACCTTGTATGTAACCTATTCAAAGCATTTGCACATCTTCATGGCCTTCCCCAACACATACTTTTCTAAGTTGACACCCAAAGGGTCCATGGAACCGATGCCTGAAATCACCTCTGAGGTTAAAATGATGTTGGGCATACCTGTTGAAGGAGAGACGCCGCCGCCGGAAGGCCTCAAATTTGGGGCACGTGATGTCAGTGATCTTAGTCGAAAAAATTTAATGGATGCGTATGCTTGTACTGAATGTGGGCGTTGTACTGCTGAATGTCCAGCGAATCTTACGGGGAAAAAGTTGAGTCCCAGAAAAATAATGATGGATACTAGGGATCGTATGGAAGAAATTGGAAAGAGCAGGTCGGATGCGAAGATTCATGATGAAAAGTTCTTATTGGGAGGCTTTATAAGTAAAGAGGAGATCAATGCTTGTACCAGCTGCAATGCGTGCGTAGAGGCTTGTCCAGTCTTGATTAATCCTCTAGACATCATTCTCCAGCTCAGGAGGTATGAGGCAATGGAAGCCTCTGGGTCACCGACTTCGTGGAATGCCATGTTTCAGAACATGGAAACGAATGCTGCCCCATGGAAATTTTCTCCGCAAGATCGGTTTAATTGGTCAGAAGAGTTAAAAAATGAGAGATAATTAAAGTTCAAGATGGATATAAAGATACCAACAGTTGCAGCATTGGCCGCCGAGGGAAAGGTTCCTGAAATTTTATTTTGGGTGGGTTGTGCGGGATCATTTGATGAGCGTTATAAAAATGTCACTAAGGCATTTGTCAAAATATTAAATAAGGTAGGGGTTGACTTTGCCGTTTTAGGTCCCGAGGAGACTTGTACAGGAGACCCAGCCCGAAGGGCGGGAAATGACTTTCTCTTTCAGATGCAGGCGATGGCCAATATTCAAGTTTTGAATGGTTATGGTATCAAAACGATAGTAACCGCTTGTCCGCATTGTTTCAATACCTTAAAGAATGAGTACCCTGAACTGGGGGGAAATTACCAAGTAGTCCATCATTCTATCTATTTGCAACAACTTATAGATGAAGGGAAAGTTATTCAAAAGGTAGCGCAAACCGCTTTCAAAGGGAGAAAAATAACTTTTCATGATTCTTGTTATTTGGGGAGAGCCAATAATATTTATGAGGCGCCGCGAAAGGTATTGGAAGCCCTCGATGCGGAATTGGTTGAAATGAAAAGATGTAAAACCAAAGGGCTTTGCTGTGGAGCGGGAGGTGGACAGATGTTTAAAGATGCAGAAAAAGGGAATAAAGAAGTCAATATTGAACGTACCGAAGAAGCATTAGAGACCGAGGCAGACACCATAGCTGTGGCCTGCCCGTTTTGTATGACCATGATGAGTGACGGGGTAAAAAATAAAGAAAAAGAAGAGTCTGTACAGGTGCGAGATTTGGTAGAACTTATTGCCGAATCTGAGGGGCTATAATTTATTCAAACTTAAGGCCTAACTTTGTGTTTTAGTATAGCCTTATGAACAATTCCTTTGATCAAATGCCTGATGATGCCCGATTGTGGGTATATCAGTGCAATCGAAAATTTTTACCGTCAGAATTAAAAGCCATCAATTCCTCGTTACAAGAATTTTTAGCGTCTTGGGCGGCGCATGGAAGGGCATTAAAACCTGCTTATGCGCTATATTATGATCAGATTATTGTCCTTGCCGTGGACGAATCATCTCATGGAGCAAGTGGTTGTAGTATCGATATGTCGGTTGCGTTTATGAAATCATTAGAACAAACTTATGGCGTTTCCTTGTTGGATCGGACCCAGATCGGATTTATGATTGATCAAGAGATAACGTTGCTCAATTTAAGTACGATAAAAGAAGCGGTAACTTCTGATAAAATCAAGGCAAAAGATATCATCTTAAACAATGCTGTTTCTAGTGTAGCGGAGTTTAAAAAATCATGGCATCAAAGTGTTGATCAATCTTGGTGCAAAAAATATTTCGCGTAAATTTTAACAAATAAATTATCGAAAAAAGGCATCATTTTTTATTTTTTTTCGTTTTGATTTTATCAAGGTATTTTGATAATGAGATTTTTTTATAAGTTTTTAATTTTGTTTTTAATCAGTGGTTGTACTTCCCCTGCTACGCAATTAATTAAAGGAGATTATGACGGTATGATTGCCAAATACGGGAAGTATATGAAAACTAATGATGGTGTAACTAACTATCAGATTGCTGAAGCTTATCGACTTTCCAATAGAATCAAAAATGCCGAACCCTTCTACGCTTCAGCCCTGAAGTCAGGGATTGATCAAGATGATGCTTATTATTACTATGCTCGTTCCTTGAAAGCCAATCAAAAGTATGATGAGGCTCGAGAAGTTTTAAGTGATGCTTTGCCCAAAGTTAAGGACGAGTTGATTTATCAATTAATCACCTACGAAATAGATGGGTTGGCCTCTTTAGATGACATGCATGGAGCCGAAACTTTTTTTAGAATCAAGAATTTGGAGGAAATTAATAGCTCAGGAGCAGAATATGGACCTGTTTTTCAAAAGGGGAGGCTTTATTTTACTTCTAATCGCGATGGGGGTAAAATATATAAAAGTACAGGAACCCCCTTTACAGATATCTATAGTGTGGAGACGAAGGGTGCTAAAGTAGCTGTAAGAACCTTGACTCCACTAGATCCTATCATCAATAATTCCTTGGTCAACGAGGGCTCGCTCGCTTTAGCTGCCAATGGGAAGTACCTATTATTCGCAAAAGGCAATTCCGGAAAGGCGAGTGGAACACTTGAGGTCAATATTTTTGCAACCCGATACCGCAATGGTAACTGGGGAACTCCAAAGGCTCTTAACCTTAATGATCCCAATGCCTATGATGGTACTCCGGCACTAAACAAGGAAGGGAATACGTTGTATTTTGCCTCTAACAGAACAGGGGGTTTTGGAGGGGCAGATCTTTACTCTGCACAATTAGATCGAAGAGGAAGATGGGTAGATGTGCGAAACTTAGGACCTGAAATCAATACGCCAGGCAATGAGATGTTTCCCTTTATTTCCGAATCAGGGATCTTGTATTTTTCTTCGGATGGTCAACCTGGCTTTGGTAACCTTGATGTCTTCAAGGCGACGAGGATGGGAGGCTCTATGATCATAGAAAACTTAGGGGCCCCAATGAATTCTTCTGCTGATGATTTTGGATTTTATGAATACAATCTTACCCGGGGCTTCTTTTCTTCAAATAGACCGGGAGGGAAAGGGGATGATGACATTTATACTTTTGTTAACGATGATCCTGATTTGAAGATCATCAATTATTTTTTAACGGGGAATACCCTGACCAAGGATGATGGTGGAGCGGCTATAAAAGTATCAAATACGAAGGTTTCTTTAATTTCAGAAGAGGGTCAAATATTGGATGAATTTTTTACTAGAGAAGATGGTGCGTATAAGTTCCGAGTTTATGCAAATGAAAATTACAATATTAGGGTTGAAAAGCCGACTTATTTTACTGCTAGAAAAGCATTTTCTACTGTTGGTAGAAGTATTAGAAGAGATACGCTTACCCAATTTCAGACCGATATCACCTTTGAGTTGAATATTGAATTAGATCAAATCGTGATTGAGAAAAGTATTGTGCTCAATAATATTTATTATGATTTAGATAAAGCCGAAATACGTACAGATGCAGCTTTTATGCTCGACAGCTTGGTGATTATTTTGGAGGATAATCCTGAGATTTATATTGAATTAGGCTCTCATACCGATGATAGGAATACGGATATTTATAATTTAGATTTATCGCAGCGGCGAGCCAAATCAGCAGTTGACTACTTGATTGGTCGCGGTATTCAGTCGAAAAGAGTTTTTGCTAAAGGTTACGGGGAGTCAAAATTAATCATTGAAAATGCGCAAACAGAAGCAGATCATCAGATTAATCGGCGTACCGAATTTAAAGTTTTGAAATATGATCTTCGGGAGATTGAAGAAGAAGAGGAATCTGTTGATGAATATGAGCGATTCTTCGATAATGATCAGGATAATGAATAACGATGATCCGCCAGTTCGTTGTT
Organism: uncultured Flammeovirgaceae bacterium; assembly: GCA_913050055.1. Classification (GTDB taxonomy): domain Bacteria; phylum Bacteroidota; class Bacteroidia; order Cytophagales; family Cyclobacteriaceae; genus UBA4465. The sequence goes on along the minus strand of CAJXAT010000081.1, from coordinate 6,092 downwards.
CGGGTCTTATTTTATCTATATGACCTCACTCTGCGCTCATCTTAAATTTTACTTTTATAATACCTATAGTTGCGTTCTGGGATTGCTTTTTGTTGCCAGCAGTTTTGTGTTTGGAAATTGGGTGGCCAGAATACCGGATATAAAAGAAAGTCTAGGGCTGACAGATGCGGCTTTGGGCATGGGACTCCTAGGAGCTCCTTTGGGATCTATCTTGGCTATGCCTTTTACCGGTTGGCTTGTTTCTTTGATGGGTCTTGGGCGTTCCTTGTATCTTTTTTCTGCTCTTTTGCTTCTTTCTCCAGTTATGTTGGCCAACATAACCTCATTTAATAGGCTCTTGGCTTGCTTGATATATTTAGGGATTACTGAGGGCTTGATGGGGGTAGTTATCAATGCTGCTGCTAATGGAGTTGAAAGAAAATTAGAAAGGCCTATAATGTCTACTTGTCATGGGATGTGGAGTTTAGGTGCGATGATGGGAGCTGCAACGGGAAGTGTCATCGCAGGGTTGAATATTGCTCTGCGACCCCATTTATTAATGATTTCTCTGACGGTACTGACCCCTCTATTATTGAGCCCTAAGATAATTCAGATGTTTGACACATTGCCTAGCCCTGAGCAAAAGAAAGGATTCCAAATGCCTAATATGGTACTTTTAGCGATTTCATTAGCTGCTTTTAGTATTTTTTTAAACGAGGGAGCCATTGCAGACTGGAGTGCGGTTTACCTGCGTGAGACACTGAAAAGTGAACCTTATCTGGTAGGGATGGCTTATGCAGGTTACGCCTTGTTCATGGCAATAGGCAGGTTTACGGGGGATATGCTTATTCCAAAGTTTGGTAAGAAAAACCTAGTCATAGGTGGGAGCCTTTTATCAGCCCTCAGTATGTCAGCCCTTTTGATCTTACACGATCCGTGGGTAGCCATTGTGGGATTTTCTCTTGTGGGTTTGGGGTTTTCATGTATTGTTCCCATTTTGTATTCTTCTGCAGCCAATGAACCAGGATATACGGCAGAATCGGCCATTGCGGTGGTATCAACTATAAGCTTTACAGGATTTTTTATTGGGCCTCCGATCATTGGTTTTATCTCAGAGCAGTATGGATTATCTTTAGCTTTGATATTGGTTGTAGGACTATCAATAATGATTTGCGCAATAGGTACCATGATTCAATTTAAGTAGCGATATTTGTATTTTATAAAATATACCATGTCTGATAGGTACGCACATCGAGGAGTTTCAGCTGTCAAAGAAGATGTTCATAGGGCGATTGCACATATAGATAAGGGCCTTTTCCCTAAAGCTTTTTGCAAAATAGTCCCTGATCTGCTAACAAAAAATGAAGATTACTGTGCCATAATGCATGCAGATGGTGCAGGAACTAAGTCTTCTTTAGCCTACATGTATTGGAAAGAAACAGGGGATATGTCTGTTTGGAAAGGAATTGCTCAGGATGCGTTGGTCATGAATACAGATGATCTGCTGTGCGTGGGCTGCACTGAAAATATTTTGTTATCAAGCACCATCGGCAGGAACAAAAATAAAATACCCGGAGAGGTAATTGCTGCAATAATAGAGGGGACAGAAGAAGTGCTAGAAATGCTGAGAAATCAAGGGATTGATATCATTTCAACAGGTGGTGAAACGGCCGATGTTGGAGACTTGGTTCGAACCCTTATTGTGGACAGTACCGTGACGGCAAGAATGCCCAGGGGTAAAGTTATTGATAACGCTCACATTGCTCCGGGCGATGTTATCGTAGGTCTTTCTTCTTTTGGTCAGGCGAGCTATGAGTCAGCCTATAATGGAGGCATGGGAAGCAATGGCCTTACCTCAGCGCGACATGATGTGTTTTCAAAGGTTTACCAATCAAAATATCCTGAAGCTTTTGATCCATCGGTACCGATGGACCTAATTTTTAGTGGATCCAAATACCTAACAGATCCGGTAAAAAATACGAGTTTGGATGCGGGAAAACTGGTATTGTCTCCTACCCGTACGTATGCTCCCATTATTAAGGCTATTTTAACTGAGCACCATGATCAAATTCATGGTATGATCCATTGTAGTGGAGGTGGCCAAACCAAGATTTTGCATTTTGTTGACCAATTAAAAATTATTAAAAATAATCTTTTTGAAGTACCTCCTTTATTTTCCTTAATTCAAAACGAGAGTACTACGAGTTGGCGTGAAATGTATCAGGTGTTTAATATGGGTCATAGATTTGAGCTTTATGTTCCCGAAGAAGTAGTTGATGACCTTATTGAAATTTCAGAATCTTTCAATGTTCAGGCACAGGTGGTGGGACATGTCGAGGCAGCGCCTACCAAAGAGCTGCTTATACAAACGGCCCTGGGCTCCTTCGAATACCATTAGCGTGCATCTTCAAGATGGATAATCGCTTCATCTGAGACCAAAATACTGATGATATCAAAGCGAATGTCTTTTTTCCAATGGATTTGGTGAATATAAGCATTGGCCGTTTGGATAATATTTTTCTTTTGTCTGTTAGAAACAAAATCTTCAGGGTTTCCGAAATTATCATTTTTCCGATACTTCACTTCGATAAAAACCAATAGTTGGTTGGATGAGATCCCAATTAAATCTATTTCACCCCGCTTATAACGATAGTTTTCTTCTATAATTTTTATACCTACAGATTCTAGATGTTTTTTGGCTAAGGCTTCCTCTAATTTTCCTTTAACTTTGTTTTCCAAAATGAAGATTCTTTATGGCGTATCCATTAAAATTTAAAACCATTTATAAAGATAAGATTTGGGGTGGAAATAAGATTAAAAATGTCCTAAATAAAGATTTCGGCGACTTGCCTAATTGCGGGGAGACTTGGGAGCTTTCTGCAGTATCTGGAGATATCTCTGTGGTTAGTAATGGTCTTTGGAGAGGTCAGGATCTTAAATCGTTATTAATGCAACACGGGGCTGCCATCATGGGGGTAAAATTATTTGAAAAATTTGGTACAGACTTCCCTTTGTTGATCAAATTTATTGATGCAAATCAGGATCTTTCAATTCAAGTGCATCCAGATGATGCACTGGCCAAAAAACGGCATCACGGCTTGGGTAAAACTGAAATGTGGTATGTGTTGCAAGCGGATCCAAAGGCCTCACTGATTACCGGTTTTAATCGACCAATGTCTCAAGGGGAGTACTTAAAGAAGTTTGAATCAGGAAAGTTAATGGAAATTCTAAATCAAGAGCAAGTAGCCAAAGGGGATGTTTTTTTCTTACCAGCAGGTCGGATACATACCATTGGCAAAGGGTTGTTAATTGCTGAAATACAGCAAACCTCAGATATCACCTATCGCATTCATGATTTCGGCCGTATAGATGATCAAGGAAATGAGCGGGACTTACACATTGAAGAATCATTGGAAGCTATCGACTACACCTATCAACCAAATTATAAAACCAGCTATGATGAGGAATCCAATAAACGGGTCTCATTGGTTACATGTCCTTACTTTGTGACGAACAAACTGAGCTTAACCGAAAAAAAAACATTAAAGGCACCTCAAATAGCAGGATTCAAAATATATATGTGTATTGAGGGCTCAGCCAAAATAGTTAATGGTGATGAAGAGACCCCTTTATTAAAAGGGGAAACGGTTTTGATACCTGCTATGTTATCAACTTATGAAATTAAAGCGGATGCTGAAGTTATACTTTTGGAAACCTATATTGCATAATGCAAAATAAAGTTGTAGAATTTCGGCATTTGGGATTACTTGATTATCAGAAGGCGCTTGATTATCAAGAAAAGCTATTCAAGAAGACGATAGATTTAAAAATTAAAAACAGAAATCAGCCTCCAGACGCCCAAGAAATTACGCCCAACTATTTGCTTTTCTTATATCATCCTCACGTTTATACATTAGGTAAAAGTGGGAAAGAGGATCATTTGCTATTAGATAAAGAGGAGCTGCATGAAAAGGAAGCGACCTATCACCGCATCAGCCGAGGAGGTGACATCACTTATCATGGGCCCGGTCAAATTATAGGATATCCAATCCTAGATTTGGATAATTTTTTTACTGATATTCATAAATATCTTAGGTTTTTGGAGGAGGCGGTGATTCGAACTTTGGCCTCTTATAATATGGTAGCTGGAAGAATTGAAGGATTGACGGGAGTTTGGTTGGATGTAAATGACCCTCATAAAGCACGAAAAATATGTGCTTTTGGCGTCAAGTCGAGTAGATGGGTAACCATGCATGGACTGGCTTTAAATGTAAATGTAGATCTTGAGTATTTCAAAAATATTATTCCTTGTGGTATTGGTGATAAAGCGGTTACTTCTATGCATCAAGAACTAGGTAGACTGATAGTCTTTAATGAGGTTGAGGAAAGACTGCGGGAAAATATTTCAGAACTTTTTCAAATGGAATGGAAAAAGGATGGTATTGGAACGGAGTAGATAATAAGTGGCCTATAAAGAAATATATTCCATGATCTTTATGGCATTGTAATTATCACATTATTATTTTAACAAACCGCCCCATTGTTTATTTTGGGACCCATTTGATTAATTTTTTACAAAGATGAAAAAAGATATTCTTTATATACCCGTAGAGCAAGTCGTACTGGCGATTTTGCCATAAAATAAGGATGATTTACGGCAAGTTGATTTTATCAATAGGAGTAAGAGCAGTTTAGATACTATTTTAGTTACCTCTAAAGGTTATAATGGGGATCAAAAACTTCATTATTGCGCTATGCCATTCCTAACATCGAGATGGGGTCATCGGTTTTAATTGAATCTATAAGCCCTGGGATTTTCCATTTTACCAATGAATTTTGGATTAGTTTCTACATTGGGATACAAATTTATGATAAGAAATATATCTATTTACCTTCGTCGATCAATGCTTCCAACCTAAGCTATATTGAAGAGCTCAGACAAAAAGGAGTAATGCATTTATGAATTCGGAATTAAAAAACTTATTGATAATTGATATTGAAACGGTGAGCGTATCCTCAAGTTTTGAGACACTACCTGAAAATTTGCGACATCATTGGGGAAGAAAAGCCCTTCACTTGCACAATGATGATGAAAAATCAGTAAGCGATTTGTATTTTGAAAAAGTAGCAATTTTTGCTGAATTTGGAAAAATTATTGTCATAGCCTTGGGTATATTTCATGAAGTTGATGGGGAGGCTACCCTTCGGATTACTTCCTTTCAAGATCATGATGAGGCAAAATTGCTATATGCGTTTAAAGTATTTTTAGAGACAAAGTTCAATTAACAATATTTAAAATTATGTGGACATAATGGGGAAGAATTTGATTTTCCTTTTCTGTGTCGACGCATGATTGTCAACGAAGTACCTATTCTTCAAGCCTTAAATTTGTCGGGGAAAAAGCTGTGGGAAGTACAGCATATCGACACCATGGACCTCTTTACTTCTGTGATTTAATCTATAAAAATGTTTTTGATACAAAATTTAGTTTAAGTCTAATTGAGGATAAAAATAGAGCTTTAAGTGTTAATAATATAAGTAATTTAGTTATTGAAATTGGGTAATAGTATGTGTTTAAATGTGTATGATCGATTATTTAAGGGGTTTCATATATTATATTGGTCTCATAAAATAATCATTTAAAATCAAATATTTTGAAGTGTAAAAATTGAAGAAATGTATTAGTTGAATTTTGGGATAATAGAGATATTATCTTTTTTGTCTTAATAATAAAAAATATAGGATTGGTAAGTTTTTGGATAAGGTTTATAGAAGTAAAATTAGGAGTAGAAGTAGTGAAGAAGGAGATAGGTTATTGATTAATGGATTTGTGTAGGTGAGTATTAAAGATTTAGAAGGAATTTTAGGTATAAGGTATTATAAAAAAGTTTTAGAAAAATTAAGTAAAAGAGAGATTATAAGTTATAAGAGAGTTTAGAAAGAAAATAATAATAGAAGGGGGAGAAGTAGTAGAAATTGATTTAAAAAGTAGTCATTTATTTTTATTATATGTGTTTATAAGTAGAGTTAATGGGATAGTGAAGAGAGAGGAAGATGTAAAAGAAGATCGGAAGAGCGTCGTGTAGGGAAAGAGTGTAGATCTCGGTGGTCGC
>CAJXAT010000080.1 GCA_913050055.1 uncultured Flammeovirgaceae bacterium | reverse complement strand
CATCGCTGACTCGTACTGTGATCCTGTTCCAAAAACTACACTCCAAAAAGCAATGGTCGAATCTGCCTCAAAATTGAAAGTGAATTTTTCTGAATTAGGATTTGTATAATCTCGTACTGCACCTAAATATATCGTGGTATCCAAGAAATTAATAGGGATTGTATCATACACAATTGGCTTAGGTATTAGACTAGTATCAACGACATACTTGAAAGGAGTAATCCGTTCGATACGAAATTTATTTTCTTGTCCTAACCAAGCCTTAGAAATCATGGTTATTTGAAAGGAATCTTTCTTTAAAACTGGAATTAGCGCTTGTACTGTTTTTTTAGATTTTCTATTTGCAAACAAAAGTTCTTTAGCTCCATTAACAATTTCAATGGGGGGTGATTTCTGGGTTACCCTATTCATGGTAAAAAGTAAGGTATCTCCTTTGTAGAATGGACCTATCATTAAATTTTTATCATTGAATCTAGTGATTTGAAAAACCCCCTCTGATTCAATAGACTTGGTACGGGCAACGACTCTCGAAAAGGGAATGGAATCTTTTGGCGCACCTATTTTAAAGGGAAACCGATTGAGTGTAATAATCTGATCTACTTTTGTCTTGAACAAAAAAGATAAATTTTCCACCTCTATCGAATAGTCTCCGCTATCAATGGCATCAAACTGCCAAGTCATTTTGTTTTTTTTAATCAAAGATTCATGAACAATTGCCCCCGAAGGAGAAATAACCCTAAAATTTATTTTTCTGGATGTATGGATTTCAAAAGTTAAGTGATCAAACTTTTCTAATATCAAATGAGATTTTTTAATAAACTTTCTATCTAGTTGCATGGACTGGTGAGATGCTCGAGTAATCTCATTTCTCATTTGAGCTGAAGAAGGAAACATAAAAATCTTTACCAAAAAAAATAAAAACATTACTTTTCTTGTACCCATTGTCAATCTAATTTTTCCATTCTCTTTTGGACATCTTTTCTTATTTTTTCTTTCTCCTCATCTACCCAAACTTCTAATTGCGCCTTCACTATTTCAAGATGCGCCTCTCCAATCAACTTCATAGAGCCTTCGTTATTTTTAAGCTCCTGTTCGACCTTGTCTTGTTCGATACTTGCCATAATGGTAAGCTTATTGTTGAGTTGTTGATTTCTCATATTTACAGTAGTGATTTCATCTATTTCAAAATCATATTCTATGGTATTTAAAAGATGATCATAGGGTCCATAAGGAGAAAGTAATTTTACTAAAATAGGTGCGATTTCAATAGCTAGTAACAATAAAAGAATGGCCAATTGGGGCCCAAAAGGCAGTATTCTCAGTAACTCTAATCGCACCAATAATCCGTCAGCGAAAGATTGCAGCAGTCCATCTTTCTCAAGTTCAAACTCATCTAATAAACGTTGTTTTTCTAAATTAAGCAAAGCAATGGTGGCTTCATTGGTTAACTTGGCTTGATCATATTCCTTTTGACTCTGTAAGTATTTGTTCTCTTTGCGTTCACACTCTGTACCCCGACCTCTTTGGCCGGTTCCACACGTGCCATCACATTCACATACATATTGCCGATAATATTCTTCTCTGATTTCGAATTTAGCCAAAATTCTTAGGTTTAGAGAGTCAATTCTTTGCTGCTTTATAGCTACTCTCCCATCAAAAAGAGTCGTTAATTTATCAATTTTGTTGGCACCTACATAGTAAATACTTTCATTGATTTCTTGTTCAAATATCTTGAGTTCCAAAGGAACAGATATTACTATAGATAATAATATGGCCAATAAAAGCCTTGGTGTTATTTGAGCTAATTCTTGAAATTTCCCTTTAGATTTCTTGATGGTCGAAACTAAAAACCTATCTAGATTGAATACCAATGAGCCCCAAAAAATCCCCAGCATAATGGATAAACCCAATGAGTTAAAAGCAGTGAAGAGTGCATAGCCTCCAGAAAAGCAGGCCAAAATACCTGTAAAAAAAACGGTAGCACCTACCCCTGCATATTTATTCACCTCAGACTTCGGACATTTGTCTAATAGATCTATGTCTGCCGCTGAACAAAATAAAAAGAATCTTAATATAAATCCATATGCATGCTTTTGCTCACTCATAATAATCCTGTGTTGATTCGATATTATCAACAATTTTAGGGTCCGATTTAAAGTAATTTAATAAAATAGATTTTCTTTTTTTGAAAAGTTTTGGAATGGAATGCTGTTCATAAAATTCGTTAAAATCAGTCTCTTTCAGCTTTTGTAAAAGAGTAGATTTGAGTGATCTATATTTGTTATCCATCTCATCCATATAATCTCTGAATTGATTGTCATCGTTGCCCCTTATGTATTCTAAGGCATTAATTCTAACATCATCAATATTAATCTCCAACACTTTCAAAATATTTGGATTAAGATTAATGAATTTTCTTTCAAAAACCGCTGTTGGAAATGAATAAATTAATATTTTCTGATTTTTGCTTTTCCCTCTAAATTTAGCTTCAATATTAATTTCTATAGATCCATCCGAGTTGAAAATATGCGATCCTTTATTTTCATAAAATCCAAAAGGCTTTACGTTTACTGTATCAGCATGGGCCACCTCCCAAGTCAACCGAACATCATACCCCTTGGCGATACCAAAAACACCCTTATATTTTGACTCGTCCATTGAAACAAACTCATTGGAAGATGGATTTCGGAATTGTACCCCATATCTAATTTTAAATTCGCTAATAGTCTTTACCTGAACTGATTTAAGCTTTTTTTGATTCCCATGAGTCGCTTTCAACTTTAGGATGGTATCATTGAGGAAAGTAATGGTTTTTTGTCCAGAATAGGCTACTTCACCAATACCATCAATGGTAACATGAGTCGCATTGGTAACTTCCCAGAAAATTTTGGTAGCTGTCCGCTCGTATACTGTATTACTTTCAATGAGAAATTCAATCGTAATATCATCTGGTTCTAAACGGTACTCAGGTTCTATTAAGGTAAAATGGTTATGATATTCATCAAATTCTTTATCTATTGAATAAAATTCCACGAAACCTTCATGTCCCTTTTTAAGGACATATATGATTTCATAATCAATAAAACATAATATTTTATTGGACGATTTCCCTTTTTCTGATAAATATATGTATGCTCCTAATTTTCTTAGTTTTAACAAATGAATTAAGAGAAAAGCATCAGATTCCGCTTTTTCAAGTCCCCGTTTTGACACGAAAATATCACAAGCAACTTCTCTTTTGAGGCATTTTCCTAATTGCTCCAATAAATCAACAGACAAAACTTCTTCCAAATACAAACTTATCTTATGTCTGGCCTCTCCGAATCTTTTTTTTAGAAATAAGGTTTGATCAGTATTCAATATTTTGGGATAAGCCTGTGATTAATTTTTTTTAAAAAACAATTTCAATCTAATAAATAAATATCAAACATTCCTCACTCTATGTCAAGCAAATTTTTAAATAAGAATTACATATTTAAATTTCTATAATCAGGAGAACTCTTGATATTAATTAGTGATTTTGATGCTCAGGAAAAATCTAACTTTTATATTTGAATTCGGTCGCATATTGAAGATTAAAATCATGACAAAAATAGACAAAAAGATAATTTGGGTCACCGGAGCGTCCTCTGGCATTGGTGAAGCATTGGTTTACCAACTGCACCAATTGGGTGCAAAACTGATACTGTCAGCACGAAGAGTAAGTGAACTGGAGCGAGTGAAAAATGCTTGTACAGAAAATAGCGAGGTAAACCTCTTAAGATTAGATCTCTCTGAAGCTGAAACACTTGAAGAAAAATGCAAACAGGCGTCAGCTTTGATGGGGCCCATTGATCTCATCATTCATTGTGGAGGAATCAGTCAGCGAGATAAAGTGATGAACACTTCTTTAGCCGTGGATCGCCGAATTATGGAAATCAACTATTTTGGAACCATTTCCCTTTCTAAATTTTTACTCCCTTCCATGGTGACTCGTAAGCAAGGGCATCATGTTGTCATCACCTCCGTCACTGGCATAATCAGCACACCATTGAGGTCTGCTTATGCTGCCTCTAAACATGCTCTACATGGTTTTTTTGATGCCCTAAGAGCTGAGCACGAAAAAGATAATATAAATGTGTCATTGATTTGTCCAGGCTATATCAAAACCAAAATAAGTTTTAATGCATTGATAGGAGATGGTAGCAAACAAAATACCATGGATAAAGCACAAGACAATGGGATGAGTCCTCAAAGATGTGCAAGCAAAATCATTAGAGCAATAGAACAAAATAAAAACGAAGTGTATATCGGAGGATTCAAAGAAGTAGCAGGTATTTATCTAAAGCGTTTCTTTCCCAATCTATTTGCTAAGGTGGTCATAAAAATGGCTGTTACTTGACCTTGATAATTAAGACATTGCTATCGAGTTGACTCTCCCATGCTTAGAGTGATCTAGAATTTACCTAAGTCTAAAATAATGATTCCACATCATCGAAGGAATAGGCATATTGGAGCACAATTATTTATTGTATTGGTATCCCTGCGAGCAATCAAGACCTCAATGATTTTTTAAGGCGATTTTCCTCTTCTTAATACCTATATTTCTTTAAAATCACTCACTCTAATAAGATTCTATAAAATATATAATCTATTGTAAATCAGTATATTATAATATTTAAAAAAAGTATTGATTTAAATAAATAACAGACCTATGATGTATTCACTTTTGGTAATCATAATCCCGGAATTATCTCATCATCTAATCGAATGATTCCCATTTTTTTTGGGATCAAATAGACCCCGAAGTTCACCTCATTACCTGATTTCCGAAAAGTAGACAAGGTTTTTAAGGGTTCATTTGAGATCCCTTTTTCTGGATGACTTGGGTCAATAGTGGTGAGTACACATCGCGGGCAATGGTGACTAATTTCAAATTCACAAAACCCTATTTTTAGTGATTTCCAGTCGTCTTCTTCAAATGGGTTACCTCCATTTACTACTATATTTGGGCGAAATCGATTCATCCCTACCGGCAAGGTCATTCGATTATTTAAGTCTCGCAAAGAGGCCTCTGATGTGAGCAAAATCGGGGCCGCATCTGTGTAGGTTATATCAATAAATTGATTCTTCATTTGCCGCATGTAGAATGTATTGATTTCAACCACATGACAGCTCACACCCATGCATTTGGAAAACCATTTTTGGATATGCTTATCTAACTCTAAACCTCCCACCGATCGACCAAATAAGATACCCGTTCTCTTTTTAGAAGATACGGTTTTTTTTCGTGGTACGGTGATAAACTCACCTTTAAATTTGAAGTGAATCATGTCATCCATAATTTTCGCTTCAACCTCGAGCAACATAGGACACTCTCTTGCAGTCAGCATACGACCATCTTCACCAATTACGGCAAAGTCACGATCACCCACTAAGCCCGTTGTAATGATTTGAGCATGATCAAGGGATTGAGGTTTGCCTGACTTCAATAAATAGGTATAGAGATAAGAAATATGAATGGAATTCATTGAATACTATTTAATAATTGAATCTTAAGATAAGTTATATCATCAGTCGTTTTTAAATTATATGCTTACTAGAGTAAACTACTAAATTTATTCAAAATGATCGCTTATATTATAATAATTGTATTTCTGCATGACGATTTTTGATCAGTCCCTTAAAAATCTGGATCTAAATGAAATTCCATTGACTTGCCATTGGCAGGATCCTCAAAAGTGAGGGCAGCAGCATGCAACTTCAATCGATCCGACTTCAAGCCATATAATTCGTCCCCCTCAATGGGCATATTTAGACCTTCAGGATGGGCTGAATGTACTCTGAGCTGATGGGTCCTACCTGTACTAGGTTTGAATAATACCCGCGCTTTAGCTCCTTTAATTTCTAGAATCGACCAATACGTTTCAGCTAATTTACCATCATTATAACAAACCATTTGACGTGGACGTTGGTGATGATCAGGTCGCAATGGCAATTTAATCGATGGGAGTTTGTATTCTGGAATGCCATTTAAGATGGCAATGTATTCTTTTTTAATGGTCTTATTTAAAAACTGATTTTGAAAATCAAGATAAGCTGATAGAGTCTTGGCCACCACCATCAATCCAGAAGTTTCGCGGTCCAATCGATGTACCATCATAGGGCCTGTAGCCTTTGGGAATGTGGCCTTGACCCTGCTAGCTACGGAATCCAATACGTATTTGCCTGATACCGATAACAAGCCATTGGGCTTATTGATAACCAAATAATCCACTGATTCATAAATTATAATCAAACCTTTTGTCTTTAACGCCTCATGACAGGCGGGGTTTTCATCAATACGCATCCCTGCTAACATATGGATTAAAATAGGCTTGCATTTACCATGGCAAGCAGGATAAAAATATCCATGGCGACGCAATTCAAGTTTAGGTGATTGTCCCCACCAAAACTCCGCTAAAGCCACAGGTTTTAAGTTATTGAGAAAAGCATGCTGCAATAGCTTTGGAGCAGCACAGTCACCAGCACCTGCGGGCGGCCTTTGCTGTTTGGTATGCTTGAACAAGGTAGTTAATCCTTTCCGTTCTTTTTGTTGATTCAGAAATTGATATTGATCAAATAGTTGCTGCTGAAGTGCCGCTGACTTACTCTTCCTTTTTTCCTTTAATTCATTGATTTTTTTTTGATAAAAAACTAAACGTAATTCTGCAGCGGTCAATACTTCCCGCCAAGCTTGTAGCTTCTTTTTATGTTGAAAATGCAAGTCCTGACTCTCTTTGCTCATTTGTTGCAAGAAATTATAAAGGCTATCACCGCTTAAGTCTTGCATTGCCGCGTCTCTTTTAAGCTTCCTAATGTGCTTAGCCTCCTTTTTATTCATTAGGCTTGCTTGCATTTCCTTATTACTTCTATCTCTTTTAGTTTTATATGCAGATAATAAATCCTGATACTGAGGATTATGCTCGATAGCTTTAATTTGGTCATTAATCTCTATAATGGATGCCTCCTCTTCTTTAAAAAAACCATCATCGGTCAATCTATCATAAATTGGACCCACGAAACCCTCTAAATAATTCTTTTCAGCAAGTTTTCCCGAAAATGCAGCCAAGTAACCCAGCTCTTTTCGCTTATTCTTTACCACCAAAATACCAAACATCTTACCACAGATTTCACCAGATTCATCTATCTGATCTCCAAAGTCATGGGTCCATTTTTTTTGCTCATTCAAATAGGTCTGTAAGGCTTTGACAGCGATTAATGCCACTGGATGCGGTTGGTATGAAAAAGGAAAAGTGAACTTTTCGGGGAGATCTGTTTCCGCAATTGGAATGGGGAGTTTATGGAAAACGGATTGGATAAAAGTTTCTGAATCTTTCATTTGCAAGCACAGATTTAATACCATTTACTATGAAAGTCCAATTTTAAATGAATTATTGTTCTGTAAATAATAAGGCGCATTGAAAACCAAATGATAATAGGCCATATAATTACTGATCAGTCGAAAGCTTCAAAATAGAAATAAATCATAAAAATGAATACAAATAACCCTATTTCTCATGCCGCTCATAAAATAAATAAGACCGCTCTCTTTAAATTATTCGATCAAATGAATATTTGATCCTTAGAAAAGTTAAATTGATTGCTAATTTATTTTTTTATGAAAGATTTAAGTCGACGCAAATTTTTACAGAAATCCTCTCTCTCTGCCGCCGCGTTGGTAACTGCCAACACCTTAAAAGCAGATGTTTCAGATATGTCTAATAATCGCCCAACTCAATCTAAATACATGGGTAGTTTTGCCGCACCCAAACTTCCCAATATTCGTATTGCCGTGATTGGAGTGGGTGCTCGTGGACCTGAGCATCTCAAATTTGCCGCGGGTCTTCCGGGTACCGAGATTGTAGCGATCAGCGACCTCTACGAGGACCTGGTAAAAAAATGGGCCGAGGAGATAAGGGAAATAGGCAAAGGACAACATCACAAAAATATAGCTACCTATTATGGGGATGAAAATAAGTGGCTTACCATGCTTACCGAAGTGAAACCGGACATGGTTTTTATAGCAACCAATTGGTCCAATCATGCTCCCATGGCCATTGAAGCTATGAATCAAGGGGCTCATGCTTTTGTTGAGGTACCCATCGCCTTGACTTTAGCAGAAATGTGGCAAATAGTTGATACCTCAGAGCGTACCCAAAAGCACTGTATGATGATGGAGAATGTTAACTATGGTCGAGAAGAATTAATGTATCTCAATATGTGCCGTCAGGGCGTGATTGGAGAATTACTCCATGGAGAAGCGGCTTACATCCATGATTTAAGATTTCAGATGGAAGAGCAAGATCGTGGGACAGGGTCTTGGAGGACCCATCAATACGCCCAAAGAAACGGTAATCTTTATCCTACGCATGGATTGGGGCCTGTAGCGCAATACATGAGTATTGGTCGAACCCAGGATACTTTCAATACACTCGTCTCCTATTCTACGCCAGCCATGGGTCGTCAAAATTACGCGAAAAAGAATTATTCTGCAGATCACAAATGGAACCAATTAAAATATGCAGGGGGAGACATGAATACCTCCATAATCAAAACAAACATGGGGCGTACCATCATGATTCAATGGGATGAAACCAGCCCCAGACCTTACACAAGACTTAATTTAATTCAAGGCACGCTTGGTTGTTTGGCAGACTATCCCCCACGCATCGCTCTCGAAAGAGGAATTGAAGGCGTTAATACTAATGCTCATAGCTGGGCACAGGAAGATGAACTGGAAAAGATTTATGATAAATATGATCATCCCCTGTATAAAAGAATGAATGCCCTGGCCAAGGATTCAGGTCATGGTGGTATGGATGGTATCTTGGATTTTAGAATCATTGAATGCTTACAGCAAGGACTTCCGTTAGATCAAAATGTATATGAAGGTTGTTTATGGAGTGCTGTAAGTCCTTTAAGTGAAAAATCTGTGGCTAGCGATGGTACCCCACAAAGTTTTCCTGATTTCACTCGAGGAAATTGGAAAACGACTGCGCCTTTAGAAATTATATCTTAACAAGATTAATTCTAATTAAAATCTGACTGCCCTATTTTGAAGTGATTTTCTCCGAAATGTTAGATATGGTCTTTAACAAAATATGATGGGCGGGCACTGCCATGTCACCATGATTATAACCCTCTAACTCATATAGCTCAACATAGGGATGGCCTATAATTTGAAGCATTCTCCAGAAATAGGCATTCTCCTCATATCTACCGTATAACTCCAATTCACGATCTCCAGTAATTAAGATGATCGGCGATGAGTCTTTTCTAATATGAGCTAAAGGGGCCATGTGATCGACCCGAACATCGTCCCATTTCAGCTCACGCTCTGATCTGACGGTAAAATGCGTGATAGTATGTCCGCTGTAAGGAATCAATCCTGCAATGGCATCCGAATCTATATCATAGGAGTTGAGATAGCTTTTATCCAATCCCAACATACTGGTTAAATATCCTCCTGCTGAATGTCCAGCAACAAAAATTAAATTGGGATTTCCTCCATAGGAAGCTATATTTTTAAAAACCCAAGCCACGGCCGCTGCAGCATCATCGATATACCTAGGTGATTTTACTTTGGGATACAATCTGTAATTCACAGCGACTACTGCTATTCCCTGGTTTTTTAAGCCTTCAGGAATAAATTTATTTCCAGACGTCAACCCCCCTCCATGGAACCAAACTACCGTAGCGAAATCTGTCGTTCCAGGCAGATAAATGTCTAAAACACATCTATCAAGAGTATACGCATCATCTGTTCCTTGCCTGTAGGACAAGTTGGTATATAGTTGCGCCTCATCAGTTAAGATTTGAGCCGTTAACTGAGCTCCATGAAAGTATAGCACCAAAAAAAAATATTTTAAAAATCTCACATGTGAATTAATTCGATTTACCCTCATTTTAATCAAGCATTGAATACATATTAAAAAGGTTTTACTTCAATTCTTCAACCAAATAATAGCCCTTTTTATTCTGAGTTTCCGCTCTGACTTGCTTTACTTTTTCAGACGAAATCGCAGCTGCTTTATTACCAAAACTATTGCGTACATAGGTGAGAACTCCAGCAATTTCTCGATCATTGAGTAAACTACCAAAAGCCATCATAGGTACTTTTCCACTGTAGGATTTTCCCATTACTTTCATTTTACCCATGACACCATTCAATGTGATTTTAATTAACCTTTCCTCGTCTCCAAGCACCCATTGCGTTCCTTTGAGAGGCGGAAATCCAGCTGATTTGATTCCCTTGCCATCAACTTGATGGCAGGTTGCACAATAACCGGCCTTCGCATAAATGCTTTTACCTAAATGATACAATTCAACATCAGGCCCCTCAAAATCCACCATAAGTTCTTCTCTGGGTTTACTTTGCTCATCCATTTCAGAAACTCCCGAAATCCCAAAATTACTGGCAATGGCATTGTAGGTATCTCTCATCCAATCATCCAATGGCAAGCGTGCAACAGACGAAAGAACTTTTTGAGCCACTTCCTTGTCAAGCCAAGAAGCTGCTACAATCGCCTCTAAGCGTACCTGGCCATGAGGATCAGCACTTGCTTGTATTATCCATTCCTCACTTCGAGGAATTTGTACTCCCATATAACGCATCACCCGAACAGCTGCGGCTCTCAACCTGTAATTTTCTGAATAAAATACTTCTTCTAAGAGATACAGATCAATTTGATTGTTTCCCCAACTCACCCACAATGCTTCCAATAAATGATGATCATATGCCTGATCATTTGGATCTAAATTGGCCACCCAAACCTTCAAAGCCGCGGAAACTAAATCGGCATCTTTCCCCCTGAGTGCTCGACGACTTCGATAACGCGTCCGATATTCAGGTAATTTTAAATGATCTAGTAGAACTGCTATGCTTTCGCCATCGATGGATGCCGGTACCACCAAAGGCCTAGAAGGATAAGTCACGCGGTAAATACGTCCATGTGCATGATCTCTCAAGGGATCACGTGCATTGTGTTGCATGTGTCCCACCAAAACATTGTGCCAATCCACTACATACAAAGAACCGTCTGGAGCAAACTCCATGTCAACGGGCCTGAAATTTGGATCGGTCCCTACAATTAAATCCTGTCGATGTTTTGATTCATAGCCCGTACCCTTACCGATGAACTTATGTTGCTTGGTACCTAAAAATCCAATGGTATTATTGATCAGTAAATCGCCTTGGACCTCCTCTGGGAAATGGCGACTGGATACAAATTCTAAGCCTGAGGTGGGCCTCACCCTATGTGCTTCCTCTATCAAGTTCTGTGATTTAGGTGATGAAATCCCGTATGTTGACTTAATAGATCCCGGCATCATCCAACGAACATCTGGACCCGATGTGTCACAGAAAAAGTTTTGGCCCCATGCATCAAATACAATCCCCCATGGATTGGGAATAGACAATTGTGCGGTGCGCTCTAATTTGTGTTGTTGTGGGGTGTATCTGTAAAAACCACCGTTAGTTGCCCGCACGGGTCCATAAGGCGTCTCCACATTGGTATGCAAAAAGACACCCTCCCCCATATAAATAGCCCCTGATGGGTCTACGGTAAAAGCACTGATGGCATGATGGGTATCATGATCGTCGAAACCACTTAATAGCATTTCTACTTCATCCGCTTGATCATCACCATCCACATCTTTATATAATTTTAAATGATTGCCCTGTGAGATATACACGCCTTCGGTAGCCAGTTCAAATCCTATGGGCAAATGTAATCCGTCTGCAAATACCGTCTGCTGATCTGCCTTTCCATCCCCGTTGACATCCTCTAGAATAAGTAATTTATCATTGGGCTTGGCATCTCCCGGTTTATAATGTGGGTAACTTGGCATAGTCGCAACCCATAAGCGACCCTTATCGTCAAATGAAAGCTGCACCGGATTGGCCAAATCTGGAAAGGTTTCCTCGGAAGCGAAAAGTTCGATTTCATATCCCTTGGGTACCGTAAGTGTAGCCAGGGCCTCCTCTCCGTATAAATAAGAGATCTCCTCTGTATTCCTGTAATTAGTTTCAACAACAGCCAGTTCTTGCGTTTGGCCATCCGCAAGAGTCACGTCATAAGGGCTATTTTGCATAAAGCTCCAAATAGCTGTATCTCGAATTTGGGTAAGTTCTCCGATTTTTTTTAGCTCATCAGGATAATTGTCTGAACCGAAAGGATCATACCTCCTACCAAAGACATGCACGCCGTTAGGTATTTTAAAATCATTCTGCCAAAACCAATTTTTATCTATCACGCGAGCTCTTACTCCCTCAAAGGCGGTCTCATCATGTTTTTTACCTTCCTTAAATAGTGCATTGGATAAGAATGAGGAAAATATGCGATAGCCCTCTTCATTGAGTTGCATACCATCAATGGTTAATTTTTTATCTGAAAACCATTTGGTACTTGGCGTAAAAACATCAATAAAAGGTATTTTTTCTTCTAGAGCAACTTGAGCCATGGCATGGGTATACATTTTCAACCTCCTATTAATTTCAATTCCATCAGGTAGATCTTCTATTTTTGATAGATCTTGAAAAGCAATGGGAGATACCAGTACCAACTCCGGCGCATGGATACCATTGTATTTTTGTGCTTGGGTATGAGTAATAAAGGCGTGTAATTCATCGATGAAAAGGGCTAAGCCTGCTGAATCCTCAAAGGATTCATTGAAACCAAAAAAACTTATAATCAAATCAGTATCCAACCTATTCAGCCACTGATCTGGGGTTTCAAAATGCCCTTCACTCCCCGAATTTTGAGCCAGCTCATTCTGAAATTGGGAAGCACCCGGAAAAGCCCAAGGCTCGTTTCTACCTGAATGAGGTCTAAAGCCAGGCGTATTTCCTCCATCGCATAAATTTCTAATAACTAAAAGACGATCAGGGAACTTGAGCTGTACTTCCGTTTCAAAAAATCCATAGTGCATCATTCGAGCACCCAAATTGTTGCCTATTAAAGAAATTCGCGTCCCTTCAGTGATCACTAATTTATCAGAAGTGATGCAGCCGCTCATACCTAAAACTCCAAAAAAAGCGAGGACAAAAAGCACGCCAAAGGAGGTTGCCTTTTTGGTTCTTTTAATTAATACCCTCTTTAGCTTCATCATTAACATGACTCTCAATGTAAGATTAACTCTTAAAACTAATCCATTATTTATAAAACCTTGTTCCCGTGATGATATTTAATTGGAAACATACAGCAGCACCTCAAGTTTTAAAATAAAACTGAAACCGCTTCTAACAATATTATTTGATTTAATCATATTGCTTATTACCTTTAGGTTATCGAAAATATAAATACAATAAACTATGGCTGAATTCAATATCAACATCAATGGAGTGGTAAATAAAATTGATGCCGATCCCGACACCCCTATTTTATGGGTATTGCGGGATCACCTAAATTTGGTAGGCACCAAATATGGTTGTGGAATTGCTCAATGCGGTGCCTGCACGGTTCATTTAAATGGTTCCGCCATTCGTTCCTGCTCTGTAGCTATAAGTACGGTAGGTGATCAAGTGATTACGACCATTGAAGGTAATTCAAAATCAACAGGGAAACTCGAAAATATTGTTAAAAAAGCCTGGATATCCCATGATGTTGCTCAATGTGGCTATTGTCAACCCGGGATGATTATGAATGCAACAGCACTTTTAAAAAATAACCCAAATCCAACCGATGCGGACATAAACCGGGCCATGAGGGCTAACATTTGTCGATGTGGTACATATACAAGGATAAAAACTGCTATCAAAACCGCAGCTGCACAACTCACTTAAACATTGCATAGAATGACACTTGTCAAAACAAAATACAATAGAAGATCTTTTTTAAAAGTTTCTGCAGCCTCGAGTGGG
>CAJXAT010000079.1 GCA_913050055.1 uncultured Flammeovirgaceae bacterium | reverse complement strand
GGGATGTTCTAGACTAGGACGTTGATAGGCTACAGGTGTAAAGGCAGTAATGTCAAAGCTGAGTAGTACTAATTACCCGTAAGCTTTCTTTAGAGCACATAACGATATATTCATTTTATTATCAATAAATCTTTTACATACTGTCATGAAATTGATCGCAAGATCAATTAAAGAAATTATAGGAGTCCAAACGGGACTGCCTAAGATTATATAGTGACTATTGCGATGGTGCCCAGGCTAGGCGCCACTCCTAATTCCACTCCTTCAAAAGTAAGTTGGCGTTGTTTAAAGGAAATCGCTGAGTGCATTTAAGATCATATGGTGACTATAGCGATGGTGTCCACCTCTTCCCATTCCGAACAGAGAAGTTAAGCCCGTCCGCGCTGATGGTACTGCCGTAACAGGTGGGAGAGTAAGTCGTTGCCAGACTTTATCAAGGCCCTTAGGAAACTAAGGGCTTTTTTTATGACCTATTTTATCAAATGAGTTGATCCTTTATTTATTCTAATATAAACTTGTGGTCAATGACGTTTCTATATCCATCTGTCCTTTGGGGGTTATTGCTCTTGCTTATCCCTGTCTTAATCCACTTATTTTCCTTTAGAAGAGTGGTCAATGTCGTTTTTCCGAGTATTTCATTTATGGAAGAGCTTAAAAATGAAACGGGTAACAGAACGAATTTGAAGCATTTACTAGTGCTAGGTTCAAGATTACTTTTTATGTTTTTTACAATCATGGCCTTTGCACAACCTATCATGACGGATCATTCGGTACCTGATGATGGAACTTTGATATACATTGATAATTCACGAAGTATGTCGGGGGAAGTAGTTACTGGTCAGATCGGTTTAAATAAAGCTTTGGAGTTGAGTGATGACTTCATCAGTAGGGCCCCCATTGATGCTAAATTTCAAGTTTTGACCAATCATTCTCCAGTCGCTTTATCATGGCTCTCCAAAGAAGGGGCCTTGGACAAGTTGTCCGATGTGCGTCTTTCGGACGATCCAAAGAGTTTTTCACAAATTATGCAGCAAGCTTCAGCGCTGTCTCAAAGGATGGCTTTTATTTATTTATCAGACTTCCAAAAATCGACCATAGGAACTATTGAAGTTCCAAAAGAGGTGGATTGGCAAATCAAATTGATAAAAATAGCTGTAGATAATGTTTCTAACATATATGTTGACACCGCATATATAGAAGTGGCTCAGATTTATGATGCGCAAAAAAGAATAAGAGTATTACTCAAAAATAGTGGCAATAAAGATAGGAAAGCCATACAACTCAAGCTCATCTCAGGGCAGCAATTGATTTCAACTTCATCGGTTGACATCAAGGCTAGATCAGAAGCTGTTGTGATATTATCTTTTGATGAGGACTATATCAAAGAGGGACAGATGAAAATTGAGTTGGTTGATTATCCTGTTTATTTTGATAATATTTTTCATATGTCGCTTCCTTTGGCAAAAGTCCATAAAATCATGCATATTCATTCTAAGTCATATTTTACCTGCGCAATTGAAAAGGTATATGGCAATAAAACCTATTTTGAATATACCAGAGTTAAGGAAGACGCGATTGATTATGGAGAACTGCAAATGGCAGATTTCGTCATTTTAGATGGCTTTGAAAGCATTCCTCAAAGTCTTGATGCATATAAGGGTTCTAATGATTTTTTAATTGTACCGCTAAAGGAAATAGAAAAGCCATCTTATCAAAGGTTTCTTTCTAGATCTGTACATTTAGTTCAGGATTCAATACCCATTGGATTAAATATTAAAGATATAAATGATCCATTTTTTGTGGGGGTATTTAATACCAAAGAGGCGGATATAGGACTGCTCAAAGCTAAAAGAAATATGGAAGTTAAGGGCAGAGTGAACGTATTGGTGCAAAATGAATTTGAGAAAGTTTATTTGGGAAGTGTAAAAAATAATGATCATTATATTTATTTTTTTGCATCACCTTTGACTTCGGAATTTACTAATGTAACAAATCATGCCACTTTTCTACCTTTAATGTACAAAATGTCGATGGCGGGTAATCGTTATATTCATCCCTTATATTATGATCTTTCTGAAGATTATGTAAGCATTGCTACCCGAGATTTTGATTCTTCTAAAAAATTAAAGGTTTTAAACGGAGCTACTGAATGGATTCCAAATTATCAATATATAGCGGGAAAATTACTGTTAGAACTACCTTTATTTGGGTTAAAAGCAGGACATTATGAGATCATAAATGGGGATCGTTTGATTAAAAGAATGGCTTTGAATGAATCAAGAGTTGAGTCTGAGATGGTGGGGTATACCCATTCTGAATTAGCTGAATTGGATGCGAAGAGTCAGTATATCGATTTGATTAATGTTGAAAAAATAGAAAATTTGACTATTAATGAAGGTTTTGGAGACTCCGCAGGGGACTTATTTAAAATTGCATTAATTTTGTCCTTATTCTTTGTTTTGTCAGAGGCTTTATTTATTCGATTTCTTTAAAATGAATGTAAGAAATGTACTTGTAAAAGATACTTATTCGTCCCATAACGGACAAGAAGTAGACATACGGATAGAAAAAGGCATTATTGAGTCTATTGTTGAGAGTAAAATCAAGGCAGATGGCCCAAAATTGATTTCTCCGGGCTTGATGGATTTATCAAGTCATTTTAATGATCCTGGGACAGAATATAAAGAAGACTTAATTACGGGTTTAAAAACGGCTTGTGAAGGGGGGTTCACAGATGTTTGTGTTCTACCCAATACGTTGCCTGCAGCTGACAATCGAAGTACGATCGAATACATCTTGACCAAAGCGAGTCGGCAGGTGACTTCAGTCCATCCATTAGGTGCATTGAGTAAGGAATTGAAGGGAGATAGCTTGGCAGAGATTTTAGATTTGAGATCATCAGGTGCAATTGCCTTTACCGATGGTGTAGTGCCTATCATGAATGCTGAATTATTATTAAAGGCTTTACAATATGTGCAAAAATTTAAAGGCCTGGTAATCAGTAGGCCGCGAGATTTAAGTCTGTCAGGAGGGGGCCAAATGCATGAGGGGAACGTAAGTACGATTTTAGGATTGGAGGGTCTGTCGAGTCTTTCGGAAAAGGTCATGATTGAAAGAGACCTTTCTGTTTTGGCCTACACAGGGGGACGACTTCACATCCATGGTATTTCCACCTTTGAATCTGTAGCTTTGATTGCCGCAGCGAAAAAAAGTGGATTGGCGGTGACTTGTGATGTGATCCTCCATCAATTATGCTACTCGGATGATCATTTGTCTTCCTTTGATCCTTATTACAAGGTAGATCCACCTTTACGTACTGATAAGGATATTCAAGCATTGAAGAACGGTCTGGTCAGTGGGACCATAGATGCCCTTTCAATCGATCACCTGCCGCAAGATGAAGAGAGTAAAATTTTGGAATTTGATTTAGCAGCATTTGGAATGGTTGGCTTACAAACTGCTTTTTCTTCATTAATCAGTTTGGCTTCAAAAGAATTACCCTTAGATATGTTACTTGAAAAATTATCTAATGGCCCTCGAAAAGTGCTGAAGTTGCCCACTGTAAAGATTGAAGAAGGAGAATTTGCTAAATTAACGTTATTGGATGCCCACCTTAAATGGCAATATAATGAGAAATCAAACATTTCTAAGTCCAATAATTCACCTTTATTTGGCCAGCTACTTACGGGTAAATCTGTGGGAGTGATCAATGGTGAAAAATTATATTTTCCTAGCTAATCTATGAAAGAAGTAGGTTTACGATATGCCGGTGTCGCGGCATTTCTCATGATAATTGTATTTTTGGCATCCTACTATATCGGAGTACATCCTTTCATAGAAATGAGCCATCTTTTTTTTGATTTATTCATTTATGGATTGGTGATCTATTTCGCACTGAATGAATTTAAAACGGTAAACAATGAAGGTATTTTACATTTTTGGCAAGGGATGAGTATTGGATTTTTTGTAAACATCTTTTCTTTTGGAATATATATGGTATTCTTATTTTTAATAATGAATTTTGACGAGAATATTTTGATCAGTTATCAACAACAAGCTGTTGATTTTTTGGAAATAAAATCAGCACAATATATTGAGGGTTTTGGGGAAGAACAATATCAAATTCAGTTGGAAACCATTCAAGAAACGACTATTTTAGATATGGCATTGATGGGAGGAGTTAAAAAATTTATATCAGCCATGCTGATCACCCCAGTGCTTTCAATTTTGAAAAGAAAAATTTAACTTATAAAATAATATGAAAGATCATGCTTTAAAATCTGGAGTTATACTTGGCGTCGTTGGGATACTGATTTCCTTAACAACTTACATCATAGATCCTTTATTGATGATAAAATGGTGGTTTAGTCTCTTTTCCTTAGTGCTCTTTATCAGCCTAGTTAGTTATTTTGGTGTCCAATATCGAAAGATTTTAGGTGGTTTCGTGTCTTTCAAAATAGGATATATTTATTCTATGATCACCTTTGTATTAGCAGGACTTATTGGGACAGCCTTTAATATATTGTTATTCCACGTTATAGATCCTGATCTACCACAATTAATTTCTGAAGCCATTATTGAGCAAACCGTAGAGATGATGGAGGGTTTTGGTGCCAATCAAGAGATCATCGATCAAGCGATTGAGGATGCAGACACACCGGCTACTTTTACGGTGATCGGGCAAATTAAAAGTTTTGGAATGGTGTTGATTTTCTATACATTGATGTCCTTAATCTCGGGGGCCATCATCAAACGTAAAGTACCCGAATTCTCAGAATAATAATCGTGTGTCAGTCGCTAAAAAAAATGTTTCTTTAGTTATACCTGTATTAGATGAGCGAGAGTCTATAGAAGAGCTATATACTTGGATCAAAAAAGTACTTAAAACATCTAATCTTAAAGGAGAATTGATTTTTATCGATGATGGGAGTATAGATGATTCTTGGAAGGAGATATCAAAATTAGCTGCAACTGATGATCATGTTCAGGGCTTGAGATTTACACGTAATTATGGAAAAAGCGCGGCTTTGAACGCGGGATTTCAAATTTGTACCGGAGACGTAGTTATTACTATGGATGCAGATCTACAAGATTCTCCAGACGAAATACCCAAATTGTATCGAATGATAATGGAAGAAGGTCACCATATGGTCTCAGGATGGAAAAAAGTTCGTCATGATCCTTTCGAAAAAAGAATTCCTTCCAAGTTTTTTAATTGGGTGACTCGGATTTTTTCAGGGATTAAATTACATGACTTTAATTGTGGATTGAAGGCCTATCAAAATCGGGTGGTCAAAGGCATTCATCTGTATGGTGAGCGACACAGATACATTCCCCTCTTGGTTAAATGGAGTGGTTACAAAAAAATCACTGAAACCGTAGTCGTGCATCAAGCGCGAAAATATGGAGTGACTAAGTTTGGAATGAAGAGGTATATCACAGGCTTTCTTGATTTATTGTCAGTTTCTTTTATTACGCGTTTTCGTAAAAATCCGATGCACTTTTTTGGCCTATTGGGGATTCTTAGCTTTATGGTTGGATTCGGGATTACTGTATTTTTAGTTGTTGATAAAATACTCAATCAGCATTACGATTTACCGGTACGAGATGTAGTGGATCAACCTGTTTTTTTTCTAGCCCTTGTAGCGTTGATCATTGGTATACAATTATTTTTGGCAGGATTCTTGGCAGAAATGATCATACAGGCAAGTACCAATAAACACGATTATCAAATAGAAGAAGAAATAAAACCGAATGCCTAAGTACTCCATAATCATTCCGGTATTCAATCGACCGGATGAGATAGAAGAGCTATTGGCCTCCTTGACGAAACAATCCTTCCATGACTTTGAGGTTATTCTGGTAGAAGATGGCTCATCCAAGACATGTCAAGCCATTGCAGGGCATTATGCAAATCAGCTTAACGTCAGGTATTTTTTTAAAGAAAATGAAGGGCAAGGTTATGCGAGAAATTATGGCTATCAAAGAGCAGAAGGAGAGGTTTTAGTAGTATTTGATTCTGATTGCCTCATTCCTCCCAATTACTTCAAAGAGGTAAACGACTATTTAGGATTGCATCAAGTAGATGCTTTCGGTGGTCCAGATACTGCTCTTGATTCATTTACTCCCATTCAAAGATCCATCAGCCATACTATGACTTCCTTTTTCACCACTGGAGGCATCAGGGGACGAAAAAAACAAATAGGGACATATCATCCGAGAAGTTTCAATATGGGGATTACCCAAAAAGTATTTCAAAAAACAGGGGGTTATCGTATTCCATTTATGGGTGAAGATCTTGAATTCAGTATCAGGATCATCACTGCAGGCTTTAAGACAGCATTGATCCCCAATGCTTTTGTATATCATAAGAGACGGACCAATTTGATCCAATTCTATAAGCAAATTAATTATTTTGGAAGAGCGAGAATCAATCTGACGCGATTTCATTCGGGTCATTTAAAGCTAGTGCATTTATTTCCATTGATTTTTGTACTGGGATTTTTATGCGCCTTTATTTTGACCTTTTTAGATCAAAAGCTAGGCTTTTTGGGGATCGGATGCTATGTAATTTATTTATTACTGATCTTTCTAGAGACCTTATTGAAGTCAAAAAGCTTGAAAGTAGCCTCTTATGCTCCTTTGATAGCATTGATTCAAATGTTGGGCTATGCAGTAGGGTTGATACACGAGGCGATTCAGAAATTTAGGGGAATTGATCCCAACAAAAAGTATATTGACCTTTATTGATTGGGCTTAATGGCACGATGTATAATTTCCCCTTCAGGGAGCGCATACTTTTTGACAAGGCTATGCTCAAGTTCACCGATAAAATTTTCTTCTATCACCTTAAAACCAGTACTGCGGATACGATCGGCATAATCTTTACCATACATCCGGACATGATCATCTTGTCCAAATAATTCAGCTCTTTTTTTAGGATCTTCAAGGGTAGGATCTTCAATAGTTTTTGCAATAAGGGGCTTAAATATTGGGATTTGAAGAATGGCCCAACCTCCAGGTTTTAATACCCGGAGCATTTCACTCATAGCTTTCTTATCATCCTGAACATGTTCCAATACATGATTACAAAAGATGATGTCAAACGTATTTTCTGGAAATGAAATATCATGGATATCCATTTTTATTTTAGCCAAAGGAGATTCTATATCTGCGGTCAGATACTCGAGTTTAGGGAGAGCTTCAAATCTTTTTATGTAGCAAAGTTCGGGGGCAACATGTAGCATTTTTGCAGATGCAGTAAAGAAGTCAGTTTTATCTTTGAGAAAAAGCCACAAAAGGCGATGTCGCTCCAAGGACAAACAATTGGGGCAAAGGGCATTAGTTCGACCGATGCGTCCATAAGGAAGAAACTTCCGAAAAGAATGTAAGCAGACGGGGCACGCAACCTGGTTGCCCATATAAAAAACAGCAAGGATTTTTAACACATAATGGCTAATCAATTGAAGTTGTTTTCTTGGAATTGTTTTTAAAAAGAAACTGATTATATTTTTCACAAAAGTTAAATTAAAGGTAAATATATTTAAGAATGGGCTATCTTCTAGTTCGAATTGATGAAAATGGATTTACTAAAATATTTTTGTACTTGGATGTTAATTTTAATGGGTCTAATGTCCAAGGGCCAAGATCAAGAAAGTGCTGCTTTTAGTCCAGAAGAAAGCATAGGAATGACCCCTAAAATGATAAAAAAAAAGGTAGCCAAAAGTCGAAAAAACATTGAGATTATATTCAAAACAAAATCAGGGAAAGTACTTTATGGAAATCCATGTCTGAGAGAATTTACGAGGGATATGGGATTCGAATATGCCTTGCAATCTACTAAAATGTCCATCAGTTCAGGAGCATGGAACATGCGTGGGAACAACCTAATCGTATATGCCAAATTGTTCTTTAAAAAGTCTCCCTTTTGGAAGTTGATTCTCAATAATCAGGTCAAGGACTGTAGAAGAAAAATGGGTGATTTTGTCGGTTGATCAATGGCAAAAAATATTTTCGGCCTTTATCCCCTTTTCTAATGCAATCAAGTATTGTTCACAAGCCAAAATAGATGCATTTAGTAACAGATGGGCTTTGGCATTGATCAGGTGGGCATCTCCTTTTTCTGGCCATACCCTCAGACTCCATTTGGTTGCTTTTAAGGCTTGAATTGGATTATTGGTATTGAGATAAGCCTGGGCAAGTCCATGGTAGAGGCGATAATGACTTTCAGGTAAATCTTCACTTTTCAATAAGATCGCATAGGCTTTACCATAAAAAGCTTCATAATATTTTTGAGCATATTTATTGGCTGTTTCATAATAAATTAAGGCCATTTTGGCATCTTTCATGAGATCGGCGTGAATTTCGGCTAGCGCTACATAGGTATATACCGTTCGGTGCCCAAGGAGTAATATTTTTTCAAGTGATCGTATGGCTGCTGAACCCTGTAACGTTGCACGATAGGATTGTGACTGCCAATTGAGTAATTTAATTTCATTGAAAGGGGTATATTTTTCTAGTAAATTAAAATGGGCTAAGGCTTTTTGATGGAGTCCGTCCTTATGATATTGGGTCACTTGGGCCACCAGTTCCGCATAGATATTGTGTTCAAATTGTTCCATATCTTTTTCATAGGGGAGGAGATATCCGTTTAGTTCACTTAATTTAGATAAGGCGGCATCCCATTGGCCATAGGCATGAAATACAGTGGCTTGGTAGAATATAGATTGTCTTGATTCTAGTTTTTCAAAGAATACTTTTTCGTTATAGGCATTTCGTACACTGACGAAACTTACGACCAATAGAGCAATTATGAATACAAAACCAAAAGCGTACAATGTTGATTTTCTATTTGCTTCCCAATCAATTGCTTTTTTTACATAAGGTCGAAAAGGTCTTGTTCTCGTTTGAAATTTATAGGGGTTGGGTTCTTTTTTTTGAGCATTAGATGGATATGAAACTGTTCGGGGGGTAATACTAAAGTCATAATTTGCCCGCGATTGAGGCTGGCCTAAAACTTGATAGGCCATATTAATTCTTTTAAAGATCTCCTCTTTATCAGGATTACCATCATTTTTATCGGGATGATACTGGAGGGCCTTTTTTTTAAAGGCGGTTTTAATTTCTTGGCTACTTGCCGTCTTTGAGACACCTAAAAGATCATAGAGTGTGATCATTTGTAGTAGGATACCATGATTATTGAATGAATTTATTGGTGAGGTAATATGCCATTGCTACAAACAATAAACCACCTAAAACACTTAAAAAAATATAATTCAAGGCCATAACTATATTCCCCGATTTGAAGAGGGATAAACCTTCAAATGAAAAACTTGAGAAGGTAGTAAATCCTCCACAAAACCCGGTGATAAGGAGTAGTTTCCAAAGGGTTTGATCCTTCAGCGATAGAGCCATAAGGACACCAATCAACAAAGAGCCTATAAGGTTAATGCCGAAAGTAGCCCATGGAAATAATAGATTCAATAAGCCCATTTTAATATTAATTAAATGGCGAAGCGCACTTCCGAAAAATGCACCTAAGCCAACAAGTAATATATCCTTAATCATAATTGATACGTCATAAATTCATTTATTTCAGCCCTTAATTCTGGGAAAAAGCAATTAAAATTTTCTTGATATTTGATAAATTTTTTCTTTAATCCAAGGGCTGCCCATTCCATCTTAGATTCAAATTTAGTTCTTCTTGACATGCCTATCAATGCTTTGTCTATTCTTTACTAAAATACGGTACTCATACAGCCAATTATCTCGCTTGATGAAATGGAGTACACGATGGGCCTTTTCAGGAAGAATCAGTTTATTTTCATCTGTTAGGCTATAAAAGTGCTATTTAAAATCTTCTAAGCCGGTCAATCCATATTGAGACCAATTCAAGGCCAAGAAGTGATCGTAGTACATATCCACAATAACAGGGGCGTAATGGCCAAATTGGGGTCTCAACCGAATTTTACTTTTTTGACAATAGCATGCGTATCTGTATAATGATCAATATAGTGATGGAGCTTGATGCCTTTATGTATTTCGGGATTGAATTTTTTTTGATCCTTACTTCTGACAAAATCGCCTAAAAAATTGCCTACTTTCAATAGATCGTTGTCTCCTGAGAGGAAAATGTATGCTAAGTAGTTCAACGTCTACTAAAAAATGAGTGTAAAAGACAAATAAAACGGGAGTTAGTTTTCATGGGGCTAGAACATGTGAATGAAACAAAATTAAATGATTTTGTACTAAAAAGTAGCTCAGACATTGTGATCTTAAGTAGGTTATATTTATTCATGAGATATTCTAAAATAAGACAGAGTTATTCCAATAATATGAATAGAATCTGAAGGTAGAAATTGATGTATTCTCAAAGGAAAGGACAAAACTCATGTTTCCACTAAAATCACACCAACCACAATCCCTTAAATTTTAAAGAAAGAAATAAAAGAACAATTACATTTGTGTCAATGAAAATTTACGGAGTGGCCTTTCTTGCAGCTTGTTACTTGATAGGACAAGTGATCGGAAAATACATTGGGATAGGCCTGGGTATTGGAGGTAATGTAGGTGGTTTCGGTATTGCAATGATCTTGCTTTTGATGATCAATGATCGGTTTTATAAGAAAGCCTCTTTACACGTAGAGACCCAAGCAGGAGTGCTTTTTTGGACCAGTATGTACATACCCGTGATAGTTGTCATGTCGTCGATTCTGAATGTCAAGGTGGCTCTTTCAAATGGATGGGTAGCTATCTTTTCTGGAATCTTAGCTACTAGATGTTGTTATTTATTGATTCCCTTAATTTCTAAATGGCTATAATTGAATTTAAAAGAATCCACATAATGATAGGCGTGAATGTTTTAGATGAGATATTTATAAAAAATGGATTGATCGTAGCCTTTTTGATCGTAGGAGTGATGTTATTTTTGGCCGATTGGATATCAAAAAAAATATTCAGTAAATGGATCTCAGGGGTAGCAATTGCTATTTTAGTAGCTCTTGTGATGGCCTACTTCGTAAGTCATAAAGAGATTTCAAATCATTCTTTTTTTCTGGTATGGCGCTGTTGGGAGGGGCAATGTTTCGCGATTTTACGATAGTTTCGACCGCTATGGGGGCGAACTTATCTGAGTTACGGAAAACGGGATTACCCGGAATTATTTCATTATTAATAGGTGTAACTGTATCCTTTTTTGTGGGGGGATCGATTAGATATGCTATGGGCTATACGGATGCGGTGAGTTTCACTGCGATTGGGGTGGGTGCTTGTACCTATATCGTCGGACCCATTACTGGGGCTGCTATTGGTGCCACTTCGGATTTAATTGCGATTAGTATCGCAGCGGGTGTAGTCAAAACCATTTTTGTAAGTATTATTACGCCCTAATAGCCAAAAAAATAGGATTGGATAAACCAAGTATAGCCATGATTTTTGGAGGAATGATTGGTACCACGAGTGGGGTAGCGGCAGGTTTAGCGGCTACAGATCCCAAATTGGTACCTTATGGTGCGTTGACGGCTACTTTTTATACAGGAGTTGGCGTCTTACTATGCCCTTCAGTCTTTTACCTTCTGATGGTTTATTTATTGTGATCGTCCGATAGGTCTGAAGGTTATTCGTTGGGAAGGCTTTATAAAGGTAAGTCAAAAAAAATTAAGATTAAATCAGCAGAACTTGATAATTCAAAAGCGGTGGCACTATGTGGTCTGTTTCTTTCTCTTTAGACAAGGTAGCCCCAGAAGAGAATTAACCTAATTTATATAAGATATTAATTAAAGAGAATTAACAAATATGACAGACCCACATCAGCATTTTTCTCAACTGCTTGAACTCCTTAAAATAGAGCGTCAGGAAGATAGAGATCAATATGAGGCTAAAATTCGTAATAAATCAATAGATCAGCGCAAGTCCGATGGAGTTACTTGTTATCCACTGCATTTCAAAAGTTTTAAGTTGGGGATAGGGGATCATTGCATTTTAACCTTCGGTTATGTGCCAATGAAGGGAAATCGACATATGTTTCAAGTGGGTGTTTCGTCCAGCCTTTTCGTAAATAAAGATCAAAAAACACATTCATGTCAGGGCATTATATCAAAGGTGAAATCCGATGAGATTGCCATTATGCTCAGTAGAAATGATGCACCAGAATGGCTTGATAAGGGGAAAATAGGTTTGGATATGCTCTTTGATGAAGCTACTTACGATCAAATGGAAAAAATGCTTTCCGTCTTAATGGACAATACCAAAGGGAGAATGGCAGAGATGATTCAATATACATTGGGCAATGCCCGTCCTAGGTTTGAGGGATTACAGGGAATAACTTATCCAGATTTGAATACCAGTCAAAATGAAGCCTTAAACCAAGCCAATGCAGCAAAAGATATCGGTTTGATTCATGGCCCCCCTGGCACAGGGAAAACAACTACCTTGGTTACATTTATTAGACATGTCTTACAAACAGAAAAACAAGTGCTGGTCTGCGCACCAAGTAATTCGGCAGTTGACTTAATCGTTGAAAAACTCCATCAAAAACAAGTGCCGGTTACAAGGATCGGTCATCCGGCGCGGGTGACTGAGGAGATAGAAAAACATACTTTAGATGCGCAAATCACCCAAAACCCGCTGTTCAAAGAATTAAAAAAAATAAGAAAAAAAGGAGAGGAGTTCAGGCGACTGGGGAAGCAGTATAAACGTAGCTTCGGTCGATTAGAGGCCCAAGAACGCAAATTAATGTTGCAAGAAGCTAGATATTTAAAGGCTGAGGGGCGGAGATTGGAAGATCAGATGGTCGAAGGTATCTTAAATACGGTTGCCGTGATTGCGTGTACTTTAGTAGGTGCTAATAATCAACGTATTTCTAACATGCGTTTTAAGACCGTGTTTATTGATGAATCTTCACAGGTATTAGAGCCTGCCGCATGGATAGGGATCAGTAAAGCTGAGCGCGTCATTATGACGGGAGATCATCTGCAGTTGGCACCTACCGTTAAATCTAAGGAAGCGCTTGCCAAAGGATTTGGGAATACTATCTTTGAAAGGTGCATCAACGCTTATGGCATTGGTGTAATGCTTACCCAACAGTATCGCATGCATCCTGAGATCATGGCGTTTTCCAATCAACATTTTTATCAAGGCTTATTGACCTCCGACGCTTCTATTTTGGAGCGACCGTTAATGTTTGAAAGGACGACTGAGTTTATAGATACGGCGGGTTGTGGATATGAGGAGGCGTTGAATAAAGAAACCTTAAGTACTTTTAATCGTGAAGAAGCTAGTTTTACGATTAATCAGTTGAAAGGAATTGTTGCGAGTTTTGATCAGACCGAAAATTACAGTTATGCCATTATTGCTCCCTATAAAGCTCAGGTAGAATTATTAAGATATTTTTTGAGTGAACTTAAATATCCACCTACCTTATTAAAACGAATAAGTATCAACTCCGTGGATGCTTTTCAGGGTCAAGAAAGAGACATTGTTTTGATTTCTCTGACTCGAAGTAATGCCCAAGGCGTTATAGGATTTTTGTCTGAAGAAAAGCGCATGAATGTAGCCATGACACGTGCCAAATATAAGCTTTTGCTTATTGGAGACTCGGCGACTTTGAGCAGACAT
This sequence comes from uncultured Flammeovirgaceae bacterium, assembly GCA_913050055.1. Taxonomy (GTDB): domain Bacteria; phylum Bacteroidota; class Bacteroidia; order Cytophagales; family Cyclobacteriaceae; genus UBA4465. The sequence goes on along the minus strand of CAJXAT010000079.1, from coordinate 294 downwards.
AGTTTTTTCGATAAATTAATCCAACATTACCAAGCGCAGCATCATTGTAGAAGTGCTTTTGAGTTTCTTTATTGAGTATTTCATCATTACCTGATATTAATTTGGCGCATACTTTTGGTAAAAGAGGTTTGCACTGCTTCCTGATTCAGATGTTTTTGGTTTTTAACCACCCATTGACCGTTGATCATAGTACCCATGAAATCATTGGATTGACCTGAATAAACTAAGGTAGCCAAAATGTTTTCGGGTTTTGATACGGATATTAATGGAGTATTGGGATTTAAGATGACTGCG
>CAJXAT010000078.1 GCA_913050055.1 uncultured Flammeovirgaceae bacterium | reverse complement strand
ATTATTTTCTATCATCCACTTATCTCATTCTAATTTATTTCCTTTGTTAATTTGTTCTTTATGGGCTTTTGTAAATATGTTTTTTCGGGAGCTATATGGACGGTGACATCTGTATTCTTGACGGAGGCATATCCCATATGAGCTATTTGAGCATGGTCCATAGAGGCAGCAAAACACATGTGACTAGTAAAGTTATCGATCTTTTCATTTTTTATGATTTCGATAGTAATACGAAATCTAAATCATAAAAAGTAGAACGACTATAAAAAGTAATATTCATCATAAAGATGATGAAAAAAAAATAAATTTTATGATATCATCATAAACTCCTAAAATATTTTTTATTTGGGAATTGAATTGAGATATTGATTTATGAAATATTTGAATCTTTCAATGCTTCTTTTTTGGTCCCTAATATTCGGCCATTCAACTTTTGGGCAAAATACTAAAATCCAGAGGATCGATAAAAACTATTGTATAGGTTTTTGGCATGAACTTGGGGGTTACGTATTTAAGATATCAGAAGGAGGTGCCCATGGTTGGATAGCAGAAATACAGGACCAAGGAAAAACCAGTTAGCTTGATGCCACAGAAGCCGTATCAGATGGTTCAAACCACTCAATTGATGGAGCAAAATTGATGGATTGGAGATTGCCTACCAAAGAAAAGCATCTTCAAATGTATTTACAAAAAGACTTAATTGGAGGTTTTGCTAAAAATTATTATTGGAGTACTTCGGGAAATGATAAGAAAGAAGCTTATTGGCTGGATTTCAATAGTGGCTTTCAGGAGAAAGCACCTCCTAAGGCTTCAAGCTATTCGATTCGTTCGGTCAGGGAATTTTGATCTCTGCTCCTAAGGGACATACTTTTTATCACCATTTCAATGTATTGAATCATGGATGCTTCTTTTAGTAAATAATTACTGCTCTCACCCGATTTGTTTTTGACAGGTCAAAACTTTACTAGCGTCTTAAAAGGAAGGTGGTTGACTCAATTACTTCCTAACTGATCAAATATCTGTTTGTCTGTATTAACTAGTTATGGTTATAACCTTAAGGGCTTATGCGGTATGTTTTATTCAATATTAATTCTGAAAAGAAACAGTAATTCCTACCTTCTGATCACAGCAAATCAAGTCAAACAACCATATTGTTGAGTGTTGCTCAACAAGAGCATCAAGAATTGTAAAGTTGATTTTCTAGTTGGAGATAAATAAAAACAGGAAATGCAATAATTAACAATCAAAGGGAACTTTAGGGATGAGCAGAAACCCAAACCGTACCATTTTCAAAAATTTCTTTTTTCCATATGGGGACGGTTTTTTTTAAGGTATCAATGGCATATTGACAAGCCTCAAAAGCAGCTTGCCTATGAGGGGTCGATACTGCAATGATTACTGGAATTTCTCCAATTTCTAACACACCCACCCGATGATGAATGGATACATGAAGGATGCCCCATTTTTGGGATAGAGTATCTGCAATTTTCCCCATCTCCTTGAGGGCCATGGGCACGTAAGATTCAAAGGCCAGTTGTAACACTTTTCGACCTTTTGTTTGATTCCTTACGGTACCTACAAAAACCACAATACCGCCTGCCGCGGGATCTACCACTGCATCATGACATGACTGCGTATTCAAAGGTGTGTCTAAAACTTGAATATCTCTCATTTAACCTCCGCTTACAGGTGGAATAATAACAACTTCATCCCCCTCATGGATTTGGAAATAATCTTCTTGATAATCTTCATTGACTGCAAATTTGATACTTTGAATCTTTTTGAATTCAGGGTAATGGATTATTAATATTCTTTTTAGATCTCCGATGTTACAAGGGTTTTTTACCTCCAAATTGGATTCATCAGGGCCTATTATTTCTTTGGCGATACCAAAAGCAATCAGCTTTATTTTCATAAATCAACATTTTCAAAATGATTTTTCACGGCTTCCCATCCCAATTTGATACAATCTACTCGACCATCAAAATGTTTTAATTGTTGGAGCATTTGAATTTTTTTATCAGCATTTTCAGTCGAATGCTCTTGATCCATTGCAAAGATAAATTGATCACTCAAGGAGGTGATATTATTTGGGCTCAAATGTTCCATGCTTTTACACATGATAGATATCGAAGCCTTGGACAATGCACAACCGAAGCCATAAAAATAAACAGAGGTGATTTGGCCTTCGTTTGTGTTAAAATAAAGGGTGTATTTATCTCCACACATGGAATTATATGCTTCAACTGTAAAGGAGGCTCTTTGAAGTTCCTGAAAATGATAAGGGTTATCATTTTCAGGAAGTATCTCATTTTTAAATAACTGTTGGAGTTCTTGTTTTGTCATGACCAAAATCTCATCAATTCCTTTAAAGAAACAACAAGTTTATTAATTTCTTCTTCATTATTATAAATTGAAAACGAAACTCTGGCAGTAGCCTGTAATCCCATAGCATTGAGAAGGGGTTGGGTACAGTGCATACCTGCCCGCAGGGCGATATCATCTTTATTCAAAAAAGAGGCGATGTCATGGGGATGTATATTTTTCAAATTGAAGGAAATAATACCGATCCTCTTTTTAGGATTGCCAATGATTTCAATACCCGGAACTTGGGGCAATTGATCCAGGGCATAAAGAGTTAGTTTATTTAAATGACTTCGCATAGCTGATTTACCAATGCCCGAAATAAATTTCAAAGCCGCGGCTAAACCTATTACGCTGGAGACATTCGGTGTACCCGCATCAAGGTTGTGTGGAAAATTACGAAAACTTGTTTCTTCAACTTTGACATCTTTAATGATCCCACCGCCATAATTATAAGGCATCATATCGGCGATGTATTTTTCTGAAACTTGAAGGATGCCAATACCAAACGGGCCAAACATTTTATGTCCTGAAAAGGTCAAAAAATCACAATTCAATGGGTCAACCCCGATTTCAAAATGACAGGCACTTTGCGCTGCATCTACCAAGACTGGGATGTCTTTTCTTTTGGCAAGTTCAATGATTTCATCGAGTGGATGGATCGTACCTAGAGTATTGGAAATGTGAGAAATCGCTAAAAGTTTCGTTTCCTTATCAAGGAAGTTACTTAATTGAACCAATTCAAGGTCTCCATTTTTATCTATTGGGACCAATCTTAATTCAACCTGATACTTTTGCGCGAGCATTTGCCATGGAATGAAATTGGCATGATGCTCCATAATGGTCGTAACTATATTATCCCCAGCTTGTAATCTTGGGGCTAAAAAAGATTGCGCTACGATATTGATGGATGCCGTGGTACCTTGGGTAAAAGCGACGGTATTAGCATTGCCAGACCCTAAAAATCGGGCTATTTCAGTTCGGGCATTTTCAAATTTTTGCGTCGCTTGATTTGATAAATCATAGATGCCTCTATGAATATTAGCATTTTCGTACAGATCAAAATGAGATTGTGCGTTGACTACAGATTGCGCACGTTGGGTCGTGGCCGCATTATCCAAATACACTAAATTGGGATGCGCTTCGAAAATAGGGAAATGACTTCGGGCCTTTTTGATTGAATTTTTGTTTAACTTTAAAATTACTTGTTTTTCAGCAAAATCAAACTAGTAATTGAACAAAACGTATCCTATTAAAAATAAATCAAGATATGCTCATTGATAATCATGGAAGGGAGATAAATTATCTCAGACTGGCCGTTACCGACCGCTGTAATTTGAGGTGCTTTTATTGTATGCCTGAAAATGGGATCAAATATATGAACAGGAAAGATTTATTGAGTTTTGAAGAGATGACCCGACTGATCCGTGTCTTTGGAGATTTGGGCGTTTCTAAAATCAGAATTACGGGTGGTGAGCCATTTGTGAGAAAAGGGATTATGTCCTTTTTGAAAGGGGTCTCGGAGTTAGCAACCATCAAAGATATTAATATTACAACAAACGGCACTTTTACGGAGGAACAAATTCCGGCATTGGAAAAAATGGGAATTAAAAGTGTAAACCTCAGTTTAGACAGTTTGGACAGTCAGCGATTTTTTGATATTACCCGAAGAGATTTATTTGATCAAGTGATGACGACCTATCGAAAGCTGGTGGACTCCAAAATAAGGGTCAAAACCAATATGGTGGTCATGGATGGTAGAAATATTGAAGATATTTATCCGATGCTAGAGTTGACCAAGCATGATGATGTATCGGTGCGCTTTATTGAGGAAATGCCCTTCAACGGAACCGAAGGTCAGGGCAATGCGACCATTTGGCCAGCAAAAAAAATAATGACTTATATTGAAGAAAAATACACCCATGAAAAAATGGTAGATCCCCCGGCGTCTACTTCTCTAAATTATAAAATATCAGGTTATGTCGGTTCTTTTGGAATCATTCCCGCCTATACTCGAACTTTTTGTGGTTCTTGTAATCGAATTCGTCTTACACCACAGGGTACGTTAAGGACGTGTCTTTATGGAGAAGGGCAAGTGAATTTCAGAGATTTTATCAGAGGAGGCGTGACAGACGAGATTTTGGGAGATCATTTAGTTAAGGTGATCGGTAAACGGGCCAAGGATGGTTTTGAAGCTGAAAACAGTAGGTCTGCGACCTTGCCTGCATCTGAATCTATGGCCACTATAGGAGGTTAATATGATTACCGTTGAAGAGGCCTTGAAAATAGTGCATACCCATTTGGGAAATTGGGGTACCGAAGAGATATTTTTAGATGAGTCATTAGGGAGAATTCTGCAAGAAGAAATTGTAGCCGATCGAGATTTTCCACCCTTCAATCGAGTGACCATGGATGGCATTGGTTTGAGTTTTGATCAATTTGAAAAGGGTCAAAGAGTTTTTGAAATCAAGGGGGTGGCACCTGCAGGAGGTCTGCAAATGGAATTGCAGGATCTCTCGTCTTGTTTAGAAGTGATGACAGGCGCCACTGTTCCGATAGGAGTAGATGCCGTGATTCGTTACGAAGATCTTGAGATCCAGGAGGGCAAGGCAAAAGTCATGCTATCGAGGCTTAATCGCGATCAAAATATTCATGTTAAAGGCAGTGATCGTCATCAAGGAACGGTCATTCTCTCGCCGGGTAAATGTATTTCTGCAAGTGAGGTAGGCGTCTGTGCTACGGTGGGTAAAAATAAAATATCGGTAAGTCGTTTACCTAAAACTTTGATAGTGTCTAGTGGAGACGAGCTGGTAAATATTGATCAAATACCGCTATCTCATCAAATACGAAGAAGCAATGTGTATAGAATTGCCACAGTTTTGAAAAGTTATCAAATTCAGCCAACGACGATGCACTTGTCTGATGATTATGATGAAATTGTCAAAAGATTAGAAAGTGAAATAACTCATTATGATCTGATCTTGATCAGTGGGGGCGTATCTGCTGGGAAGTTTGATTATTTACCTGAGGCCCTTTCGGCCCTAGGTGTGAAGAAAATGTTTCACAAAGTGAAACAGCGTCCTGGAAAACCATTTTGGTTTGGGAAAAAAGAAGATAAACTGGTCTTTGCTTTTCCTGGAAATCCAGTATCTAGTTTTATGTGTGCCCAGCAATACTTCAAACCTTGGTTGGATCATTCGTTGCAGTCCTCTGAAATGCCATTACCTTGGGCTGAATTGGTTGAAGATGTACATTTCAAACCAGATCTCACGTATTTTTTGGAAGTGAAAATCGAATTTCATTCTTCTGGAAAAATAAACGCACATCCGGTAAAGGGTAATGGATCGGGCGACTTGGCTAATTTGGTAGATGCGGATGCTTTTATTCAATTGCCTTCAGGACGCAGTGACTTTCTCAAGGGCGAAATTTTTCCCTTTATTGCTTATAGAAATTTAATTCATGGTTGAGGTAGCCATGAGAAAAATTTTAATGGACTTAGAATAACAATCGGTTTTCTACCTTAGGGCTTAACAACTTTTAATTCTTCCGGGGTATTCACATTGCGCAGGGCATCCACATTACTTATCGGTAATTCCTTGATATCACTATTGATTAATACTTTTCGAGGGCACGAATAACCATGGGCCAAAAATTGCAAAAGGATTGGATAGGCCCTTGGTTCCCATAAAGTCAATAAAGGCTCTGGAAAGGCTGTTTCGGGATTATGAAAACAGGTGGCCATTTTGGATTTATCACGGTTTGTTAATAAGGACTTTAATGTGGTGGCATCCAATAAGGGGAGATCAGTAGCGACGACGAGCCAAGCACTATTGGGGTCTTGCTTGAACGCGGAAAGGATACCTCCATAAGGGCCCAAATCTAAAAAAGTATCAGGAATGATCGAGTATTGCGTCTGAAAATCGATCGATTCGTTTTGAACCGATAGATAAGTTTGCGAACAAAAACCATTCAAGAGGTCAGCCAGGTACTCGCGATGTGCTTTTCCGTAATAGTTGATGGCACCTTTATCATGCCCCATTCGAGTACTGTTGCCTCCAGCCAAAACAAGTCCTTTGATAGGTATCGAATAGGAATCAATGATGTTTTTAATCACCTTTCCTATGCCGGATATATCTTTGATCGAAAGCAGGGGAATTTCTTCATGATTTTTGATGTGCGCTTTAAGAAAGGGGAAAATCTCGTCGACTCCTTCATCTCGGATAAAAAGTTTTACATCAGAGAGGCGGTCTAATTTTTTCTCAAGTGAGGTCTTCTTTTGCTCGTTGATAATCACTATTTGACTTTCGGCTAAGAAATGGTTGCCATTGATGAGCACCAGATCACAATCATTGAATAACGCTCTAAAATGGGTAGTTATGTAATCATGCTTAAAACGTACACCGTGTTGACTTATCAGATCCGTGTAGATTGTCCTAAAGGCTGAAGCAGCCATTTCGTTTTGGTGAGAGGCATCTGCATACCCTAGGCTATATTCAGCTTTTAAATAGGTGGCTAACTGCTCACTTAAATTTTGAATAATATTACAGGGGGCACCGATAAGGGCCAGCTCCTGCTCGCCGAATGCACCGCCTTTGGGTTTGGTTAAAAGAGCATGTTTTTTATGCGAATTTGAAGTCATTTTTTCCACCTGTTTTTTCGAGTAATCGTGTTTCTTTGATAAGGATATGATGAGAAAAGCCTTTACACATATCATAAATGGTAAGTGCAGCGACTGATGCTCCTGTAAGGGCTTCCATTTCCACTCCTGTTTTCCCAGAGATCTTAACTGTACAAATGATTTCTACTTCTTGCCGGTCATTAAGTTCAATAGTTACTGTACAACTGTCAAGGCCAAGGGGATGACATAAGGGAATCAGCTCACTGGTTTTTTTGGAAGCCATGATCCCAGCCAATATGGCGGTTTGAAATACAGGCCCCTTCTTCGTGTGAATTTCATCTTTTTGAAATTGTCCCAGAATTTCAGGAGCCAAAATGACTATTGAGCAAGCGATGGCTACGCGATGAGACACCCCCTTATCCGAAACATCCACCATGGTAGGTTCTCCATTTTTGGTGATATGCGAAAATTTTTTTTTCATTTTTTATGTTCTTTGTGACTAAATTATGAGTAATATACAAAACCATTGCAAGTTTTTAATCAGGACTAATATTACTTTAAGGTGGCATTATCAAATCAAGAGAAACTACGCTACAGTCGGCATTTGAATTTACCAGAATTCGGCATACCTACACAAGAAAAATTAAAAAACGCAAAAGTATTGGTAGTGGGTACAGGAGGACTAGGCGCACCCCTGCTGCAATATTTGACAGCCGTGGGTGTGGGCACCATTGGGGTGGTCGATTTTGACGTCATTGATGAGAGTAATTTGCAGCGGCAAGTACTTTTCGGAATGAAAGATATAGGGAAACCTAAAACGGCGGTAGCCATAACCAAATTACGTGCGCAAAACCCATTTGTACATTTCATTGAATACAATTTAAAATTAGATGCCTCCAATGCCTTGGAGATCATTAGTAATTACGATGTGGTAGCCGATGGCACAGACAACTTCCCCACTCGGTACCTCGTAAATGACGCCTGCGTTTTAACAGGAAAGCCCAATGTTTATGCCTCTATATACCGGTTTGAAGGACAAGTTAGTGTCTTTAATTGGGTGAATAAGGAAGGTATATTAGGACCTAATTATAGAGATGTGTTTCCAACACCTCCACCCCCAGGCATGATACCTAATTGTGCAGAAGGAGGAGTTTTGGGCATATTACCTGGGATCATAGGATCCATTCAAGCCTCTGAAGTGATTAAAGTAATTACGGGTATGGGCGTCTCTTTATCTGGCAAACTTTTTCTAATGGATGTCCTTGACTTTTCTAATCGGATGCTGAACATCAAAAGAGATCAAAAAAACCCACTGAATGGCGCAACACCGACAATCAAGGCATTGATTGATTATGAGTCCTTTTGTGGGATTACAAATGATTCGAATGACCTGATTGATATGTCTTCCATAGAACTCGCCCGATGGCAACGAGAAGGTCAGGATTTTCAATTGATTGACGTCAGAGAGGCTTACGAATTTGAGGCGGGCAATATTGGTGGGCAAGGGATACCTTTGGGAGAATTAGCCGCATCTGTGAACTTGATCGATAAAAATAGACCGGTTGTTTTCTTATGTAAATCAGGTAAAAGAAGTGCACAAGCCATCGAAATTATAAATTCCCTCGCAGCAGGTTACGTCAACCTGAGACACTTGAAGAGAGGTCTGCTGTCATGGAAAGAAGAAGTTGATGCTGATTTATTCTTGATATGATTACTGATATTGATTCTTGAATTTGATAATTTCACTCATAATGGCCAAGGCAATTTCTTTAGCTGATTTAGCATGAATAGGGACACCGATAGGTGCTTGAATTTTTGATATTAAATCTTGAGAGACTCCTTTTTTGGTCAATCGATCTATTCTTTTTTGATGCGTCTTTTTACTGCCTAAAGCACCAATGTAGGCTACTTTGGAGGGGAGTAATATTTCTAAAGCATTGTCATCTATTTTGGGATCGTGGGAAAGAATGGCACAAAAGGTATAGGAGTCTAATTTTAACTGATGCAGCACTTCGGATGGGTAAGCCTCGAAAATTTGAGTGGGCTCGTTGTCAAAATACATATTTTTTGTGAAATAACCTCTGGGGTCAATCACAATAGTTTCGAAATCATGCATATATGCCATGCTCACCAAGTCTACGGCAATATGCGCAACCCCAATGATAAGTAAGGTAGGCTTTCGAGGAAACACTTGAACAAAATAATTACGCTCCTCGAAGGTGAGGGTCTTGTGAGATCTTTCCTCTAAAGCCACTTGTGCTTCTTTGATTAACATCGGAGGAAGTGGGATGCCCGTTACCGTTCCATTTTCTTCAATTAACCAATTTTCATTTTTATTTAAATCAGAAATTAAAAGACAGGATTGATTGGATTGCCTCTTTTTTAACAAAGAGTGCCAAACCGTATTTGATGAAAAGTCAACCGCTTGCAAATAAACTTCAATACTGCCTCCGCAAGACAACCCAACAGACCATGCCTCTTCATCACTGACTCCAAAAGAAAGTTTTTCTGCCGTATGCTTATTAAAAAGAGCTTGCGCTTTCTTGACTACCGCACCTTCCACACAACCACCACTCACAGAACCTGACATTTTTTGATTTTCATTAATAACCATCATAGACCCTACGGGTCGAGGAGAGGAGCCCCAAGTTTTCACAACGCGGGCAAGGACCAACACGGCCTCATTTTGACTCCATTCATCAATAATTTGATTAAAATTTTTCATAATTAAATTAATTCCAATTAGGATTTAAGTTTTTTATTGACGTATCTTTAAAATTAAGCATATGTTAAGTAATTGCAACTGTCACCCCTCAAAGAACGTCAATAAAGCAAGTAGTGCTTCTGTACTTAGTACTTTTTTATTGATTATTTTGCCTAAATGTCCTTTTTGCATCATGGCGTATTCTAGTGCGATTACGATTTGTGGAGGTCCTGATATGTACTTAATGTCTAATAATTGGGTTTCTTTTATCCCTCTTGTCCTTGCATTATTTATAAATGTAATGCTCCTATTTAATTGGAGAGGCCGGCGTACTTTTAATGCACTTATGGTTTCCCTTGTGGGATTTAGCTTGATATTGATGACCCATCAATTTATTTTATCATCTGGCTTTTATAACTTGGGGGCAATATTGTTGTTCATGAGTATTTGGTTAAATGGTAGTTTTATCTCACTACTAAATAAGATAAGGAGCAAACTGCGTCCTGGTATTTTAAATTGGTAAAAGTAACGTTTACATCTGCATTAAAGCAATTTTTCCCTGATTTGAGCCCACAGGAATTAGAGGGGGCCTCCATCAAAGAAATCATTACAGCGATAGAATCTATTTATCCGGGTATGCAAGATTATTTATTAGAAGAAGACGGGAGTCTAAGAAAGCATGTAAATATTTTTGTTCGCGACGAAATGATGATTGATCGCCATAGTTTGTCAGATACCTTGACCGATGGAGATGAGGTGTTGATTTTCCAAGCTTTGTCAGGGGGTTGATGCAGATATTAATAGGAACTTCAAAAGGCCTGATGGTGTATGAAATTCTGCCAGATACGGCACCGAAAGAATTGGCCATTCATTTTTTGGGATTTTCAGTAAATATGATTTTTATAGATCAGCGGAGCCATAGATGGTGGGTGGGCATTACACACCGTCATTGGGGACAGAAAGTCCATTACTCTGACGACCAAGGAGCTTTTTGGGAAGAAGCAAAATTACCCTCATACCAAGGGTTTAAAATGATTAATGGAGCCCCCGCTAAACTTAAGGAAATTTGGAGTATGCAGCATGGGGGCGCGGACTCAGAAAGACTATGGCTTGGCACAGAGCCAGGGGGCTTATTTTCAAGTACCAATGGTGGGGCTACATTTGAGCTAAACGAACCGCTATGGGACCATACGAGCAGGCAAAAAGAAGGGAAATGGTTTGGGGCCGGTAGCGATTTCCCATTTATTCATTCTATAGAAATAAATCCACACAATTCCAGTCATTTATACGTTGCCATTAGCTGCGCAGGTATTTTTGAATCGATGGATAACGGGGCTTCTTGGCAGCCTAGGAATAAAGGATTATTGGCAACTTACTTGCCTAATCCCAATGTGGAGGTTGGTCAAGATCCGCATCAGTTCCTGATGAACCCAGAAGCCCCCAATGTACTTTGGCAGCAAAATCATTGTGGTATTTATTTTACCAAAAATGGAGGAAAATTGTGGACCGAAGTTTTTTTGAAAAAGGGAATATCCAGTTATGGTTTTTCGTTGGCTATAGATGAAAAAAATCCAGCCAGAAGTTGGGTTATTCCAGTGGAGAGTGACCAGCGCCGGGTGGCACCTGATTTGAAATTAGAAGTTTTTGAGACCACTAATTTTGGGCAGTCATGGAAAAGTGTCAGTAAGGGGTTACCAATTACCCATACATTTGATATTGTGCTTAGAAAAAGTTTTAAGCGTAAGGGAAATCTCATGATTTTTGGAACGACAAATGGAAATTTATTTTACAGTTTGGAGGAAACACCCTATTGGCATCTCATCTCATCCCACTTAACCAAGGTTAACGCCGTTTGCATCGTTTGAGCGAAATTGTTTTCTAGCATTATTTTGTTTTAGAAAAAAAATCATATAACTTCTATTTTCGTTTCGTTATATAATTTCTAAAAAAAGCTGATAATACTGTGCTTTTTATATGAATTAAATAATTAAGAAGCGTTTTTACTGTTTTATTTAAATTAACCCCTCGTAAAAATGATTCCATCAACGTTTGACTATACCGCTCCATCCTCGTTGGATGAGGCACTCAAACTTCTTCATGATTTGGGAGATGACGCCAAAATACTTGCTGGCGGCCATTCACTAATTCCTATGATGAAGTTAAGGTTCGCGGAACCTGAACATTTAATAGACCTTAATAATATTCCTGGATTATCATATCTCAAAATTGAAGGAGATATGATCAAAATAGGGGCCATGACTCGTGAAGTAGAAACAGAAGAATCTGCGGAAATCGCCGTCCATTTCCCCATATTCGCGGATGTGGCCAAGCTCATCGCCGATCCTCAAGTGAGAAATTTTGGTACCTTGGGAGGTAATTTAGCACACGGTGACGCTGCCAATGATCAGCCTGCAGTGATGCTTGCCTTAGATGCTTCTGTTGAAATCACAGGTCTTGACGGAAGAAGAACTATTGGGATTGATGATTTCTTTTACGGATTCTATTCCACTGCAGTTCAAGAAGGTGAAATACTTACTGAAATTTTGATTCCAATTCCATCGGGGCGGTCAGGAAATGCTTATCATAAGGTAGAGCGAAAGGTAGGAGATTATGCCACAGGTGGTGTTGCGGTTCACTTAGAATTTGATGAACAAGGGATTTGTACCAAAGCAGGCATTGGTTTAACCAATGTGAATCCAACGCCTTTGAGAGCAGTCAGATCAGAAGCCGCATTGGTTGGTACCTCTCTTGATGATGATGCCATTGCTTCGGCTGCTCAATATGCGTCTGAGGATTGTAATCCGTCTAGTGATTTGAGAGGAGACATAGATTATAAGCGGCATATCATTAGAGCAGTTACTAAAAAAATGATCAATAAGGCAAAGCAGCGCGCATTTAAAAATTAAGATTAACTATGAAAAAAGAAATTACATTAAAAATAAACGGGGAGGAATTTACAAAAGAAGTAGAGCCGAGAACCCTGCTGGTCCACTTTATTAGAGAGGACATTGGAATGACAGGTACACACATAGGATGTGATACTTCAAGTTGCGGCGCCTGCACAATCTTGATCGAGGGTAAATCAGCAAAAGCATGTACCATTTTAGCGGTTCAAGCTGCTGGCAAAGAAATCACTACGGTTGAAGGTATTGCTACCACAGAGGGAGTACATCCCATACAAGAAGGATTCAAGGAGAATCACGGCTTGCATTGCGGATTTTGTACGCCAGGTATGATGCTTAGAGCCATTGAGTTACTTGAAAAAAACCCAGATCCTACAGAAGAAGAAATTCGATGGGGTATTTCAGGTAATTTGTGTAGATGCACGGGATACAACAACATAGTAAAGTCGATAAAATATGCAGGAGCAAAACTGAGAGGTGATGAATTGCCTTCAACTGAACCTGAATTTGTCGAATAAATTAACTTAATCAAAAAAATCAAAATGATACAGTGTAAAACATCGAAAGAAATAGGTGGTATGGGTCATTCCATGAAGCGCAAAGAGGATGATCGATTTATTCATGGGAAAGGCAACTATACGGATGACGTAAAGCTGCCAGGTACTTTATATATGGATATTGTCCGAAGTCCTTACGCCTATGCTAAAATTAAAAATATAGACAGTTCTGACGCTTTAAAGATCCCAGGCGTATTGGCCGTAATTACAGGAAAAGATCTGGAGCAATACAATCTGCATTGGATGCCTACCTTAATGTCTGATACCCAAATGGTTTTGCCCGTGGATACAGTCATGTACCAAGCACAGGAGGTTGCCGCGATCATTGCAACAGAAAAATACATTGCTCGAGACGCCCGTGAAGCGGTTAGGGTTGAATATGAGGTGATGAAGCCCGTAGTGGATCCCTTTAAATCATTAGACGCCGATGCGCCTATATTGAGAACGGATAAACCAGATAAAAAAGACAATCATATTTGGCATTGGGAAGTTGGACAAAAAGAAGAGACTGAAAAAATATTTCAGGAGGCAGAAGTAACCGTTAAGGAACAAATGCACATTCCAAGAATTCACGTGGCTTCCATTGAAACGTGTGGATGTGTGGCGAGTTATGATAAGGTAGACAATCACCTTACGATGTACATGACTACGCAAGCTCCCCATGCGATCAGAACAGTATTTGCTTTGGTTGCGGGTCATGTAGGGCTTACCGAAGAGAAAATCAGAGTTATTTCACCGGATATTGGTGGTGGATTCGGAGGTAAAGTTCCTGTTTATCCAGGTTATGTTATCGCTATTG
>CAJXAT010000077.1 GCA_913050055.1 uncultured Flammeovirgaceae bacterium | reverse complement strand
ATAAATAGGATTATCAATATTTCTGAGAAATCTAAACTACATAACTTTGATGATAGAAGACTACATTTATTTCTAGATAACCTTCAAAAAAATGTATCTTTAGCTGGATATGCAGTAAGGCTTATGGTTAACACGCACCACAATGACGGCATGCAAGATCCCAAATTAGCTTCCTTATATCAACAAGAGATGTTTAAAAAATTAATGAATACTCAGTTGCGACCCGGTACTGTAAATTTTGGATTACTATTTCTGAGGGTGACTATAGGAGGTATGATGCTCACGCATGGTTATGGTAAGTTTTTAAGATTATTGAACGGTAATTTAAAGTTTTCAGATCCTTTGGGTATTGGCTCAGAACTGTCATTTGTATTGGTCGTATCGGCAGAGTTTTTTGCAGCCATTGGCTTAATATTTGGTTTTTGGACTCGAATAAATGCTTTTTTGTTGTCTTTTACTATGTTTGTCGCGGCTTTTATTCGTCATGGTGATGATCCTTTCTCCAAGCAAGAAAAGCCCTTAATGTATTTAGCTGTATTTTTAGTTTTGATATTTTTGGGTGGGGGTAAACATTCTATAGATGATAAAATCAATTAAAAACCGGCTTTTTGAAGCTAATCCTACACCTTTTGAACAGGCTACTTTTTAAGGTTGAAAAACTTATCAATGTCAGATATTAAGCTAATGCTCTCAGATCGACAGGGATGACTTTTGAGATGCCTTGTTCGATCATGGTGATGCCATAGATAAGGTCCGTGCTAGACATCGTCCGCTTGTTATGGGTAACGATAATGAATTGTGAATCCTTTGAAAATTCACGAATAATTTGATTGAATTTATCAATATTGGCATCGTCCAAAGGAGCATCTACCTCATCAAAAATACAAAAAGGGGCAGGTTTAATCAGATATATAGCGAAGAGCAAAGCAGTAGCCGTTAAAGTTTTTTCACCACCAGATAATTGATTGATGGTCAATGGCCGTTTTCCTTTTGGCTTGGCAATAATATCAATGGGGGATTCCAAAGGATCATCTGGTCTTGTTAAATTTAAGTCACAATCATCTTCTTCTGTAAATAAGGTCCTAAATACTTTAACGAAATTCTTTTTAATACTCTCAAATGAACTTAAAAAGGTTTCTTTGGCCACTGCATCAATTTCTCCAATAGTAGAGATTAATGTATCTTTTGCCTTTAGTAGATCTTCTTTTTGGGTGATGATAAAACTATAGCGCTCTTTGATTTCGTCATAAGCTTCCATAGCCATCGGATTGATGGCTCCCATGTTTTCGAGTTTTGTTTTAGAGATTTTCACTTGGTTCTCAAGGGCATCAAAGCCTAGTTTTTCATATTCAGGCTTTAAATCATTATCTTGTATATTTTCTAAGGTAACATTAAATTCAACCGATAAACGGTCTTTTATAGAATTGAGATGCATTTTAGCATCACTTAGTTTTTCTCTCCATTCCATCAACAACTGATCTGCAGACTCTCGATTGTTCTGAATTTCTTTGAGATTTTTTTCTCGTACTTCAATGTTTCCTCTATGTTGATAATAGGCTTTCTCAACTTCGCTTAAAGCCAATTCGAAGCTTTCTTTTTGAGCGTACATTTCGACAAGTTGATCATCTTCTGTAACGGTATTACTGATTAATTGATTTAATTCTTTTTCGCTCTTTTTTAAATCTTCTTGATCATGCTCAATACGTTTTGTGCTATTTTGAAAGGATTCTTCTTTGTGAAGGATTTCTTGAGCAATGCGATCTACTTTGTTTTTTTCCTCATGGTACTTGACATTGGCTTCATTGTAACCCGATGAGTCTGCAGCCAATAATTGATTTAGTTTCTCAAAAGATAGTTTTTGCTCATTAACCTTCTGCTCTGAGTCAATGAGACTTGCTTGTTGTTCCTTTTGCTGGGGTTGCAGAAGCTTAATTTCTTCACAGATGACTTTTACCTGATTTTCAATATCTTCTTTCTTTGTGGTATTTGAGTTGAGTAAGCTGAAAAACTGTTCTTGGCGCGTTTTAAAGGTAGCATAAGATTCATTTATTTTATTTATCTCATCTTTTAAGCCCTCCAATTCAACTAATTTATCTTTTAATTTGATCTTTTCAAATTCGTTTTGACTTTCAAGTAATTTTTGAGATAACATTTGCTGTTGGTCCTTCAATTTTTTGATTTCGATCGATAAGGTTTCTAGATTTTTGGCCCTACCAATTCTTTTACCTTCAAATAAGCCTACAGAACCCCCGGAGATACTGTAAGTTTTATGAATGATTTTACCTGACTTTTCAATCAATACAAGTTCATCAGCCCCTTGGGGTTTACTGCCTTCATATATGAATACATTATGAAGTAAATACGTAATTAACTTTGTGTATTTAATGTCATAATCGATCAGCTCAGTGGCAGATTGCAAACTATCAATGGGCAGGATATCATGGGGTTTAAAGGTTTCTAAAAGTTCCATGATGAAAAAATGTGCCTTACCCTTATTCCCATCACTAAGTAGCGTGATGGCATCTATCGCATCAACCACGTTGTCAAAGACATAATGGTTCATATAAGGCTCTAAAAAGTTCTCTATACAGACTCTATAATCCACTGGGCAAGTAATGACATCGGAAAGTAGGGGGGTATTTTTCCACTGACTTTTCTTCTTTAAAAACTTGATGGCTTCAGGGAATCCTTCCAAGTTGTCAATCAATGATTTGGTCAGACTATATTCATTTTGTTTAGCATCTAGGTTTCTATTGACCAAATTAAATTCATCTTTGATTAAGTAAATTTTACTAATCAATGCCTTTTTCTTTTCATCTAAGCTTTTTTGTTCTTTAAATAGTTTATCGAAAATGGATTGCTTTTGTTCTTTTTCTAAAACGATTTCATTCACCTTTATGTCAAACTCCTGTAGACTGTTATTGTGATCAGATGAATCACTATTGGTTTTTTCAAACTCAACTTTGAGCGTATTTAATTGAATTTCTTTAATTTCTAAATTTTTGGAGTATTGAAAGACAGATTCACGTGCATTCAAATAGATTTGATTACTGATATCCAATTGATCCTGCACCTCTCGGGTAGCCTGTTGTTGAGCCTCAAATTTTTCTTTCATTGAATTTAAGGCTCTAAAATGAGCTGTTAAATCTTTTTCCGCTAGAGCAAATGTCCTTTTTAATCCTTGAATAGCAAAAGAAGATCGATCAGCACTTTCCTGATCACGATTAATTTGATTCTTTAGTTGGTCAATTTTATCCTTAAGAAAGCGCTGTCTAGCCACTTTAATTTTCTTTTCATTTTCATAAGATCGAATGCTGTGAACATGATCATTTAATGATTTTTGTTGGGCAGCCAGTACTTTTTCTTTGATAATAAGATCGGACTTTAATTTTTCTATTACCACCTCTTCTTTTAAGAGTTGTGTGTTTAGGGCCTGCTTTTTATCATTTTCAGCGGTAATCCGTTTTTGAGTATTATCAAAAGTCTCTTGTTGATCGAAGATCCCTTTACGGGCTATGCTGATACTTAAAAGCCGATAATCTTCCTTTATTTCATAGTATTTTTTAGTCTGCTTTGCCTGTTTCTCCAAAGATTTGAGATTTTTTTCAATTTCATAAAGGACGTCCTCTACGCGATCTAAATCTGCATCTGTGTCACTTAACTTTTTTAAAGTTTCTTTTTTTCTTTTTTTAAATTTTGAAATACCTGCAGCTTCTTCAAACAAACTTCGCCTGGAATGATCTTTGTCGTTAAGTAAATCATCAATCATTTTTAATTCGATGATGGCATAGGAATTGGAGGCGATTCCGGTATCTAAAAATAGGTTGGTAATATCCTTGAGTCTACAGTTTACTCCGTTGAGTTGATATTCACTCTCTCCCGATCGATAAAACCGCCTACTGATGGTCACCTCGTTGTATTCAGTGGGAAGTAAGTTTTTGGTATTATCAAAACTTATAAATACTTCGGCGAGTTGTGTAGGTTTTCTGGCTTTGGTTCCATTAAAAATGATATTATCCATTTTATCAGATCTTAAGACCCTTGATTTTTGCTCACCTAAGACCCATCTAATAGCATCAACCACATTAGATTTTCCGCAACCATTTGGACCAACGATTCCAGTAATTCCTTGATCGAAATTGATGACTACTTTATCTGCAAAGCTTTTAAAGCCTTTTATCTCTAAGCGGGTTAATTGCATAGACAAAAATAATTCTGTTTTAGTGCCAAGCTAGTAAAATTAGGCTATTTTTAACTTTAATATTATGGACAACATTCAAAATTGGATATACCTCATACTAGGTGCGATATATTTTTTATCGAAGTTAAGAAAAAAGAACAAATCAGAAGCTCCTGAATCGCAAGATAAAGGGAGTACTGTAAAAAAGAAAATTAAAACATTCGAAGAATTATTGGGAGAATTTACGGGTTTGAATGCGCTAGATAAATCTGAGAATGAAGAGGTAATAGTCACAGAAAATGAGAAGATGGCTCAGGTTGAGCCTGAGAATACTATTATTCAAAACTCAATCTCAGAGGACAAAACACCCGAGCCCGCTTCGGAGTTAACTTTTCCAAAAATTGCATCCCTAAATAAAAATCAGCATTTCAAAGAATTTGAGATAGAAGATTCTCAAAGCAGACCTAAACAAATCACTGCTCGTGAAATCAGAAAAGAGTTTAAATCTCCAAGGGGTCTCAAAAAAGCCATTATTTTAAGCGAAATACTTAAGAGAAAATACTGATAATAGGTTGGGATTATTATCGTTGACTTAAAGGGAGATACGCTCTTTTAGTCTTCCCCGTATAAATTTGTCTGGGACGTCCAATAGGCTCCTTATTTCCCCGCATTTCTTGCCATTGCGCAATCCAACCAGGTAATCGGCCAAGGGCGAACATGACAGTAAACATTTCAGTGGGAATACCCAATGCACGATAAATGATTCCTGAATAAAAATCCACATTGGGATAGAGCTTTCTTTCTACAAAATAAGGATCAGCCAATGCTTTTTCTTCTAACCCTTTGGCTATATCCAAAATAGGATCTTGAACGCCAAGGGCAGTTAATACCTCATCTGCAGATTTCTTGATAATTTTGGCTCTGGGATCAAAATTTTTGTACACCCGATGTCCGAAACCCATCAGTCTGAAAGGATCGTTTTTGTCTTTTGCCTTGTCCATCCATTTTTGAATGTTGCCCCCATCTGCTTTTATGGATTCCAGCATATCAATGACCGCTTGATTTGCTCCACCATGCAAAGGTCCCCACAAGGCATTGATCCCTGCCGATATGGAGGCATACAAACTTGCTTGAGATGAACCTACAATACGTACGGTACTGGCGGAACAATTTTGTTCATGGTCAGCATGCAGAATTAAGAGCTTATCTAGCGCTTTGGTAACCACCGGATTGATATCATAGGACATGGTGGGTAAAGCAAACATCATGTGAAGAAAATTGCTGCAATAATCTAAATTATTATTGGGATAATTAACTGGCTGACCCATTTTTTTCTTGTAGGACCAAGCGGCGAAAGTAGGCATCTTGGCCAATAGGCGAATGATGCTTAAGTTGATTTCCTCAGGACTTTTATCTAAATTTGTGCTCTTTGGATAAAACGCATTTAATGCCGTTACCAATGAAGAGAGTACTCCCATAGGGTGACTTGTAGAGGGGAATCCATCAAGGATCGTTTTGAAATCTTCATGTACTAAGGTGTGCTGTGTCGTCGCATTTTGGAATGTCGCCAACTCTACGGCAGTAGGTAGCTCCCCATAAATGAGTAAATAAGATACCTCAGTAAAAGTTGAATGATCAGCCAATTGTTCGATGGGATAACCACGGTAGTTCAAAATCCCAATTTCCCCATCTAAAAAAGTAATGGCACTCTTCGTGGATCCAGTATTTTTGAACCCAGGATCCAATGTAATAATGCCTGATTGACTCCTCAATTTACTTATGTCAACGGCTAATTCATTTTCTGTGCCTCTTATGATGGGTAGCTCATAGGTTTTACCATCCACAATTATTTGAGCAAATTCTGACATTCTACTATATAATAGATTTAGATTTTATTAATTATTTCCTCCAAGAATAAGAGGTAGCCCATCTTTACCACTACCAATAATAATTGTTTTGGCATTCGGTGATTTGGATAGCTCAATCGTTGCTTCAATGCCTCTCATTTTCAATAGCTCATTTGTCAAGCTATTATTGATAATCTTGTTAGCGATCGCCTCGCCATCGGCTGCAATACGCTTTCTCTCAGCTTCACTCTGCTCTTTATCCAATCGGAATTGGTAAGCCAATGCTTCTTGTTCTTGCTTTAGCTTGTTTTCGATCGCTTTTTTAATTTGTTCAGGAAGCGATATAGATCGAATAAGCAAGGCTCTCATGACAATACTGTTTCCCGGTGAAGCCAATACCTCAGCCGCTTCAGTTTTAATGGCAGTTTCCACCTCCGGTCGTTTGGTGGAATAAATTTCCTCTGCAGTGTACCTACCGGTCACTTGTCTGACCGTTGACCTTACTTCTGGGATGACCAGACGGCGGATATAATCTTTTTGAAAGGTCTCATGAATTTCTCCAATAGAATCGTACATGGGATGGAATCTTACAGTTACGTCGATATTGATACTCAATCCGCTCTTATCGAGTACGTCCATAGTTTCTTCAATTTGATTCTCAGAAACATCATAAACGTATACTTCATTCCAAGGAGCTTTCACATGAAATCCAGGTTCGAAAATATTGTCTTTGTCCAGCCCACCACTGAATTTTTTAAACATAACAGCCCTTTCGGTAGCTTGGATGGTAAAGAATATGCTATTTGAGATAGAGAAAAGGACTAGTAACGAAGCTCCTAAAATTAACAAAAGGGGTAAATATTTTCGATTATCCATAGGGTAGTTTTTTATTTTGAAATACAAATATAGGTGTCAAATGTTTACTGACAGATAGATTTTCAGGTTTTCCTTGTTAATATTGTGGTGCACCCCTCGTTTTTGTCGATTCAATAAAAAAAAGTGTCTAATCTAGTTTAGATCCGTAAAACAAATCATTTATGAATAATGTCTTCAATGCCGTAAGGGGTAAAATAGGGAAGCCTTATGACGATCTGTATTTTTTATTAACAGCTCTGAGAGAAGTTCTTGAAGAGAATGATGCCTTAGACATTGCCAAGGAAATTCCATGGATCAATACAGAGAGCCAAGGAAATCATGAGTTTTCTTCAGAATATCTGCAATTATATTCATTGGTTTTTCAATTGATAAATATGGTTGAGATCAATGGAGCGGTTCAAAATCGTCGCAGAGAGGAGAGCAGAGATTTATCTGCTGTCAGTGGTCTTTGGACCTCCAATATCAAGGAGTTGCATGCTCACGGAATATCCAATGTAGAGATTATAGAAGGGATCAAGCAAGTTTTTGTTGAGCCCGTGCTTACAGCACATCCTACCGAGGCGAAGCGCGCGACCGTATTAGAGCACAGAAGGGAATTGTATCTTAAAATGGTGCAGCGCGAAAACTCAATGTACAATGCGCATGAACTGGGAGATTTAAGGCAGGATATTAAGCAAATTCTTTACCGTTTATGGAAAACAGGTGAAATATATTTGGAAAAACCTGATGTAGCCTCTGAATTGAGAAATATTTCTCACTATTTAACCAACGTATTTCCCGATGTTATCTCAATATTGGATAAGCGATTGATTAGCGCTTGTAATGATCAAGGTTTCGCCCAGAATGAAGTTTCAGAGAATGATGCCTTTCCGAAAATTAGATTTGGAAATTGGGTGGGAGGTGATCGTGATGGTCATCCTCTGGTTACCAGCACAGTTACTCGAGATACCCTACTGCAATTGAGACTCAATGCATTTGTTGTTATCAGAAGAAAATTATTGGACTTAGTTAAAAAATTGAGTTTTGCCTATTCGTTGGAAGACTCTAGTGAATCTTTACAATCTAGAATGATGGAAATGAAGGAGAAATTAATTGTCTATGGTGAAGAAATTTTGGCGCGTAACAAAGGAGAGGTTTTTAGACAGTTCATAAGTTTGATGATTGCTAGACTACCCGTAGATACCAAAAGGGGTCATGCTACTGAATTATTAGCTTCTAAAGGGGCGTATCTCCATTCTTTTGAGTTGCTGTCCGATTTAAAAATATTACAAAAAGAGTTGATTGAGTTTGGAGCCCAATCAACAGCTTACAACGAAGTAAATGCTACCTTAAGGATTGTCGAGATTTTTGGTTTTCATCTAGCGGCATTGGATATTCGTCAAAACAGTACTTTTCATGACCAAGCCATGGATGAGCTTCTAGAGGCCTCATTGGCTGAAAAGACTAATTTTTCAGAATGGAGTGAAACGGAGCGGCTTGATTTCCTCAATAAAGAGTTGCTTTCTGCTCGTTTGTTCACGCATTCAAAAACAGTTCTTAAAATGCATGCCCAAAAAGTTATGGAATGTTATGGGGTGATCGCTGATCATACAGATAAATATGGTCTGAATTGCATAGGGTCTTTGATTGTGAGTATGACCCGATCATTGTCTGATTTATTAGTGGTATATGTTTTAGCAAGAGAGGCTGGACTTACACAAATGACAACAACCGGATTAATTTCTAAAATACCCGTAGTCCCTCTATTTGAAACCATTGGTGATTTAGAAGTGGCTCCTGAAATCTTACATGGCTTCCTGAATCATCCTTTTACAAAAAGAACATTACAAGCCCTCAAGGGAGGTGAAAAGGAACCCGTGCAGCAGGTAATGGTGGGTTACAGTGATAGCAACAAAGATGGGGGAATCATGGCCAGTCAATGGAACCTTTACAAAGCCCAATACAATCTAAGTCAAGTGGGTGTTGACAATGGGGTAAGAATTAGGTATTTCCACGGTAAGGGTGGATCGATCAGTAGGGGATCTGGACCTACCCATTATTTTATTGATGCCCTTCCACATTCAGCGCTGAATGGTGATGTCCGTTTGACCGAGCAAGGGGAGACGATTGCTCAAAAGTATGCCAATAAGGTAAATGCGGCCTACAATCTAGAACTATTAGCAGCCAATGCATTGTCTAAAACCATCTTAGATAGACATTCTCCGAGAGTTTTCCATACGCAGGCAACTATTTTAGAGCAGTTATCAATGAATTCTCAAAAGACCTACGAAAAGATGATCAATGAAGAAGGGTTCATGGAATTTTTCAGACAGGCAACACCTATAGATGCCATTGAGACCAGTAAGATTGGGTCGAGGCCAGCCAAGAGAACTGGCGCCAATTCACTTTCAGATTTGAGAGCGATCCCTTGGGTTTTTTCATGGAGTCAATGTAGATTTCATATGACCAGCTGGTATGGGATCGGTACCGCATTGGATCAACTAAAAAGTGAATCTCCTGCGGATTACAATTTATTTAAATTGAAAATGAAAGATGATCCTTTTATAAGATATGTATTTACAAATATAGATACCAGTATTGCTGCTACCGATGAGAGAATCATGCTTAAATACGCTGATTTAGTTAAAAATAAAGAAATTAGAGAAAAGTTTACGGACTTGTTTTTGAACGAACTGACGCGTGTGAAATATCATTTTGAAGTGTTATTAGGACGGCCAATTGAAGAGCGGCGCGTGAATCATTATTACTCAAATATGCTGCGCGCATCCTTGATGGATCCACTGCATGAGCGACAAATTGATTTATTGAAAAAATGGCGTACAGAAAAAGTGCACGATGAACAAACGGCGCAAGAAACACAAACGGAGATTATGCTTTCTATTAACGCCCTTTCAAGCGCTATGAGGAATACAGGGTGAAGCGTGCTTATTCAAATAATATAGCCGCCTCGTCATTAAACCATTGGTTATATACGTCTTGATGAATTTTCTCAACTCGATTCCTCTTTATTTTCATGGTCGGCGTAAGTAAACCATTGTCGATGGTCCAATCCTCCTTCATGACCACTATTTTTTGAATTTTAGCCACACTTTCTAAGGTTGGATTCAGAACTTTTATGGTTTGCTCAAGACTTTCTATCAATGCTGCTTGCTCTTTTTCTTTTCCTGTATCAGACAAGACGATGAGTCCAATCGGTTGAGGAATACCTGTGCCAACCACACATACTTGATCAATATCCGAATTTTTCATCATTTCGAGCTCTATTGGTGCTGGTGAAATATATTTTCCTTTATCTGTCTTGAATTGATCTTTAATTCTTCCGGTAATCCAAAGAAAGCCGTCATGATCATATTCACCGATGTCTCCCGTTCTTAAAAAACCATCTTCTGTGAAAACTTCGCTGCTCATTTGTTCTTCCTTGTAATAGCCTTGCATCAAACATTCACTTCTGATCAAAATTTCATCTTCAGGAGAAAATTTCAATTCAACACCAGCAAGCGGTTTGCCTACCGATCCAAATTTATTTTGTCCAGGCAGATTAAAATGAGAGAGAATACAATCTTCAGTAAGACCATAGGCTTGACAAATGTCAATATCTAGTCGCTTGAACCAAATCAATTGACTTATGGAAATGGGAGCCGCACCCGTAAAAATCGCTTGAGTATTTAGTAAGCCGAGTTTTTTCTTAATTTTTTTTCTAATGACGTTATTAATAATCGGAATTGACAGTAAAAGATCTAACTTTTTTTGAGGGATGGTATTTAGGATACTATCTTGAAATTTAGTCCATATCCTAGGTACCGCAAAAAATAGATCGGGTTGGGTAGCTGCTAAATTATCAGCGAAGGTTTCTATGGATAGGGGAAAGTTGAAACTCCCCCCTTGATACAATCCGAACATTTCTATACCTATCCTTTCGGCGATGTGCGTGAGAGGTAAATAGGAGAAAAAACGAGGCTTGCTAGCATTTATAGCAATTGCACTTACCGCAGTGTTGGTTACCGCATTGAATGAACCCACACGGTGCATAACTCCTTTTGGAGATCCCGTAGTACCAGAGGTATACATGATCGTTAACAAATCTTCAGCATTTTGTTCTGGAACTTCTTCCAATGCTTCATTTTGGGCAATCATATCTTCCCAATTCAATTTTTCTTCAACCTGATAAGCCTTAATTCCTATTTTAGTGAATCCTTCTAAGCCAGATTTTTGAGCCTCATAGTTGTCCAACTTTCCTACGATAACTGCTTTTGATTCACTGTGAGACATAATTTCTGCAATGGAGTTCGCATTTATGGTTGGGTAAATAGGGACAGAAATATGTCCTGCCATTTGGATGGCTAAGTCTGCCATGATCCAATGACTGCAATTTTTTGAAAGTAGGGCAATTTTGGACTTGGGAGCATAATCCATTGCAATCAAGGCTTGGGCGATTTTTCTAATTTCGATGCCGGCTTCTCGATAAGTCGTTTTTACCGAACCTTGGGCAAAGGGCTGATGGAACATGAGTTGATCAGGGGTACTTTTTTCCCAATAGGTAAACGCATGGAGTGGTGCCGTAAACTTCATTTGATGTCGTATTTTTTTTTAATATTAATTTTTAGTTAATATTAATTAAAGTTGGTTTAAATAACATAATACGAGCATATTAAAATTTCTATTAACCCGAAAAATATTACTCAGTAATTATTGAATACTTAAAAATAACTTCAATCAAGGTTTTGAGCTATTTATAGAATTTTATCATTTTTAATTGGGTCTTATTGAGGGTCAATATTTAATTATTGAAGAATAAAAACTTATCCTCGAGTCATTTGATTAGCTTTGCGCTTCATTAAAGAAAATCCCATTGAGTACTTTTTCTAATTTAGGATTATCTAATCCATTGGTTGATGTTCTTAACAATTTAGGTTTTAGAACGCCTACCCCTGTTCAAGAACAATCAATCCCTTTGCTCTTAAGTGATACGCCTATTGATTTTATCGGTTTAGCACAAACTGGAACTGGAAAAACAGCTGCTTTTGGACTTCCTCTTATTGATCTTGTAGAGAGTGAAAACCGATCGGTTCAAGCTTTGGTGTTGGCACCTACTAGAGAATTAGTGCAACAAACAGCAAAGCAAGTTGCTCAATTCGCTAAAGGTGTAAAGGGAGCAAACGTAGAGGTAGTCTTTGGAGGCGCTGCGATTACCAATCAAATAAGTGCTTTAAGAAAGCCTACTCAAATTGTAATTGCTACCCCAGGGCGATTGATAGATTTAATCAAAAGAAAGGCAATTAAATTGGATCAAGTACAGTATGTTGTTTTGGATGAAGCCGATGAAATGCTTAACATGGGCTTCAAAGAAGATATTGATCAGATCCTTTCGTTTACTCCAGAACAAAGGGTGACGTGGCTGTTTTCAGCGACGATGCCCAAGGAAATCAGAAGAATTGTAACGAAATACATGAAGACTCCAGTTGAGGTCTCAGTAAATTCAAAAGAACAAAGCAATAAAGATATCACCCATAAGTACGTGATCACAAAACCATCGAACAAAGTGCCGGCGATCAGGCGGTTTATGGATATTCAGTCAGACATGAGAGGGGTATTGTTTTGTAGAACCAAAAGAGAAACCCAGGAAATCGCAGATGACTTAGGTCATTTGGGATATGGGGTTGAAGCCCTCCACGGGGACTTGTCCCAGGGTCAACGAGATGCTGTCATGAAGCGCTTTAAAACACGATCTATGCAGTTATTAATAGCTACCGACGTAGCCGCCAGAGGCATCGATGTAAATGACCTTACCCACGTGATGCACCACACCTTACCCGATCAGTTAGAGAGTTATACACACAGGAGTGGTCGTACGGGACGGGCGGGTAAAAAGGGTACCTCTATTGTTTTCATTACACCGAGAGAGGGACGAAGAATCACCGAAATTGAAAAAAGAATCAATATTAGTTTTGAAAAAATTGAGGTGCCCGCACTTGAAGAACTCAAGTCTACAAGGATCAATAATTGGGCCAGTTTGATTATCAATACAACGGTAGATTTGCAAGCGGAGAGCATCTTAAGCAAACTCAATGGACAGTTTGAGCATTTGGATAAAGAAGATATACTGAAAAGATTAATTACGACTCAATTGGATCACTTAATGATTCAGGGAGGTGGTCAATCTGATTTAAACGAAGCTTCAGGCTCAGGATCACGGTCAAGCAGGTCAGATAAGAAAAATAGGGGCGCTTTTAATAGATATTTTGTTAATATCGGCACAATTGACGGAATGACTAGGGAAGACTTGATTCATTTTTTATCCGATAATTCCAAAATAGAGCGCAAATATTTCGGTCCTCTAAGTATTCAAAAGAATTGTGCTTACTTTGATGTAGACGCCAATCATGATCAGAAATTAGGCGAAACTTTTGTCGGCATCGAGATCAAAGGGCGAGATATCAGAGTCAACCTTGATGAACATGCTAGAAAATCAAAATTTTCTGCCCCTTCGAAAAAAAGAAACTTCCGCGATAAAAGAGCGCCAAAAAAAAATCATAGAAAAGGAAGACGAAGAAATTAAGCCCTGACTTAATCCCTTGTGTTAACTCCCATTCAATGCGGTTAAGTCCGAGAGATATGTGGAATTCTTATGATATTTATTGCCCATAAAATCTCGTTTACCCCTTCTAATATTATTTAATTGTTACGTAGATACACTTTTTTTTATTTTTTTAGGGTGTTTTACTACACCCAAAGTGATTTTTTTGTTTAAATGTTAATTAAATATTAAATTAGTGTTAAGGAATTAATCCATGCCACGATTTATTATTTGTTTTTTAATCACACTAGTCGTTTCGGGTACGATTTATGGGCGTCACATATCAGGGGATGTTGCTGATAAAGAACGTGGCATTATTTCTGACTATTTAAAGGAGAAAAATAGCAATCCTTTAGATTATTTAGTCTTAATTGGTAGTGGTGAACATTTTGACAAGAATAAGGGGGAGATCCTTAATTTTTTAAACCATCTTGACTCAAAAAAGAAACGATTTGATTCAAATAAAAAATACCCTTTAATTG
>CAJXAT010000076.1 GCA_913050055.1 uncultured Flammeovirgaceae bacterium | reverse complement strand
CTTGATGATATATACTCCCTCACTGAGCGCACTCATATCAAGGCGAGTGTCGGTAGAGCTTATGATTCTTTTACCAAAGAGGTTAGGTTATAGATCGTAGCTTCTTTCAAGGCTACCATATTGATATTAACGATGCCATTTGTGGGATTCGTATAGATCATCGCTGAGGCATCCGCTAGGGATAGAGTTTCCTCTTCCTCGACATCAGTTGAGCTGATGGTAAAAATAGCTAAATCACTTAATGAACCATCAGAAACCTCAATACCTAAATTAAAAGTAGGTGTCGTCTCAAAGTCCAGTACTGAACTCGTTGATACGGTCAACTCTCCACTCTTATCATTCAAACTAAAGCCTTCAGCATCATTGCCACTTGCAATCACATAAGTCATTGTATCACCATCAGGATCTGAAGCTTCTACAGTTTCTAGTACCTTACCGTTAGTACCGTTTTCTACTAGGCTGTAAGCGGCTGTTGTGATCTTAGGGGCTTAATTTGTAACTAAATGAGAATTTCAAAGTTATAAGAGCATCTATGAGAGTTTAGAATACTTAATATAATAAGTCATCTATTTGGTCTAATTTATGAATATCTAAAAGCTAACGCAATGACCCTAAATAATGAGCACAAGTTCAGCTCATTCGAGTGAATCTGTACGTAAGTTTTATATAATCACTATCCTAAAACATCTATGGATATCTTTCGAGTGAGATGTTTAAGGTTTCATGGCAAGATGTAAACATATCAAACAAAAAAAGATCGTCTTTCATAGAAAGATGATCCTTATTTGTTGTGTTCCGTCATGCAAGAGGATATCCCTTAGGGGCTTCTTCCTCATATTTACTAAGGCTTAGGTAGTAGAACCTTTCTTGACAACCGGTATTTACCCGTCTTTTTATCGATCTCGATCAACTTTATTTTCACTTCTTCTCCTACCTCCATGACACCTTCCATCTTCTCCAATCTCTCCCACTTCACTTCAGAGATATGAAGTAGGCCATCCTTACCTGGCATGAATTCAATAAAAGCACCAAATGGCATAATAGATTTAACTTTACCCTCATATACTTCACCCTCTTCAGGCATGGCCACGATTCCTTTGACCCAATTGGCCGCCTTATCTAGTACCTCTTTATTAACTGCAAAAATATTCACCAATCCTCCTTTGGGCGTTTCCTCTATAACCACAGTAGCGCCGGTCTCACGTTGAATTTCCTGGACTACTTTACCTCCAGGACCAATCACTGCACCAATCATGTCTCTATCAATGA
Source organism: uncultured Flammeovirgaceae bacterium (assembly GCA_913050055.1). GTDB lineage: Bacteria > Bacteroidota > Bacteroidia > Cytophagales > Cyclobacteriaceae > UBA4465. The sequence continues at coordinate 12,860 of CAJXAT010000076.1, read as the reverse complement.
TAATTGAAATCAATCTTGGGGCATTTGGTTTCATTTCAGCCCTTGGCACATCAATAGTATCTGTAATCTTATCCAAAATATGTAGCCTTCCTTTCTTGGCTTGCTCCATAGCTTCTTCAAGAATGTCATACGACAAACCATCCACTTTGATGTCCATCTGACAAGCAGTGATGCCATCTCGTGTACCGGTAACCTTAAAGTCCATATCTCCTAAATGATCCTCATCACCTAAAATGTCCGAAAGCACCGAATAACGAGAACCATCTTTTTCAGAAATCATTCCCATAGCTATTCCTGATACGGGTTTGGTTATCTGAATTCCAGCGTCCATCAAAGCCAATGTACCTGCGCAAACTGTAGCCATGGATGAAGATCCATTGGATTCGAGTATATCTGATACAATCCTTATTGTATAAGGACTTTCTAGAGGAAGTACAGGCTTTAGAGCCCTCATTGCTAAATTTCCATGTCCTACCTCTCTTCTTCCCGGACCTCTATTAGGTCTTACTTCTCCCGTTGAAAATCCTGGGAAATTATAGTGCAGAATGAATTTGTTGTAGCCTGAATGCATGGCACCATCAATCATTTGCTCATCTACTTTAGATCCTAAAGTAACGGAGGTCAATGATTGAGTTTCACCTCTAGTAAAAACTGCAGAACCATGTGCACCTGGTAAGTAATCTATTTCACTCCAAATGGGTCGAATTTCATCTAATTTCCTACCATCTAATCTGACACTTGAATCCATGACACAATTTCTGATTGCGTCTTTTTGAACGTCATGATAGTATTTACGAATCAAAAATTCATCATATTGGTGGTCTTCTCCTAATCCATCAACAAACGTATCAATGATGGTACCAAACTTTTCTTTACGTATTTCTTTGTTGGCAATACCTTCCTTGGCCACGGCATAACATTGATCATAGCAAGCTGCCTTGATCATGTCATCCAATGGTAAATCATGATTTTCATGATCGTAAGTACGCTTTTCGGTGGCTCCAACCTCTTTAGCTAACTCAAGTTGAGCAGCACATTGGATTTTGATCGCCTCATGAGCTTCCTTTATAGCTTCAAGCATTTCGGCTTCCTGAACCTCTTTACACTCACCTTCTACCATCATGATATTGTCAGCAGAACCTGCTACTATCAACTCCATTTTAGCTTCCGCACTTTGCTCTACAGAAGGATTTATTACATAAGCACCTCCTACTTGGGCTACCTTGGCTTCTGAAATGGGTCCATTAAAAGGTATGTCTGAAACAGTCAATGCAGCAGAAGCTGCTAGGGCAGCATAAGCTATAGGCATGATCTTTGGATCTGCCGAAATAAGACTGATCATTACCTGTGTATCTGCGTGGTAATCATCAGGAAACAAGGGTCTTAGAGCCCTATCTACCAATCTACATATGAGAATTTCATAATCAGAAAGCCTGCTTTCTCTTTTGAGAAATCCCCCTGGTATTTTTCCTGCCGCAGCGAATTTCTCTTGATAATCAACCGATAATGGAAGAAAATCAACATTATCTCCAGCGGTTTTTTTGGATACTACGGTGGCCAGCAACATCATGTCACCCACTTTTACGACGGCTGATCCGTCTGCCTGTTTAGCTAATTTACCTGTTTCGATGGTTATAGAAGTACCATCAGGTAATGAAAATATTTTTTGCTTGAATGATGGAAGCATAACTTTATTAAATCAAAATTTGAAAAAAAAGGGAACCTTGAAACAGCTCCCTTAAAATATTGTTACTTTCTTAGATTGAGTTTGGCTATTATATCACGATATCGCCCAATTTCGTTTTTGTAGAGAAAGTCGAGAAGTCTCCTCCGCTTTCCTACCAACTTCAACAACCCTAAGCGGGTTGAGTGGTCTTTTTTATTCACCTTCAGGTGATCTGTAAGATGATTAATACGGTAAGTAAATAAAGCAATTTGAGACTCCGATGTGCCAGTGTCTTGCGTTCCCTTACCATGTGTTTTAAAAAACTCTTGTTTTTTCTCTGCTGTTAAATACATTTATATACTTTCTGAATTAATATGTTTCAATAACGCGCAAATTTAATCAATACTAAATTTGAATACAAGCTCTTTAATGTTTTAATGTTTTAATTTTTTGAACAGGCGTTGTTTAAACTTATCAATCACCACTGAATAATAATCAATATCGAAAAGTCGCGCATCCACCCTAGCTTGTCTCAAAAAAAACAGACCAATGGGTAATAGGATCAAGTCTGCCATCCAAACCGAATAAGCACCATTAACAAAACCAGCGACGGCCCACTTCTCACTGAGTATGCTAGCTACGTAATAAAAAATATAAAAAAAGATGGAAATAATTACTGGAAAACCTAGCCCTCCTTTCTTGATAATGGCACCAAGCGGTGCCCCTATCAAAAACATAACCATACAAGCAAAAGCCTGACTATATTTTTTAAATTTAGCAATTTTATATCGCTCCGATTCGTATTTAAGCCGCTTTAATTTAGACTTAATGCTTGAAATGTTAACCTTGTAGGCTCTAATCTTTGTTAACGCCCATTGCAGAATTAAACCTTTTTTACGGGCTGTAGTAAATAAAGAATCCAAGTCTTTTAAAGATATCTGAGCCAATTTTGGACTTTGCTTCTTCTGAAAATAATCATTTAATTCTTTATTTTTTCGGTTTTTTTTTCTTGCAGAAATTAGCATGATACTATCTCCTGATACACCCGGAAAACTAGACGTTACAAGATTGATATTAATCATAGAAGCCTTTACTTTACTTGACCGGTTCTGTTTATCATTATTTTTGATCAGCGTATCCGTTTTTAACCTCGATGAATTGGTTTTATTCTCATTCTTCTTCTGAAAACGTGTTCTATCCAGGCGATGGAACAAATAATTTTTAGAAAATTCATGTAATCCAATTAATGCTAATTCTTCCTCGGACTGTAGTGAATCGATATCTGAGGTCAATTCCTCAATATTTTTCATTTGTCTGTTGTTCTGAAAAAGCTCTTCCCTTGTTCTTTTAAGATCAAAAGAAGATAGACTGAACATCATATACATTTGATCGAAAGAAGTGCGCTGAAATTGATCTACCCGATTGTTCTTGGTCGCCTGCTGATTAAAATATTGTCCGTCGAAAAGTTCTAATTTCAAATACTTATCGTTATACATTGAAAACATTCTTGAAGAATCCGCCAAAATGACAAAATTATTACCATTTTTGCGCGTATGATCATAGATCATTACATCCTTTAGTGTAATGTTATCATTGAATTTTTCGTTGGCTTTTATACTATAATTAGGAATACCATTGTAGAAAACTCCTTTTTTAATATCTAAAGCAGGTTTTTGATGTTTAATGTCATAGATCAGGCTATACGCCTTAAGGTTGGCTGCTGGAACTACGTAATCATTAAAAAAAAATGCAGCTATTGTCAAGACCAAAATGAAAAAAAATATAGGTCTCAATGTCCTAGTAAGAGATATACCAGCACTTTTTATGGCTGATAATTCAAAATTTTCTCCCAGATTGCCAAAGGTCATCAAAGAGGAAATTAAAACACCTAGTGGAAGTGCATTTGGAAGAATATTGATACTGAAATAAAAGAGTAACTCCCCAAAAACTTTAAATCCCAAATTTTTTCCAACAAAATCGTCGAAATATTTGAGCATATATTGGACCAGTAGAATGAACGTCGCAACAATGGTTGTCAAGAAAAACGGACCAATAAAAGATTTAAGAATGAGTTTATCCAGTCTCCTCATTTTCTCTCAACATTGCTCTTCAAAAGAAAAAAAAAGATGTTTTATAACGATCAACCACCAACAATTTCTTTCAAGTCATGTATCAAACCCTCCCACAGATCAGAGACTTCCTGATCATCTAAATCAGAATAATCAGTAATTTTTATATAAACTTCTTGGGTCAGTTCATTCATTTCCAGTCGGATTTCGATAGAATTTAAATCGTCATCATCTTCTCCCTCAAACTCAAATTTAATATGTTGATTGGCTTTGATCGAAACAATTCTGGCCCTATTTACCACACCGTCCCAAAGCATGGTATATACTTTGTCTTCTGTGATATTGACGTCATCTGCGAACCACTGCGAAAGTCCAGATGCAGTACTGATATAAGGAAACAACATCTTCCGTGATGCATTGATGCTGTATTCTCCTATAAACTTACTTTTATTCATAAAAAAAAGATTTTCGACAAGGTAATAAAAAATATTAGCCCAATCATAATTAATAATAATTTGTTGTTAAATTGCGCTCCTTTAAATATATATATTTAAAAGTATATATTAAGACATGGCGAGGTAGCTCAGTTGGTTAGAGCGTCGGATTCATAACCCGGAGGTCAGGGGTTCAACTCCCCTCCTCGCTACTAATATAAACATCTTTAAGAGCTACCGCTATTCTTTCATCTTTATTTTTACATTTTTCCTTTTTCAGCTGCCATATTTTTATTCGAACACAAAAATTATGGAAATAACATAATAAAATTGAGACTATTTCCAATTATTCAATAGACGAGATCAAGACTTCCCATTCTTTGGTCAATTGATCTAATTCATTCTTCGCTTTTTGAAATTGATCATTTAACATGGAAAGTTTATCGCTATCCTGATAAACCTCTGGTTGGGTCATCTCAATTTCTAAAGATTTTATCAATGATTCTCGTTCCTGTATTTGGTATTCTACATCAGATACCTGTCTTTTCAACGTCGTCTGAGATTTGGGCTTGATTGGTTTTTCTTTGACTTTGGTCTTTGATTTTTTCTCTTTTTTTACAGCCAATTTCGGTGGTGATTTACGCTGACTCATCCACCACTGATATTCTTTATAAGTACCCGGATATTCCTTTAATTGATGATCTTCAATCCACCAAATTTTGTTGGCCACCTTCGTGATAAAATGCCTGTCGTGTGAAACCACCATAAATGTACCCTCATATTGCTGCAAAGCCTGCACCAAAATACCTACCGAAAGCATATCAAGGTGGTTAGTAGGCTCATCGAGTAATAAAAAGTTGGCTTCAGAGATCAGGGCTTTGGCTAAAGCTACTCGAGATTTCTCACCTCCGGAGAGCACCTTTATTTTTTTGAATACTTCATCCCCACTGAACAAAAAACATCCCAAAACACCCCGTAATTCTTGCTCATTTTTACCGGTTCCTTCCTGTTTGAGCTCTTCAACGAGGTCATTGTTGATGTTGAGCGCCTCTAGTTGATGCTGTGCATAAAATGACATCAATACATTATGACCTGTTTCCACTTGACCTTCATGCACTTCGGTACCCGCTATGATACGTAAAACAGTTGATTTACCTTTACCGTTTGCGCCAATCAATGCCACCTTATCCCCACGTTGTAAACCCAGAGTTACCTTTTCTAAAATAGCTAAATCTCCATAAGACTTACTAATGTCTTGAAGTCGCTTTACATGGCGTCCCGACTGAGTCTTAAAATTAAATTTAAAATTGACCTGCATATTTTCATCAACAACTGCTTCAATCCTATCTAATTTTTCCAATTGCTTTATCTTGGACTGGGCCTGTTTGGCCTTAGTCGCTTTTGCTTTGAATCTTTCTATGAATCTTTCAGCTTCTTTGATTTTTTGCTGTTGATTTTCAAAAGCATTTTGCTGCACCTCATTGCGTAATTCTTTTTCCTCAAGATAATAATCGTAATTACCCGAGTACAAATTGAGTTTACTCGCATATACTTCAACTATTTTATTGACCGTGCTGTTGAGAAAGGTGCGATCGTGAGAAACAATGATATATGCCCCTTCATAACTCTGTAGGTAAGACTCAATCCATTGTATAGAAGGTAAGTCTAAGTGGTTGGTAGGCTCATCTAGCATCAATAAGGAAGGCTTCTCTAAAAGCAACTTAGCCAACATGACGCGCATCCTCCACCCTCCCGAAAACTCTCTAAGTGGTCGTTTAAGGTCTGCCGTCTTGAATCCTATGCCCTCCAACAATTCCTCCGCTTGAGACTGAATCCTATAGCCATCAGCCGCTTCAAACTGCTCCTGAACTAAAGACAGTCTTTCCAGTAATTTATCTGTATAATTCTCTTCCATTTCCTTGAGAATTACATCTATTTGATGTTGCAAATCAAGGGCCTGATGAAAAGCCTGCATAGCTACTTCAAGAATGGGTTCATCGCTTTGGTAGGAAAGCAGATCTTGATTCAAAAATCCAATCGACGTGCTTTTACCTCGTGAAATCTTTCCTGAAGCCAATTCTACCTCTCCCACCAGCATCTTGAGCAAAGTAGATTTACCCGTGCCGTTAAGGCCAATTAGACCTATTTTATCTTTAGGAGTGATGAATAAAGAGGCGTCCTCATAGAGAATTCGCTCACCTAGGTAATAACTAATATTATCAATACTGATCATGCGGGCGCAAAGGTAGACAAGACCCTTCTTTTATGCCAAATTCAGCTCTAATTACTTAAAAATAAATCATTCCATCTGTCTTAACCTCTTGAGAGTACATGATATTTAAAGAGAATCGTTATCAACTTTTTTTGTACTGGACTGATCCAGCGTCCTTCTATTAGTGGGTATGAATTTTATGAAAAAACGTTAAAAAATCAACTTATGAGTTTCGCATCATTTAGCACTACATCTGACTCCCACACTGATCTCAAGCATGCTACCGCTTCACTTACCTGAAGATATAGGTCTATATAACTAAAGAAAAATTATATTTGTTACCGTAATTAAAAAAAGATGTCAAATAAAGAAGTTTATATCGTGTCTGCGGCTCGTACCCCCCTGGGTAGTTTTGGTGGAATGTTTGCCAATGTATCAGCGACTGAATTAGGAACTGCAGCGATTAAAGGAGCCTTAGAAAAAGGAAATATTGACTCAAAGAATGTTGACGAAGTTTTTATGGGTAATGTCTGTTCGGCCAGTTTAGGCCAAGCACCTGCTCGTCAAGCTGCCCTGGCCGCTGGTATTCCGAATACCGCCCCTTGTACTACGGTAAATAAAGTCTGCTCCTCTGGGGCCAAATCTATCATGTTCGCTGCCCAAAGTATTATGCTGGGTCAAGCGGATGTTTTAGTAGCAGGGGGCATGGAAAACATGTCTGCCATTCCTTATTACATTCCCAAAGCCAGATATGGTTATAAATATGGCAATGCAGCCTTGATCGATGGATTACATAAAGATGGTTTACTAAACCCTTATGATGAGATCCCAATGGGCGTGTTTGCTGATCAAACGGCTGAAAAATACGATATCACAAGAGCAGAACAAGATGCCTATGCCATTCGATCTTATCAAAATAGTGCTTTAAATACTGAAAACGGGGTTTTATCCAATGAAATAGTAGGAGTTTCTGTACCACAAAGAAGAAGCGAATCCAGGCTCATCCTTGAAGATGAAGAGTATAAAAATGTCAAATTTGAAAAAATCTCCCAATTGCGTGCTGCTTTTTCACAAACAGGCACCGTGACCGCGGCCAATGCATCAACAATGAATGATGGGGCGGCAGCTTTGATTTTGGCAAGTGCGACCGCAGTCAAAAAATATGATTTAAAACCAGTAGCAAAAATTTTATCTTTTGCAGATACTGCCCATGAACCGGCATGGTTTACCACTGCACCAACCCATGCCGCTCCAAAAGCCTTGACTCTTGCTAAGTTAGATCTTGGCGATGTGGATTATTTCGAGATCAATGAGGCTTTTTCTGTGGTGCCTCTGGCTTTTAACAAAATATTGAATATCGATATCAAAAAGGTAAATATACATGGCGGCGCCGTTTCTTTAGGCCATCCTTTAGGTGCCTCAGGAGCGAGAATTGTCACTACGCTGCAAAATGTATTGCAATCAAAAGATGCCACTATTGGTTGTGCCGCCATTTGCAATGGCGGCGGAGGCGCGAGTGCTCTGGTTATCGAACGAGTATAATTTTTTACTGAGAAAAGTTCATTCTAAAGATGCGTGTTTCTCCGTTTGGGGAGGTAATAAATAAGAATGATATTTTTTAGAAAAAAATTCGCGAAAGTGATTTCTAAAAATTATTTACAGGTATTTTGTACAATGTCTAATTACTATATGCGCTGTAAGAATGAAGCTTCAATCCTGTCTTTGAATTATCTCCTCTCCATTACCGATTAATCCAGGTCTCGGGAGCGCATTACACCGAAAAAGAAATACAAGTATTTTTATGATCATTTACAAATAATTGATGATATTTTTTATAGTTCAAGTCTATTTATTTGAGCCCTCGATAAATATTTTTTGCAATACTTTTTTTGGTGAATTTGCCCATTATATTTCGGAGGAGATCAGTCTGAATTAAATATTTTCGAGGTATTTTTCTCTAGGTAATTTATCTTTTAGCCATTCCCTTATTGCTGTAGTGGTTTCTTGATCACGGGTCATGATAAGACTTGCCCCTATGATTTCTCCCCATTCCACATCCGGAATACCTACTACGGCACAATCTTCAATAGCTGGATGCTTCCTGAGCACTTCTTCGATCTCCAAAGTAGATATTTTATAACCTCCTGATTTGATGATGTCAACTGAATTTCTACCCAATATTTTATAGCTACCTTTTTGAAAAACAGCTATATCACCCGTTTTGAACCAGCCATCTATTAAGGATCCTGCGGTTTCGCTTGGTTTCTCCCAATATTCTTTAAAAACATTGGGCCCTTTGACTTGAATTTCTCCTGATATGCCATCGACTGCCGTACGGTTATTTTCATATGCTATTCTTATCGAAACTCCAGCAAGGGCTACGCCAATATAACCAAGCTTTCGAGTTCCCTTATAGGGATTACTTATGGCCATACCCATTTCGGTCATTCCGTATCGTTCTAGTATGACCACTGATCTTCGTCCACCCCTCATGGGTGGAAATCGGTAAAGCCGCAGACCCCGACACCATCAGTCGAAAATCCTTAAAGGAAGCAGCTATTTTTTGTTGGTCTGCTGCGGTTAATTCCTTCCAATAATAAATAAGGCGATAATAAATGGTTGGAACGGCCATGAACAGATTAACCTCTTGCCTACAAAAGACGTCGAATACTTTTTTTGCCTCAAATTTCTATAAGAATTCACAGCAAGCCCCGCTATAGAGTGCACAACTTAAAACATTAATGATTCATGCATGTGATGAATTGGGAGAATATTTAATATATGATCTTCTTTTGTCCATTCCCATGAAATCACTAATGACTTAATCTGAGCTTCAATGTTTTGGTGGGTACTGACCACTCCTTTGGGTTTGCCTGTAGTACCACTGGTATAAATGATCATGCCTCTCCGATCAAGGGAAATCTGTGGCAGTCTCGGATTTTCCTGCTCCACTGACAGCATTACGGCTTCTATGGAAATTCTTCGTAATTCAAAATCTTGAAATAGAGGCTCAATAAGTGCTCTATAACCCTATGAAAAAACTACTTCCTCAGCCTGAGTATCTTCAATGACATACTTTATCGCATCATAAGGATGTTTGACACAAAGTGGGACCGCAATGCCGCCTGCACGCCAAATTCCCCATTGAATACATGCGTATTCAAAACTAGGGGCCACGATAAAAGCAATTCTAGCCTCATTGAGGTCTTTTTTATCTTCTAAAAGAGCAATAGCAATTTTTTTGATGCGTCCATAAGTTGCCGATAGGTATAACTTTGATTATTATCACTAATCGCTATTCGATCTAGGTGATCAAAAGCATTTTCAATAAGAGTTATTATGGCATTTAGTAATTATGCTTGTCTGAGTTTGGATAAGGCCTTAGTAAGTATCAATTAACTCCACTCAACCGGTAACCCCACTCAACCGGCTAAGTAAAGATAACAAGAAATCAAAATCAAATTTAAAACCAAAATGGTAGCTGAGACATAAATAAAAAATTCGAAAAATATCTGTTAATACTGATCTAGATAAAGCAAGCTATAGATGGACATAACTCAGATTCATTCTTTGAACAATTAAACTGATGCATTGGCTTCTTACAATATGTAAATGAGTATCTTAACGGTTCAAAATAAATAATGTTTAAAATTTAAATAATATGAAGTCACTATCTTTTTTAACCCTACCCTTTATCATTCTAGCATGTACTGATCCCGCTTCACAAGTTTATTCAGATCAAGCAAGTTTGACTTCAGAAGAGGGTCTCTTTCTAGATTCTCTTATAATGCCCAAGGGCTTTCAAGTGGAAGTATACGGCCGCGTAGACAATGCCCGATCTATGGCCATGAGCCCGGATGGAGTGCTGTTTGTCGGCAATAAGACCAATAGTTCCGTTTATGCCCTCCAAGACAGAAACAATGATATGAAAGCGGATACGCTGTATACTATAGCCAAGGATTTAATCATGCCTAATGGCATTGCCTTCAAAGATGGCGCACTGTATGTTGCTGAAATAAATAAGCTATGGCGCTATGATGCTATTGAAGATAACTTAAATGATCCCAAAGCTACTTTAATATACAATGACTTCCCTGAAGACAGCCACCATGGATGGAAGTACATCGCTTTCGGACCGGATGGTAAATTATATGTACCCGTAGGTGCCCCTTGTAATGTTTGCGAAACCAAAGATGATACCTATTATGCCTCAATTGTCAGAATGGATGCCGATGGAACCAATCGAGAGATAGTGGCCAAAGGTGTACGGAATACCGTTGGTTTAACTTGGCACCCAATAACGGGAGAAATGTGGTTTACAGATAATGGTAGAGATTTACTAGGTGATGACTTGCCTCCGTGTGAATTGAATAGACTCAGTGCGGCAGGTCAACATTTTGGGTTTCCTTATTGCCATGCTGGACTCATATTAGATCCTGAATTTGGTCAGGATAAAAGTTGTGAAAATTACAGGTCTCCAGCATTCAATTTAGGGCCACACGTCGCTCCTTTAGGTCTTAAGTTTTACACGGGAAATATGTTTCCCCCTTCTTATAAAAATAAAATAATCATTCCTGAACATGGCAGTTGGAACCGATCCAAAAATGCTGGCCACACCGGACATAAACTATCCCTTGTCACCGAGGAAAATGGCGTTGGCATCCATTACGAAACTTTTGTCGAAGGTTTTTTAAATAAGCACACGAATACGGCTTGGGGACGTCCCGTTGATATTTTGATGCTTGAAGATGGTTCAATACTCATCTCAGATGACAAAAGTGGCACAATATATAGGATGAGTTATTTAGGATGATCAAAATATCGATTTACTCCATCATATGAGTAAATCTGTACGCGATAGAACAAGAAATAAGACGACCATCAGAGAGGCCTAAATACTTTGATTTTAACTTAACCGATTTGGATAAATTAATTCCAATCAAATTATATTTGCTGATGATACATTTTGCATTTTCTTCATTCGCTGTATATATTGCTGTGAAAAATACGATGGGGGATGCTTAGAGAAAGCCTACATATTGATATCTATACTGTAATTCGGTAAACAAATAATATTATATGGAGCTATATAACTCATTTTTAGGCAAATCACCTCATTGGTATAAAAAAACGATTTTAGCCTTCTTAGTGCTCAATCCATTTTTACTTTTGAGCCTAGGACCCACAGCTACCGGATGGCTCATTATCGGTCAATTTATATTGACTTTGGCCATGGCCCTTAAATGTTATCCCCTCCAATCTGGAGGCTTGATCGCGCTAGAAGTGGTATTAATGAAAATGACCAGTCCTGAAACAGTATTCCATGAAATAGAGGGAAATTTAGAAGTGCTTCTCCTCTTGGTGTTTATGGTTGCCGGTATTTATTTTATGAAGCCTCTGTTGATGTTCATTTTTGGCAAAATATTTGTAAAAGTACGATCTAAAATTGTCCTATCCCTACTTTTTTGTTTTATTTCAGCTTTTTTAAGTGCTTCTTTTGATGCAGGGATAGGTCCTGAACCCATCAAAGAAGGGTCCACACCACAAGTTGACCATGACACTATTTTAGCTAGAGGTGATAACTTTCTTTTTTTTGCTTCATCCTCATTCATCAAAATTACAGCAGCGGCACCATCATTAAGTCCAGAAGAATTACCAGGTGTGACAGTGTCACCATTTTTAAACGCTGGCTTTAATTTATGCAATCTTTCTAATGTCATTTTTTTTCTTGGGTGTTCATCTACACTAAACTTAATATTTTTTTCTTTAGATTTTAATATTACTGGAATAATCTCTTTGTTAAATTTTCCATCCATGTAAGCTGCTTCGGCTTTAAGTTGTGATGATAAAGCAAAAGCATCTTGATCTTTTCTAGATATTTTCCATTTAGCTGCAACATTCTCTGCAGTGGTTCCCATATGATAACCATTAAATGCATCCCACAATCCGTCGTGAACCATTGTATCAATAAGATTTTTTTCATCTAGATTTTTTCCTTTATGAATATGAACTGCGTGTGGTGCGTTTGACATGCTCTCCTGGCCACCTGCAACGACAATATTAGAATCTCCAGATAAAATTGATTGATACGCTGAAGCAACAGATCTTAATCCAGATCCACACACTTGATTAATTATATAAGCAGTTTTTTCTGCAGGCAGTCCAGCTTTTATAGCTGCTTGTCTTGCTGGATTTTGCCCAGAAGCAGCTGTTAAAACTTGCCCCATAATCACTTCATCAACATCATTTGGGTTTAAATTTGATTTTTTTATAACTTCTTTAATAACTATTGAGCCCAATTCATGCGAATACATATCTTTTAAAGATCCCTTGAATGATCCAATTGCTGTTCTTACTGCTGAAGTAATCACTATATTGTTTTGTTTATTGCTCATAAGCTATTTATCTTCTAATGATAAAATAAATTTAAGCAATAACAACATATAAAATGACACTGCAGATATGCGCAAAGAAAGATG
>CAJXAT010000075.1 GCA_913050055.1 uncultured Flammeovirgaceae bacterium | reverse complement strand
GAACCTCCCCGACCCAAGGTGGTAAAATCCCCCTCTAATGTCCTAGCAATGAACCCTGGACAGATATTAATTTGTTTTAAATTAACCAACTGTTTAATGGCCTTTTCTCGAGAGATATCCATGATCACATGGCCAAAGTTAAACTCATTGGTACAAGTCAGAATTTGAGTAGGATCTACCAAGTTAACCTCCTTATTTAATCCTTTGAGGTAATTATATACAATCAATGCGGATAATCGCTCACCGATACCACATACACAATCAAAAGACTTTAAACTATTTTCTCGTAGTACGAAAATAGCCTTTAAAATTTCTTCTAGCTCATTGATAATGAGCTTAATACCCCCTAAAATACCACTTTGTAGTTTGATGTCAATGAGGTCTTTGGCAAGAGTCAAGTGAAACGCTTCAATTTCTTTAACCAAAGACTCGTATTGGGTATCTCTTTTCTGAGCGAAATGTGTGGCGCTTATCAATTGGTTGGTAACACCTCCTGCAGCAGAAACCACAGCAAAAACATCTTTTGATGACGATTTCTCGAGCAATACCTTGGCAACTTGTTTGATGCTCTTGGCATTACCCACAGAAGTTCCACCGAACTTAAGTACAATCATAGTTGTTTATTTTTAATATAATTAGCCATCCAATCTCCTACCTCAGAGGTAGACTGTCCTACAGCAATTTCGGCAATATCAACAGTCACAAATTCTTCCACTATAGATTGCTCTACAGCCTCTCTGATTAATGCCGCTTCTTCGGTCAACTTGAAGGCATATTCAAACATCATAGCAGCAGAAAGTATGGTCGCCACAGGGTTAGCTATATTTTTACCTGCCGCTTGAGGATAAGATCCGTGAATCGGCTCAAAAACAGATGTATGGACACCTATCGATGCTGAAGGCAACAAGCCTAAAGAACCACTGATTACGCTGGCCTCATCGGTTAGAATGTCCCCAAACATGTTTTCAGTAACCATAACATCAAAATCCTTTGGCCATTGTATGATACGCATCGCAGCGTTGTCAACGAGTAAATACTCGACTTCAATATCAGGATAATTAGGTGCCATCTCCTGAGCAATCTGCCTCCATAGTCTTGAAGTAGCCAATACATTCGCTTTATCAACCACAGTTAATTTTTTTCTCCTTTTACGTGCAAATTCAAATCCTAATTCTAGGATTCTTACAATTTCAGATCGCGTGTATATGCAAGTATCATAGGCGGTATTACCGTCCTCTGACCGACCTTGCGGTTGACCAAAATAAATACCTCCTGTCAGCTCGCGTATACAGACGAAATCAGCACCATCTACTAATTCGGTGCGCAAGGGTGATTTATGAATCAAAGATTTGAAAGTAGTCAAGGGACGAATATTTGCATAAAGGCCTAATTTTTTTCGCATGGATAATAAACCTTGTTCAGGGCGTACTTTAGAACTCGGATCATTATCAAACTTAGGATCTCCTATGGCTCCAAACAATACAGCATCTGAGGCCATACAAAGTACATGAGTTTCTTCTGGATAAGGATCGCCCACTGCCTCTATGGCGGCCGCACCAGTAAGCGCATGTTTATAAACCAACTGATGATTAAATTTATCAGCAACTACTTGCGTAATCTTTAATGCTTCGTTAATAATTTCTGGTCCTATCCCATCGCCGGGCAGTATTGCTATATTCAAATTCATTGAAATTTATGCTAAAGTAAATTGTGATTGTAATTGTGTGATTTGAAGAATGGTCTCATTTTGGAGTAAATTCAACATCTTCTCGGTTGCCTTTATAGCTGAAAAAGTTTGATCCGTATCAACACCCCGAGTTTTGAATTCGCGCTTCATTTTCCAGGTTATGGTGGTTTCGCATAAGGCGTCTGATTTCCCTCCAGGGGGTATCAATACACTATAATCTATCAATTGAGGAAGCGATTTCTTAAGCTTCTCTTTATAGATTTTTGATAGGGCATTCATAAAGGCATCGTATTGTCCGTCCCCGGCTGAAGTCGCCTCATACTGTTTCCCTTCTATCTTTAAGGCCACTGAAGCTACAGGCTTCAAGCCCTTGGCATGTGATAGATTATAATTGATGATTTTTACCTTTTGCTCAATCTCTGCTAAATCCAAAACATCTGCGACGATATAGGGTAAATCATCCAAAGTAATTTGCTCTTTTTTATCTCCCAACTGGATGACTCTGTCCGTTACTTTTTTGAGTGTTTTCTCATTAAGTTCGATACCTAATTCAGCTAGGTTTTTTTTCACATTTGCTTTTCCCGAAGTCTTGCCCAAAGCATAACTTCGTGATCTTCCGAAGCGTTCGGGCATGAGCGTGTTGAAATACAAATTATCTTTACTATCCCCATCTGCATGTACGCCACAAGTTTGGGTAAATACACTCGCCCCAATCAACGGTTTATTGGCGGGAATCCGTAAACCTGAAAAAGTTTCAACCAATTTACTGATGCGATAAATATTGGTTTCTACCACATTTGTATCAATTTTAAGATGATCACGAAGCGCTGCAATTGAACTGCTCAAGATTGCATTACCCGCTCGTTCCCCCAAGCCATTTACTGTAACGTGAATACAGCTTGCTCCCGCTTTCACGGCTTCCAAAACATTTGCTACACTCAGATCGTAGTCATTGTGTGCATGGAAATCAAATTTAAGTTTGGGATAACGATGGGTCATTTCCGACACAAAAAAAGCCGTCTCTGAGGGCTGCAAAATACCTAAAGTATCCGGCAACATAAAGCGTAAAATAGATTGGTCCTCAAGTGCATCCATCAACTGAAAAACATAATCCCGAGATTGGATCATTCCATTAGACCAATCTTCTAGATATAAATTAACCTGAATACCCAATGTATTGGCATATTCAATAGTGTCAATTAATGATTCAATGTGTTCTTCTGGTGTCTTGCGTAATTGACCCCTCAAATGCTTCACTGATCCTTTGGCAAGCAAGTTCATCACCTTACCCCCTACCTCCTGAATCCACTTGACTGACTCATGCTGATCTACAAATCCAAGAATTTCAATTTTTTCTAAATGACTTGTATCCTTCGCCCAATTTAAAATGCGTAGCGCTGCTCTTTTTTCACCCTCTGATACGCGCGCCGAAGTGATCTCTAAGCGATCTACTTTGACCTCTTCTAACAAAATTTTAGCCAAACTGAGTTTTTCTGTTTCCGTAAATGATACGCCAGAGGTCTGCTCACCATCTCTGAGGGTAGTATCTAATATGAGTACTTTTTGCTCATCCATATCATTCTTTCGATTCGAAAACTGCTATTTCTTTTTTCAGACTTAATAAATAATCAATATCGTCATAGCCTTGTAAGAGACATTCCTTCTTGTAAGGATTAATTTCAAAGTCGATGACTTTATCTGAAGCATCTATTGTAAAGGTTTGTTGGACAAGGTCAACGCTGAACGTAGCTTGAGTATCCATATCTATGGCCTCAAATATTTCACTAAGCTCAGCTGAGGTTACTTGAACTGGAAGCAGACCGTTATTCAAAGCGTTTCCTTTAAATATATCAGCAAAAAAACTAGATACAACTACCTTAAATCCATAATCATACAATGCCCAAGCCGCATGTTCTCTACTTGATCCGCTACCAAAATTTTTTCCTCCAATCAAAATTTGTCCTGAGTATTTGATCTCATTCAGAGGGAAATCGCTGATCGGATTATTGGATTTATCATAGCGCCAATCTCTAAACAAATTATCTCCAAATCCTTTTCGCTCGACGGCTTTTAAAAAACGTGCAGGTATAATTTGGTCCGTATCCACATTTTCAATCCGTACAGGGACCGCTGAAGACTGAATTTTTATGAATTTTTCTATGGGCATACACTTAAGCTTTTAGTTCAAATATTCTCTTGGATCAGTGATTTTTCCTGAAATAGCACAAGCTGCGGCTACCAAAGGGCTTGCAAGTAAGGTACGTGCTCCGGGTCCTTGTCTACCCTCAAAGTTCCTATTAGAGGTGGAAACTGCATATTTTCCAGCAGGAATCTTATCATCATTCATGGCCAAACAAGCCGAACATCCTGGCTGTCTCAACTCAAATCCAGCATCTTCGAGGATGGCTAATAAACCCTCCTCTTGAGCTTGTAATTCTACCTGTTTAGAGCCTGGTACAATCCAAGCAGTAATGTTCTCTGCCTTCTTTTTGCCCTTAATAAAATGGGAAAATTCTCTTAAATCTTCAATCCTACCGTTGGTACAACTACCAACAAAAACGTAATCAATAGATTTTCCGTGCAATTTATCGCCATCACTGAAGCCCATATAATGGAGAGATTTTTCATAAGTAACCCTTTCACTCTCTGCTAAAGAAGCAGCCAAGGGAATGTGACCCGTAACTCCCGTTCCCATTCCTGGATTAGTTCCAAAAGTGATCATGGGCTCAATGTCTTGGGCATGAAATAAGTATTCTTTGTGAAAAGAAGCATCTTTATCGCTCTTGAGTAGGGCCCATTTTGCCATGGCATCCTCCCATTTTTGGTCTTTTGGAGAGAACTCTTTGTTCTTTAGGTATTCAAAAGTAGTCTGATCGGGAGCAATTAAGCCCCCACGAGCACCGCTCTCAATACTCATATTACATAAGGTCATACGTCCTTCCATGGTCAATCCCTCAATAGCGCTTCCTGCATATTCGATAAAATGCCCAGTGCCCCCGCTCGTTGATATTTGGGATATGATGTAGAGCGCGATGTCTTTAGCCGTTACCCCTTTGCTTAAAACTCCATCAATCTTGATTCGCATCTTCTTTGGCTTAGGCTGCATTATACATTGCGTACCTAAAACCATTTCTACTTCACTGGTACCAATGCCAAAAGCAACGCATCCAAATGCTCCGTGTGTTGAAGTATGGCTATCTCCACAAACAATAGTCATCCCAGGTTGGGTCAATCCCAGCTCGGGACCAATCACATGAACGATACCCTGCCATTTGTGATTTAATCCATACAAGGGAATATTATGATTTTTACAATTCTTCATCAACTTATCCACTTGATGTCTAGATAAAGCATCTTGAATGGTCAAATGTTGATCTTGAGTAGGAATATTATGGTCTGGGGTAGCTGTGGTCTTTTGGGGATTAGCAACACTCAAACGCCTTTTTTCTAGACCTAGAAAAGCTACTGGACTGGTTACTTCATGTATATAGTGCCTATCAATATACAAAACACTAGGCCCATTTTCAATAGACTTAACGGTATGGCCATCCCAAATTTTATCAAATAATGTCGTCGATTGACTCATATTTTATTCTTTATAATTCTTTTTCTTTAATCTTCTTCAGCTGAATGGATCCCATTTTATTAACCGCATCCAGGTAAGCCTCTATAGCGGCAGTAATTAAGTCTTGATGTGCCGCAAAACCATGAAACATTTTTCCTGCTTGATTCTTTAGTTGAACATGTACCTTACCTAAGGCTAAGGTAGTTCTGCTAAATGCCTGAATCAAAATCTCATCGATGAACTCATTCTTATTAATTACTGACCTTATCGCATTTAATGCCGCATCAATTCCACCAACACCCGTCCCAGAAACTTCTATTTTTTCTCCTAAAACATATAAGTGAACTACCGCTCTAGGCACCAAACCTTTTCCCGAAGTAACCTTGAGGAAATCAAGCTTAACGTGCTCTTTATCCCTATGAACTTTACCCATCAGATTTTCAAGGTCTTCATCTGAAATCTCCTTTTGAGAATCCGCCAAATTTAAGAAATGTTCATATACTTCGTCAATTTTCTCCTCTTCAAGCACATATCCTAAAATACTGAGTCGATGTCTTAAAGCCGCCCTACCACTTCTTGCAGATAATAATATGGATGATTCTTGAACCCCCACCTCCACCGGATCGATAATTTCATAATTCTCGCGGAACTTAATGACACCATCTTGATGTATTCCAGATGAATGGGCAAAAGCATTTCTTCCTACTATAGCCTTATTTGGTTGAACGGGCATATTCATCAAATTAGAGACAAGCCTACTGATTTGATAAATATTTTTCGTATTGATATTGGTTCCTATATTGAGGGCCTTGTGACTTTTAAAAGTCATCACAACTTCTTCGAGACTCGTATTACCCGCACGTTCTCCAATACCATTCATAGTGACCTCAACCTGCCGCGCACCATTGATCACACCCATGATTGAATTGGCCGTAGCCATACCCAAATCATTGTGGCAATGCGTTGAAAGAATAGCCTTTTCGATGCCCTTCACATGATCCATCAAATACTTGATTTTCGCCCCATACATCTCTGGTAAGCAGTATCCTGTCGTATCTGGAATATTGATGACTGTAGCACCGGCAGCAATCACTGATTCAACTACTCTTGCCAAATACTCATTATCACTCCGCCCAGCATCTTCAGCATAAAACTCAATATCTTCTACATATTTTTTGGCATATTTAACCGCGTTTACAGCACGCTCGAGTACTTTTTCTTCTGTGGACATCAACTTATGATGAATATGCAAAAAAGAAGTCCCAATACCGGTATGAATACGCTTTCTTTTGGCATATTTCAACGCATCTGCGGCTACTTCAATATCCTTTTCAACGGCCCGCGTCAAGGCACAAATGATAGGTCTTGAAGTGGCCTTAGATAACTCACGAACCGAATTGAAATCGCCAGGACTTGAAATAGGAAAACCCGCCTCAATAACATCTACACCTAACGCTTCGAGCGCCTTAGCCACTACGATTTTTTCTTCCGTATTCAGTTTACAACCTGGGACTTGTTCACCATCTCGTAAGGTTGTATCAAAAATATAAAGTTGATCTGCCACAACAATCGTAGTTAAAAAAGTTAATTATTTATTCTCAGGTCTTAATTTTCTCACAGTAGCCCCAGTACGCCACATTTCGGATTCTCTTAACTCATTAAGCTCTTTTTCAAGGCCCTCTCTGTAAGTGGCCTTCTGATTTGCTTCAATCGTAATTTTGGCTTCATTTCCAGTGGCCACACTTTCATAAAGTTCTTCAAAAACCGGTGCAACCGCATCCCTAAACTTTTTCCACCAATCTAAAGCGCCTCTTTGAGCGGTCGTTGAACAGTTGGCATACATCCAATCCATGCCTTTTTCAGCTACCAATGGATATAATGATTGGGTCGCTTCCTCTACCGTTTCGTTAAACGCTTCTGATGGTGAATGTCCTTTTTTACGCAACAAATCATATTGTGCAGCAAATAATCCTTGTATAGCTCCCATCAGACTTCCTCGCTCTCCAGTCAAATCACTATACACTTCACTTTTAAAATTAGTTTCAAAAAGATAACCCGATCCCACGCCAATACCCAATGATATGACCCGCTCACGCGCACGCCCTGATGCATCCTGATGCACTGCAAATGATGAATTCAGGCCTTTTCCTGCTACAAACAATCTTCTTAATGACGTGCCTGATCCCTTTGGAGCAACCAGGATAACATCTACGTCACTGGGTAAATCTATTCCTGTTTGATCCTTATAAGTGACGCCAAATCCATGAGAAAAATAAAGGGCTTTTCCTGGGGTTAAATAAGGCTTAATAATGGACCATTGGTCAATTTGACCTGCATCTGATAACAAATATTGAATGACTGTTCCTTTCTCACAAGCTTCCTCTATTTCAAATAATGAAACTCCAGGTTCGAATCCATCTGCAACGGCTTTATCCCATGATTTCCCCCCTTTTCTTTGACCTACGATCACATTAAATCCATTATCTCTCAAGTTGAGTGCCTGACCCGGCCCTTGGACACCATATCCTACAATGGCTATGACTTCATCCTTCATTACTTCTCTTGCTTTTTCGAGGGGAAATTCCTCACGGGTGACTACTTCTTCTTCTACACCGCCAAAATTAATTTTTGCCATTTGTCTAACTTTTATGAGTAATTAAAAATCTTTAATACTTAATTTATTTGAATTTGAAGCTTCTAATTCTTTAATGTAAGCTTCGGTTTTTCTTGTTGATTTTGATATGGCCACACGGCCCGATCGGATGAACTCTAAGAGCCCAAAAGGTTCTAGTTTTTGATATAAATCATGCGTCTCTCTTGAGTTTCCCGTTTTCTCAATAATCATGTAGTCTGTTTCAACCACTAAAATACGTGCGCCACTTTTGCTCACTAGCTCCTCTATTGAGTTCCCCTCCATAATGGCATATTTCGGCACTTTATAGAGGGCAATTTCTTGATAGAAAATCTGATGTTCTTCATATACAAACGCTCCGAGCACATCAATCAGCTTCCTTATTTGTTTGACAATGTTATCAATCATATCCTTACTTGTCTCTGTCACAATCGTAAAGCGACTTACGCCTTTCACCTCTGTAACCGATACGTTCAAACTATTGATATTAATCTTCCTTTTGGTAAAAATGATTGTCAGCTGATTGAGCAATCCTGATTTATCTTCAGTAAGTACAGATAAAGTAAATTCTCTCGGTGTTGAAGTAGGATATTTAGATTCCAAACTCATATCAATTTAATCTGATTTCAGCTACGGAGGCTCCAGAAGGCACCATAGGAAATACATTTCCTTCTTGCTCGACCACTACTTCTAGCAGCGCGGGCCCTTCAGTATGTAACCAATCATGTATCGCTTGGTTTAGGTTTTCTCGTTTTTCAACTTTTTGAGCCTTGATACCGTAACCTTTGGTAATCATTTGAAAATCTGGATTATCCAGCTCAGTAAAAGAATAACGCTTTTCAAAAAACAATTGTTGCCATTGACGTACCATTCCCAGGAAATTATTATTTAGAATTAAAATTTTTACCGCCAAATCACTCTGCCTTATGGTTCCTAATTCTTGTAAGGTCATTTGAAAACCACCATCTCCAATCACAACTATAACCGTTCTTTCTGGCTGCCCTACTTTTGCGCCCATCGCAGCTGGCAAAGCGAAACCCATCGTACCCAAACCACCAGAAGTAATACAGCTTAATGATTTTCGAAATTTATAATATCTATTTGCTACCATTTGGTGTTGTCCAACGTCAGTAACGACAATGGCCTCACCATCAGTGACCTCTGATATCCTATTGATTA
Source organism: uncultured Flammeovirgaceae bacterium (assembly GCA_913050055.1). GTDB lineage: Bacteria > Bacteroidota > Bacteroidia > Cytophagales > Cyclobacteriaceae > UBA4465. The sequence goes on along the minus strand of CAJXAT010000075.1, from coordinate 5,195 downwards.
CCTCAGCCATTTTTATTTCACCTGAATCAGGATGCAATTCAGCATCAATTACCTTATCAAATTCAATTTTGTCACATTGATGAAACTCGTCTATCCAATCCTTATGAGTCGAAACATTCACCAATGGGAGCAGCCCCAACAAAGCCTGTTTGGCATCGCTGTTAATAGCTACAGTTGTTTTTACATTTTTATCTATCTCAGAGGGATCAATTTCAATGTGAATTACTTTGGCTTGTTTGGCATATCGGTCCAAATCTCCAGTCACTCTATCATCAAATCTCATACCTATGGCAATTAAGACATCACATTCATTGGTTTTTATGTTAGGGCCATAATTCCCATGCATACCTAAGTAGCCAACGTATAGGGGATGGCTGGTCGTGATTCCAGAAAGTCCCATCAGTGTTGCCGCCATAGGAATTCCTGTTTTTTCTGCAAATCGCATCAATTCATTCTCTGCTCCAGAAAGCTGAACACCCTGCCCTACCAATATGTAGGGCTTTTTAGCCTCATTTATCAAATTTGCAGCGGCCTCAAGATCCGCAGGAAGCGCCTCTGGATAAGGGTGATAACTTCGGATTTTTTCACATTTATCATAAGTGAAATCAAAATCAGCAAATTGAGCATCTTTGGTTATGTCGATCAATACGGGTCCTGGACGGCCCGTATTGGCAATATAAAAAGCGCGGGCGATGGCATAAGGTATTTCCTCTGCTCGAGTTACTTGATAATTCCACTTGGTAACAGGCATAGAAATGCCCATCACATCTGTCTCTTGAAAAGCATCTGTCCCTAAGAGATGCGAAGGAACTTGCCCCGTAATACAAACCAAAGGAGTCGAATCAATTTGTGCATCTGCAATCCCAGTAATTAAATTGGTTGCCCCGGGACCAGAAGTAGCAAAACAGACTCCTGCTTTTCCGGTTACACGAGCCATACCCTGAGCGGCATGTACCGCACCCTGCTCATGACGGGTCAAAATATGATTCAATTTATCTTGATAATTATAGAGCGCATCATAAATGGGCATAATGGCACCGCCCGGATAACCGAAAATAGTCGTAACTCCTTCGGCTATTAAGCACTGAAGTACGGCGTCAGACCCCTTTATTCTGGTCGTCTTTTTGGATCTGTTTTTTTCTAATACTAAAGTCGATGTATTCATATTATTGATCGGTAACACAACCCTTGGATGCCGTAGCTACCGAATTGATATATTTTTTTAATACTCCTTTATTGGCTTTGTAATCAGGCTGGATCCAAATAGATTTTCTTTTTTCCATTTCTTCATCAGAAATTTTCAAATCCAATTGATTACTGATGGCATCTATCCTGATGATATCTCCACTTTGCACAAAAGCCAAAGGTCCTCCTTCTTGCGCTTCTGGAGTGATATGCCCCACCACAAAGCCATGAGACCCTCCTGAAAATCTTCCATCTGTAATCAAGGCGACATCTTTACCCAGTCCAGCACCCATCACAGCACCCGTAGGCTTTAACATTTCTGGCATGCCTGGAGCTCCTTTAGGTCCCGAATATCTAATCACAATCACTTCTCCTTTTTGAACTTCTTCAATGATGCCTCTTATAGCATCAAATTCATCTTCATAGATCCTTGCAGGGCCCTCAAATATCTCACCTTCTTTCCCAGTAATTTTAGCTACAGCACCTTCGGGAGCTAGGTTTCCATAAAGAATTTGCAAATGTCCGTTAGCCTTAATTGGGCGATGAAAAGATACTATTACCTTTTGCTGTTCGCTGATAGACTTTACTGCCTCCAAATTTTCTCCAATACTTTTCCCAGTGACGGTGAGACAATCTCCTTTTAAATAACCCTGATGCAACATTTCTTTCAATACAGCAGGAACCCCCCCCACACGATGTAAATCTTCCATCAAATAGGCGCCTGAAGGCTTCAAATCTGCAATGAAGGGAGTGTTATCAGAAATTCTTTGAAAATCGTCAAGACCCAAATGTAGATCTACCGATTTGGCCATAGCGATCAAGTGTAAGACGGCATTGGTTGAGCCACCCAAAACCATTACGGTAGCTATGGCATTCTCAAAAGCCTGCTTGGTCATTATTTGCTTAGGCAGAATGTCCTGTATCATTAAATTTTTGATGGCTGCTCCAACCTTCAAAGTTTCTGTCGTTTTGTCTTGGCTTTCGGCAGGATTAGATGACGAAAAAGGCAGGCTCATTCCCAATGCCTCTATGGCAGATGACATGGTATTAGCCGTGTACATACCCCCACATGCACCTGGGCCTGGAATTGAATTTTTTATGATACCCTCATAATCCTCATCAGAAATACTATTTGATAACTTGGCTCCGTAAGCCTCAAAAGCTGAAACAATATTAAGATCTTTCCCTTTCCATTTACCTGGTTTGATACTACCACCATAAACCATCAATCCGGGTCGATTCAATCTACCTAAGGCCATGATGGCGGCTGGCATATTTTTATCACAACCCACGACAGGCACTACTGCATCGTAGTATTGCGCATTGACGACGGTTTCTATTGAATCTGCAATAATATCTCTTGAAACTAAAGAGTATTTCATCCCCGCTGTTCCATTAGAAATACCATCACTCACTCCGATGGTATGAAAAATCAAACCTACTAAATCAGCATCCGACACCCCTTTTTTGACTTGATGCGCCAAAATATTCAAATGCATATTACAAGGGTTTCCTTCAAAACCAGTACTCACAATTCCTACTTGTGCTTTGGACATATCTTGGCTGGATAGCCCAACGGCATACAGCATCGCTTGAGAAGCAGGTTGGCTCGGGTCTTGAGTAATCACTTTACTGTATTTATTTAATGTCGACATGGTTTTAGACAATAGTTAGGCCCTGGTATTCATTGAACATTACTTGCTGACGGTACATCATGTACAAACTATGGGCATTAGAATCCTCCCACTCAGCCTTAAAAATTTCACCATTGATACTTTTAATAGGTGATACTTCCGTAGCTGTTCCTGTCAAAAAAGCGTAATCGGCCTCGTATATCTCTTCTACTGATACCTCTTTTTCGCTTACTTTTATATTCCATTGCTTTGCCAGTTCAATGATAGTTTGACGCGTAATGCCGTCATAGGCAAATTCAGTAGTGGGCGTAAAAAGTGTGCCGTCCTTCTCATAAAAAAAATTAGCTGCCGGACTCTCTGAAATGTTTCCATTAATATCGAGCATCAAAGCTTCACTATAACCTAATTTTTTGGCCTGTGAAGATGCCAGGATGGAGTTTGTATAATTGCCTATGATTTTTGCATTAATTTTATTAGCCAAACCTACGGTTTTGCTATGCTCTGAGATCATCAGGTCTAAAGGTTCATTGCCTAAATATTTTTTCCACCTCCATGCCGCCATAAAAACGTGGACCTTACTATCGGTTGTCAAGTCCATATTGGTATCCATAAAAATTAAGGGTCTGACGTAGGCATTCACGAGCTTATTTTTTTTCAACAGCTTATAAGCTACATTGACGAGTTCGTCAACACCAAATGGAATTTCGAGGGTAAGATCTTTACATGCAGCCATCAATCTTTCAAAATGTTCCTTTGCTCTAAATATATTGCACCCCTCTGCATTTTTGTATGACCTCATACCATCAAAGGCTCCAAATCCATAATGCATAGTTTGGCTGAAGAGACTGAAATTTGCTTTTTTTGCCTCTATCCAACTACCATCTAAAAACACAATACTATCCTCTTGAAAATACATTTTTTTAAATAAAGAAAGCCATTCTAATTTATTTCGAATGGCTTTTAATTTTTTTTAATTAATTGAACCAGTCGACTCAGGTATGAATGATCACGGATACAAGTAGTCCAACTAAAAATTTTATTATGAACGGCATTATTCTGTTAAGATTTTCACTCAAATTAACACATCAATGTCGAATAAATCTAGGTAAAGTTACAAAAATGTCTGAATTTGTATAAACATCCTAATTTTTATCTTAAATTAGTATATAAAATAAAATTATCATTGTTCTCAGTAGCTGGAACTTTTTTTGCATATTTTTCAATTGTAATTGTAAATTTTGGAGATTTTTCCAGATATGCAAAAAGTGAAAACGATTTAAAATTGAAAAAAACAGCATATAGACAAATGATCGATAAGTTACGCATGGAGCATGAATTAGAGGAGAAAGAATTGAAGCAACAATTTAAAGATGCAATGAAAAAGATCATTAGCCAAGATGATACTCCATTAACTGCAGAAGAAATTAAAGTTATTGCAAAACGTAGCGATTATATTAAAAACAACACTATGTTGTATGACGCATTAAGTAAATCAACAGGTGGTACAGATATATTATCAATGTTAATAGGTGAAACTGATATAAAAAAGAAAGCACTAATAATTAAAAACATACAGAATTTTGCACAAGAGAATCCTGCAGATTTTCCACTGTTGTTTCAGGCAGAATAATGGTATGATAGGAGTTAAAAAATGACTATATCAACTACAACAATTAAGAACAGTTATAGTGGTGATGGAAGCCAAACGGTATTTGCATATTCGTTTAAAATTTTAAATCAAGCTGATATTCAAGTTATTATAAGGGCTTCTAACGGTACTGAAACAGTTAAAACAATTACAACACATTATACTGTTAGTGGTGTGGGCGCAGCTAGTGGTGGTAACGTAACTTTTACAGTAGGTAATGTACCAACAAATACAGAAACAGTAGTTATACGAAGAACAACAACAAAGACACAAACCGTTGATCTTGTTGAAAATGACCCATTTACAGCAGAAACAGTAGAAGGTGCATTTGATAGATCAGTAATGATTGGTCAAGAGATTGATGAAGAAGTAGGCCGATCAATAAAATTATCACGTACAAATACAATGACATCTACAGAATTTACAGTAGATGCAGCAACGCGTGCAAACAAAATTTTAGCATTTGATTCTAGCGGTGAGATTGCTGTAACACAAGAATTAGGTACTTTTAAAGGAAACTGGGGTGCTACAACAAGTTATGCTGCACGTGATATTGTAAAAGATACCACAACAAATAATATTTTTATTTGTACTGTATCGCATACTTCATCGGGTACACAACCATTAACCACAAATACAGATACTGGTAAATGGGGTTTATTAGTAGACGCAGCATCAGCAACTACTTCAGCTACAGCAGCATCTACAAGTGCCACAGCATCGGCTAC
>CAJXAT010000074.1 GCA_913050055.1 uncultured Flammeovirgaceae bacterium | reverse complement strand
AGCTCAAGTCGCATATTTGATACCAATTTTTGGAATTATACTTGGATATATGTTTTTATCAGAAATTATTACTTCTAAAGTTGTAGTTGCGCTAATAGCTGTAATAATTGGAATTTACTTAGTTAAAAAATCAAGCAAATTTAGTATTAATACCTAATAAGTAATTTGCAAAGAAAAAGAAGTAGATAAACTGGTTGGAAAAATGTTTCTGACTTTAATTCAATTAAATTAAATTTATTTTTTCAAATTTTTTTGATTTTATAGACTTAATAGCTTTATCAGCTAAAGCTAAAGATTTTCTGCCATCTTCAAAATTAGTCATAGGTTTTATGTTTTTATTACACATCATAAATAAGTCATCTAGCTGAAGTTTGTATGCTTCAGAATATCTTTCTATAAAAAAATTTAATAATTTTGATTTATTGTTTGTTGAATTTTTAGAATAAAAAGTTGTTTCTGTTTCTCTTTTATTATCAGATATCATCATGCCTTTTGTGCCAAATAATTCTATTCTTTGGGGTAATATTCCAGTTTCGATTGTATCTCATGAAGATTCGTTACTTGTAACCTATTCCAATATTGAAGGTGGATGGTTTGGCGAGGGTAATATTGATTTTGATCCATTATTTTGTTCTCAAGATAGTGGGAACTATTCTTTGGCTGAAAATTCTCCTTGTGTAGGTTCTGGAGAAAATGGATCTAACATGGGTTCTTCGTCATGAAAATCAGGATCAAATAATTCTAATTTTAAGGTCATTCCTGATGAATCAGCTTCATCAAAAGACCAACTACTCTCAAGTACTTCTTCTATATTTTCTCCTTCATAATTTACAGTTGCAGTCACCCCAAAAGAATTATCAGAATCAAAAGAATATAATAACTGGGCATCGACATCCAAGAGCAGTTCAACCATGCTCTCATAATCAATTAGTCAATTACCAATTAATAAGTCTTGATTTTCAGATAATCCTGTGGTCATAGGAGTTGTTTCTGGTTCTTCATCTTCACCACAATTGAACAAAGGGTACTTAACAAGAGGAGTTGTTTGAAGTTTTTCATAATGATTGGTTTTGGTTAGTTAAATCTAATAAAAATCATCCTGCTCAGTAAATTCTTCTCATCCGAAGGTTCAGAATGAGTCAACGCACCCAAGGCTACACTTCACCCCCCATTATAGCTTTCCATCAAAGGGTTAAGGCACCTCAAAGGAAACGTTGATAACTATCAAAAAACTACCCTATCAAAATCATTAAAGAAGAATAAATGATGCGCCACATTAACAATTAATTTTTCTTGGTCATTTGACTGTTATTTTGACCGACCGCACCTTAAATTAGGGATTTGATAGATTAAAAAAGAAGCTCATCCATTGAAAAAAGATTATTTAGCCGTTTTTGAGCGTTTTGTACCCCTCGAGGCTGCTAATTATTGCTTGGCACTCTATCAACAACATGGATTTGAATTTAAAATCAAAAAAAGCAGACGTACAAAATTTGGAGATTATCGGTTTGAACCCACTCAAAAAAAGCACGTCATCACCATCAATAATGACCTGAACCATTATGCTTTTCTAATCACCTATTTGCATGAAGTCGCGCACCTAATCACCTATCAAAAATATAAAAATCAAGTAACTCCTCACGGTGAAGAATGGAAAAATACCTTCAAAATGGTTTCCTTACCCGTCCTCAATCCGCAAGTTTTTCCTAAACTGCTCCTCAAAAAATTGGCCCATTACCTTCGCAGTCCCAAAGCTTCCAGTTGCTCTGATCCAAATCTATATGCCTTGCTCAAGCAGTATGACCACCCCGATGATACCTGCCTTCTCAAAACACTACAAGTTGGGGATCAATTCTTATTCAATAAAGCTTCTTATCAATATCTTGAGCTAAAAAGGACCCGCATCCTTTGCCTTCAAATCAATAGCGGCAGAAAATACCTGATCGCTCAGATTGCTTCAGTCAAGAAAATCTCCCCGTTAGATGGATAATCTCCTACTGATCAGACCCGAAATCAGCAGATAAAAGGCACTCGGGGTTAAAGTGCGCCATTTTTCAATTTCCAACGTACCCCCCATGTTCAGATAAGTATCTAAGTTGTACTTAGCCATTTCTTCGCATAAAAAATCCGGAAAACTCACACATGCCATCCAGCCCTCTTCGACTTCTTCGAGCCATTCTTCATAATAACTATCATCACTGCCGTGGAAGTTCAGTACATTTTCCCCAATCAATATGAATTTATTAATTCCTTCGGCCTGCAGTACTTCAATAATATTTCTTTTAAGAAGCATGATGTCATTGTTGATTGCATCGTTCCATTCTCCAATAAACTCTAGCACCACATAGCCCTCGTCATAATCGCAGAAAAGTATTTTGATATAAAGCGTTTCGGAGCCAAAATAATCCCAAGCAGGGTCTATGTAGTAGCCGTATATTTTCTCTGAATAGGTATCATAATTATAGGTTTTTCCTGAGAATGGCGAACGACCATCTGTACTCGAATCATAGTACTTGAGCCAGTTATAAAAAGGTTCTATCTGATGCATTTTATTTCAACCTCAATTGTCTAATCAACTTTTATTGTATGCATCTATGGCCTTTCGCACCGAACCATGGGTATTCAGAAGTGCGGCTGCCGCTACACGATCTAGACCCGTCTCCATGACAATCATTTTGATGCCTCGATCTATCAACTTATCATTGCTCAGTTGCATGTCTACCATTTTATTACCTTTTACCCTTCCCAACTGAATCATCACCGCGGTGCTTATCATGTTGAGTACTAACTTCTGCGCAGTACCAGCTTTCATCCGTGTACTGCCCGTTACATATTCAGGTCCCATGACGATCTCAATAGGAAATTCCACAGCCTGGGCGAGCGTACTCTCTGGATTACAGACGATACATCCGGTCAACAATCCATGCGTTCTGGCTTCTCGCACTCCCCCTAATACATAGGGCGTCGTACCCGAAGCAGCCAGTCCGATCAAGCTGTCTTGCGCACTAGGTTGGTAGGAGCTCAGATCTTTCCAGGCCTGCTGATCGTCATCCTCAGCGAACTCTACCGCTTTTCTAATGGCGTCATCGCCTCCCGCAATGATGCCGATTACCACATCATGGCCCACGCCGAAGGTAGGGGGACATTCTGAAGCGTCTAAGATACCCAAACGACCACTGGTCCCAGCACCTATATAAAAGATTCGACCCCCTGAATTCATCCTGATAACCATCTGCTCGATAAGAGATGCAATCTGATCCAATTTTTTGGATACAATAAGCGCTACTTTTTGATCCTCTTTGTTTATCCCTTCGAGTATCTCGCCTAAAGCTAGTTTTTCTAAATCTTGATAGGGAGAAGATGACTCTGTGATAGACATGGACCTTAATATTTTATGATAATTTATGATAATTCGCCAGCCCTTCAATAGGAGTTGGCACAATAGAATGAATAGTGATGCCCACAGAGGCAGCGGCGGCTTCAAGCACAGTACTGAATTGATACGCGATCGATCCAGTATAGCTCACCAAAATACCTGGATTATAATGGCCAGCTACTGCTTTAAAATGCTCTAAAAATGCCTGATACACCAATTGATGACAATAGGGATGGCTCAAATGAGTTTGTAAAAAGAAACTGAAACTTGCTAAAAAGGCTTTGGACCCAACGGGGTCATAAACCTTTCCGATCAAGGTTACTTCATCGAGTTTATAGGCTTTACGAAATTCGTTTTCCAAATCTAAAGGCAGTTTTTGACGCGCGAAATCTGCCAATAATTTTTTACCAAAAGCAGCCCCACTCCCCTCATCACCTAATATATAGCCTAGAGAAGGAATTCTATGTGTGATCACCTTGCCATTGTAATACGCAAAATTGGCGCCTGTACCTAAGATCCCAATCCATCCTGATGAGATCTGATAAGCACCTCTTGCCGCACCTAACAGATCATTTTCAATGGTAATTTTTGCCTTTGGGAAGCTCTTTTTAATTTCATTAAGTGCATTTCTTCTCTGACGCGGCACATCCAATAAACCTGCAAAATACAGATAAACTTGTTCGGCCTCGCTATGAGGCTTAAGGGATTTATTTACTTTCCTCAAGAACTCACTCAGCTTCTCATGAACCAAGTTCACTCCAATCGTTTTGAATGTTCTCGAAACGCCATTTTCCAACACCATCCATTCGGTGTGGGTTCCTCCCACGTCTCCTATCAATATCATAATCCCTTCATTCTATATGCAACGTAAATCATTTGCGTTAACTACAAAAAACAACCAAGTACAAATATCCGATGTCATCCAATCATAATGCACGATTTTAAGAAAAAAGATATAGAAAAAATTGAGTTGTATACGATGATGCTTATTTTAAAATAGCAAACAAAAAAAAGAGCGGACCCATAGTGACCGCTCTTCTTATATACTATTGATTGATATTTACTCTAAAATCATCAAAGTATTGACCATATAGCTATTCAATACCTCGGCCGCTCCCCGATTTTCAACTAATTCTTCGTATGCCTTAGATGCTCTTACCTTGTCCATGGTAAGCTCGACATCACTTAAGTTATCTCCGTAAAATACCGCATAATGGGTAGCCCCATTTCTACCCATATTTAACTTACCAAAACCTATCGAACGATCACCTATTATATCTGCTGTTTGCTCCACAAACTTATTATGAGCAGCAAGATACTTTTTTGAATCTGCTACCTTCATGATCCACATTTGTCCTACATTGTTTTTTTCGCGATCTCCTTCTTTCCATGCCAGTGATTTTGCTGTAAACGAGCCTGGTGCTTTGGCTCGCTGATGCATCCACATCCTACTAAGAAATCCGTCCCATTCAGCATCACCGACTTCTTCTTTAAAACCCCAATTCGCTGGATCTCCCGTGAAGAGTGCACGATGCGTAACCCCATCCAAAAAGCTTACTCGCTGCAAGATCGCGTAACCAGAATTACGCTCACGATCTTGAAACTCCTTAAATATTTTACCCACTTCAGATTCAACGCCATCATTAAAATTAAAATTATATACTCGGATACTCTGCGCATAAGAAAAGCTCGTAGCTAACAATGCGATAAAAATTAATACCTTTTTTTTCATGGTTTATGTTTATTTAATCCACCTCAATATTATGATTATTTATTGGTTTAAAAAAAAGACAGCCTATAGTGAACAGACATTGTCACCGTTCAGTTTATTTTAAAGTCACCAAGGTGATACCGCTACCCCCACGGTCTAAATGTTCATCATGCATCTTTTCGATGTTAAGATAGGTTTTAAGATGTGTTCTGATCACTCCTCGAAGCACACCATTGCCTTTCCCATGGATAATTTTCAAGTTTGTGTTCCCCAAGACGATGGCATCATCCATAAAGCCATCTAAAATGGCTAACACTTCCTCTGGTCGCTTTCCCCTTAGATCAAGTTCTCTATTGAAATGTTCTTGTTTTTGAGCCAAATTAAGACTCCCGATACGTTTGTTTTTCTGTTTTTTAATTCCTGTCGCTCCAGAAATCCTTTCCAATCGATCCAGTTGAACAAATGAGGTCAAAGACCCAAAGACGACTTGCGCTTTTTCCCCTGTGATGTGTAGCAAGGTACCTGTGCCCTCATGATTTTTTATGCGCACTTGATCTCCAACCTTGAAAACGGCTGAATGAGCATTTCTTTTTTCGGATGTAATGGCCATTTTTAATTTCAAATCCGCTATGCTTTCCCGACCTGCACGCGTTTTTTCTTTGTCTGCATTGGATTCTTTGATGTCCCGAATGACCCGCTCTATTTCTCTATTGACACCCTCTAAAATTCGACCCGCTTCCACTTTTGATTCGCGTATGATGCGTTTTTTGTCTGATTCTAACATCTCCTTCAAAGACAAATAATCTTTGCGCAATTGCTTCAACTGAGCCTCCTTTTGGATCAAGTCTAGGTTAAGCTTCTCATATTTAGCCTTATCTTCTTGCAATTCGGTCAACATTTTGTCATAATCCACCTGACTGACTCCTATTTTGCTTTTTGCGTATACGATTAAATCATTATTCAAACCGATTTTTCGTGCGATTTCCAAAGCAAAGGAGCTACCGGGCTTTCCTATTTCCAACTCATAGAGTGGAACCAAATGATCGGTATCAAAGCGCATAGCGCCGTTCACCATACCCTTGGCATGATCTGCATATTTTTTAATGTTGGCATAATGCGTTGTAATGACCCCGTATGACTGTTGATGAACCAGTCTATTGATCAATGCCTCGGCAATGGCTCCACCAAATTGAGGTTCTGTACCCGTGCCAAATTCATCCATCAATATCAATGATTTTCGGTCTGCCCATTCACTGAAATATTTCATGGCAGTGAGTCGACTACTGTAGGTACTCAAATCATTCTCTAGTGACTGTGAATCTCCGATATCAATAAATATTTGATCAAATATACCAAAAGTAGACGCAGGATCTACTGTCACTGGAAATCCGCATTGGAGCATATATTGCAGCAAACCTACGGTCTTCATGGCTACCGACTTACCTCCCGCATTGGGACCGGAAATGATTAAAAACCTATGCCCTTTGTGGGACAAATGAAGATTCAAAGGCACCACTGCTTTCTGTTGCTCTTGATTGACCTTCCAAAGCAGTGGATGCACCGCCTTGATCAGCTCCATACCGGGCGTTTTTTTGAGTATGGGGATACAGGCTCCAAATTGATGGGCAAACTTTGCCTTCGCTTTTATGAAATCTAGTTTAGGTAGAAAATTAGCTCCTCTTTCAAGCTCACTTAAATTGATTCTGACCCGATCACTCAATTGAGTCAAAACCTTATGTACCTCGCGTTGCTCTTGATAGCCGAGCTCACGAACCATATTATTCAATTCAAGTACTTGGGTAGGTTCCATGAAAACAGTTTGTCCAGTAGCGGATTCGTCATGGACAAATCCTGCTACTTTCCTTTTGAATTCTGCTTTAACCGGAATTACTAACCGGCCTTCTCTGATAGTGATTTCCCCACTTTCATTTGTCAAATGATTTTTTTTGACTTGGTCAAAGATGGTTTTAATGGATTTGCGTACATTTTGCTCAGATTTGACGATGTCACGGCGGATTTTCATGAGTGCCGGACTGGCACTGTCCCGTACTTCCCCTCGTTCATCGATCACTTTGTCTATCTTATCTGATAAAGCCTGATCTACTTTAAGATCACCGGCGAGTTTAGCCAACCAAGTATAAGATTCCTTATTCTTAGAAAGAAAATGCTGCCACTGACTTAAAATTCTATTGCCCTTGCTTAATAAGAAAAAATCATCGGCTCCTAAATAACTACCTTTGAGTTTAATTTTAATCAAAAGCGGTTTGATATCTTCCAAATTCCCTTTTGGATAGCCTTCATCGTTTTCTGTGATTTTAATGTAGTCTGAGGTCTGCATCAGTTGCTGCCTGATCTCACCATAATCAACTGATGGTAATGCCGACATCACCAATGCTCCTGAAATAGGCATTTGACAATAACCTTTAATCAGATCTCGTATCTGATCAACTTCTAATTTTTGCTCAATTTGAGTTGGGTAGATACGCACTAATCGATTCTATTGGTGTTCTCTCTGAGCAAAAGACTATCTATGATGGCTGTATAAATCTTTTCAAGTAAGCTGGGGTGCTCCAAATAATAAGCTAAGTTTTGAGTATATACCAGAGAGTCTACACCATGTTTTTCTAAAATTAATTTTTCAAAATGATCATAAATTTGAAAAGAAGTATCTCCTTTTTTTCCAAGAGTATTTATTTTTGATTCCAAAAGGTGGACATCAAGTAAAATATTACTCATGACTACCTCGTTGAGCAAGGTATCAGGGATCTGATCAGGAGTATTACACCCCATGATGATGCAAAAAATGAAATAAAAAGATCGACGCATTAGATAAACATTAATGTATATAGTTTTGCCACTAAATTAGGGTACATGAAGGAAATCCTCAAGAAGTTACGAAAATATGAGATAAGAGTGCGAAAAGCAATTAACTCTCAAATGCAAGGTGATTTTAAATCTATATTTAAAGGATCAGGTCTTGAGTTTGACGATGTGAGGACGTATCAATATGGAGATGACATCCGATCGATCGACTGGAATGTAACAGCAAAAGGTCAAGGAACCTTTATTAAAACCTTCAAAGAGGAAAAAGAACAAACGGTCTTTTTTATGTTGGATGTCTCGGCTTCACAGGAAATAGGCAAAAAAGGAAATCAAAAAATAAACATTGGTAAGGAATTGACCGCTCTACTCTCTATCTCTGCCATCAAAGAAAGCAGTCAGGTTGGTCTCATATGCTATTCGGATGAAGTAGAAAGTTACATTAAGCCTGCCAAAGGCATCAAACATTCCTATGAAATCATTAATTCATTGTTCAATTTGATACCCAAATCAAAAAAAACAGACTTAAATAAAGGGCTTAAATACCTACTCAATATACTCAAAAGGCGAAGTGTTGTTTTTGTTATTTCGGATTTTATAGATGATGGCTACCTGCAAAGCCTTAAAGGTATGGCGCGTAAACACGATCTCATCGCAATTCAGCTCTATCATCCAAGAGAAGCCAAATTTCCTAAGGTGGGCATTGTACCGCTCTACGAAAATGAATCTCAACAAAACATTTGGATCAATAGTTCGTCGGCTAAGTTTAGAAAAATAATGGACCAAACCCACCAAACAAATACTGCCGATTTAGAACGCTTTTGCGTACGTAATGACGCCAATTATACCCATATCTCAACCGAAGAAGACTACGTTCCGGGCGTCCTCAAATTATTTACTCATAGAAACAAAAAAAAATCATCTCAGCGTGCCCGATAAACGTCACATCTTCATCTCATTATTGATGCTTTCTGTGCTGCTAGTACAGAGCCAAGAAATTAAAATTAATGGAGGTTTCATTGAAGACAGTCTCCAATTGGGAAGTACCGTTCATTATTGGATTACCGCCGAATACCCTATGGAAATCGAAGTCCTTTTTGCCGATAGCAACTATAATTTCAGCCCTTTTGAATATGCCGATAAATTTTTCATTGAGACCAAATTAAGAAGCAATAATGCTTTTGATTCTGCGGTATATGGCTTTCAGTCTTTTGAGATCGATCTGATTCAAAAACTGCAATTACCGGTTTTTGTATTTCAATCCAATGATTCTATTGTTTTGACGACCCCTCTTGATTCCCTATTTTTCGAAGAACTGGTGCCCCTGCAGCAGGTCAGTGATACCACCCAATTGATTCAGAATACACAATACAACCCCGTAACCCGACTCTTCAATTATCCCTTAATGTGGATTATTGTAGGGATATTATTGATTATTTCCTTGATAGTCTTCTTTATTTTCGGCCAAAAAATAAGAAATTATTTTACCATCAGGAGACTCAAAAAAGAATATAGCCTCTTTTCAAATTTCATCAATCAATCTATTCATGTCCTTAAGGAAAACGCAGACCGAGAGCGAGCTGCAAAAGGCCTCATGCAGTGGAAAAATTATCTTGAAAGATTAGAATTGACACCTTTCAGCAAACTTACTACCAAAGAAATTTTGGCGCTTGAGTTTACCTCAGAACTGAAAGAAGCCCTTCGGAATATTGATAAAAACGTTTATGGCAACCATAGAGATCCTGAACTCTACAAAAGTTTTCAAGACATAGAAGATTTCACACAACATAGATTTCATATGAAAATCGAACATATTAAAAATGGAAAATAATCAAATCTCATGGTTTTCTTCTTATTGGTTCACTCAGGAACGTTTAGAAACTTTTGATTGGCAAAATTCTCTTTGGCTGTATGCCCTGATTTTAATTCCCTTGATTTTTTTATTTCGATGGCTCCTGCGGAGATTTTATAACCAAAAATTACCCATCGCATTGAACAAAGAAAATGTCAAAAACGATGCCCTCAGTTTTTTAAGATTCATACCTCCCATCATCATGTCCGCCGTCATGGTATTGGTTATCTTGGCATTGGCACGCCCACAAACTACGGATGAGCAAATCGAACAATGGAGCGAAGGCATTGACATCATGATGGTAATTGACATATCAGAATCCATGCAAATTCAAGACTTTCAACCCAACAGATTGGAGTCGGCAAAAGAAGTAGCCAGGAATTTTGTGAAGGGCCGGTTTCAAGATCGGATTGGACTGGTCGTTTTCTCTGGAGATGCCTATTCGAGATCCCCCCTGACGACTGATTATGAGCTTTTAAACACATATATAGATGGTATTGACTTCAATCTAATCGAAAATCGAGGAACGGCCATAGGCAGTGCGCTAGCCGTGGGCACCAATCGGCTAAGAGAATCTGAATCCGAATCCAAAGTAATGATCCTATTGTCAGATGGGGACAATACTGCAGGCAATATAGACCCCATTACCGCTGCTAAATTGGCCGTCGCCTATAAGATTACCATTTATTCTATTGCGATAGGCAAGGAAGGTAAAGTTCCTTTTGGACAAGATTTTTTTGGGCGTCCCCGCTACGTGGAGAATACCTTGGACGAAACCAATCTCAGAGAAATTGCCAAAATTGGTAATGGTAAATTCTATCGTGTCTCAGATGAAGCTGCTTTGGAGGCTGTGTTCAATCAAATCGATCAGTTGGAAAAAGCAGAAATCAAAGAAACAAGATATAAAGACACCCTAGATTATTATTATATTTACCTACAATGGGCGATCGCATTATTCCTTTTTTGGTTGTTTTTAAAAACTACCTTCCTGTCCAATCTGCTTTTGGATTGATGAAGACTATCGATCGTATCAAAAGTAATACTCACCGATAACCCACAAAAAATGAAAGAAGATCTACGTAAGTTGTTTCTAAGAGATTTGGGCAAACTAGAAAAAGAAATCAATGCCTATCGCCATGAGTCTTCCCTCTGGCTCATCGATCAAGAAATTTTAAATTCTGCAGGAAATCTGTGCAAGCATTTGACCGGTAACCTGAAACATTTTATAGGCCATATCCTTGGCAAAACGGGCTACATCAGGGACCGAGAAGCCGAATTCAGCAAACCGCACCTCTCCAAAGCAGCCTTGAATTTCGAAATTGCATCCACTAAAGAAGCCATCAATCTCACTTTCGACCAATTAAACGCTACCAAAATGCAGCTGAAATATCCCATCGAAGTTTTAGGTCATGAAATGACTGTTCAATATTTTCTTTTTCATCTCTTGAGCCATTTGAACTATCATCTCGGTCAGATCAATTATCACAGAAGGCTACTAGATAAGGCTTCATCATGACATTATAAGGGCATAACCTATGCGAAGGCTGAATAATATCATCACGATGCTCAAAATTTTATTTACACTGGCGATGACTTTAGGTTGGATCAAGTCCTTTAATTTTTGCGCCAATAAAGACTTGGAAATATCAAGGATCAAAGAAATCGTCAAAACACCCAAAAAGAAATACCTATTGCCTTTATCATCATAATTGTAATTGGCCTCTACCACCGAGATAAGAGAAATCCAAAAGACCAGTAAAAATGGATTTATTAAGTTGATGATCATTCCTTTAAAAAGGTATTTGAAAGAAGCATTTAACGGAGAAATTATCGTTTTATTATCTGGATGATAAGGCATTTTGAACCAATAGTATAGCCCGGCAACCAACATAGCAATCATGGCGATCCCATTTCTAACCTCTACTGTATCGGGATTATTCAATAAGTCTGATAATCCGTAGAGTGAAACGGTAACAAATAAAAAATCAATAAAAAAAGCCCCTAATACGAAGAATAAACTGCTCTTGACCCCTTGCTGAATACTTGTTTGAATCAAAGCAAAAAAAGTAGGGCCAAAAACAAAAATTAACATGAGACCAAAAAAAACACCATTGAAGAAAGGAATCAACATGCCGCAAAATAAGTTCTTAATGAGATATAAACCAATCTGGGAAGCTATCTACCTTATTATCTATCAGAAAATACCTCTAAAAGGCGCTCTGAAAGCATGAGCCATCTGTTTTTTATGAAGATAAAATAACCTTGTTCTGATTTCAAAAATAAAATCTATCTCCATGCAGAACTAAGTTCTGGTAATCTCTTATGATGACGTACTCTTCTGCCATCTGGCATTAAAGAAGCTCTAAGCCGATCTTGATCTTCTGTAAGAGAACCTTCCCCAAATATCTCATTGTACTTTTTTGCAAAATCTGGCAGTCTCTCCCAAGATTGCGCTTCATTGGTGAAATCCTTATGATGAAATCTCACTTGAACCCAATTCCCATCACATCCAGACATGCAGTTCATCACACCGACTCTATTTTCCATACCCATTTCAGTCCATATCTTTTTTGCTCTTTCACGGTATCTCCAAAAGTCATCTAATCCCTCATCCTTAACATTATAATATATTATTCTTCTATGATTGAACTTATTTTGCACTTCAGGGTTATACGTCATCTCTGCATTTGCCCACCAAATTCTATTCCCTACGGAGGTATGAAGAGGACCTACGGTTTTTTGCCAAAAATCATTACCCTCCTGATCCACTTCGTCAAATTCAGCCAATGATTCAGCAATTTGCATTCTAACATAGTTATAGGCATTTGGACCTGTCAAAATTTGAAAAGTTACCCACCTAGGTTGATCGTCTTGACTATTATATAGCTGATTTTTCTTAGCTACTGCGGCCTCAAATTTTGCTACATCTGAAGGTTCAACATCCAAGCGTCGCTGCTGGATTACTTGCGATTGTGCTGTGGTTAGACATAGTGTAGTTATTAATGTAAAAATTATTTGTTTCATTTTATTTTATGTTTGGTTTGAATTCTAAAGTTATTACTTTAATTGAAAAATCGATGCAATAAATTGTGTTTTATCTATCGGAATATGTACAAATTTGCATCACCGTAAAAAAACATATGTCAACAATATTTAAATATTTAGAGGAACTTGCTCCCTTCGGTGCCACCTTGATCGCAGTCTCCAAGACCAAACCTGATGAAATGATCCAAAAACTTTATGAAGAGGTTGGACAAAGAGATTTTGGCGAGAACAAAGTACAAGAATTGGTCGGTAAATACGAGCGCCTTCCAAAAGACATCCGCTGGCATATGATTGGGCACCTACAAAGGAATAAAGTTAAATACATCGCTCCCTTTGTCGATTTAATCCACTCGGTGGATTCGGAAAAACTCCTGCGAGAAATCAATAAAGAAGCCAGAAAAAATAACAGAAAAATCAAGGTATTGCTTCAGGTGCATATTGCTCAGGAGACAGAAAAGTATGGTTTTTCAATGGAAGACGTCTCGGATCTTTCAAAGAAATTACCAACATTAGATCTCGAAAATATTGAAATTGTAGGTTTAATGGGAATGGCTACCTACACCGAAGATTCAATCCTTATCGCTCAAGAATTTACCCAACTCCGTAAACTTAAAATAAGCCTCAATGAAGCAATGGAGCGCTATCATCAGAACTTTGAGGTACTCAGTATGGGCATGAGCGGAGACTACAAAATAGCTTTAGCCAATGGCAGTACGATGATCCGCATAGGCAGTGCCATATTTGGGGCTCGAAATCATGCATAAGCAGGTCATCATTTTGGGAACCTTATTGTGTACTTTGGCTGTTCTTCTGGGCGCCTTTGGTGCACATCTATTACAACCCATAATTATCGAGAACAGTAGAGAAAGTACGTTCAATACCGCCATCAACTATTTGATCTTCCATGCTTTGGGTTTACTCCTATCAGGTATCACCCTAAAAAAATCAAAGTTGATTGCTCTATTCTTTATGTCAGGCATCTTTATCTTTTCTGGGTCTTTAATCGCACTATCTCTAACCAATATCATCTCCCTAGGAACACTGGCTCCTATCGGGGGGAGCTGTTTCGTAATAGGCTGGATCCTATTTGCTAGAAGTGCTTATTTACACGTTAAATAAGATATCTAGCTCTTATTTAAGATTTAGGATTAACATTGGTCACAATCATCACCCTAGAGGTTTGATTGGTTGCATTTGAAATAACAGTGATGACTTTATTTTGAATCCCTATTTTCCCAGCACTGTTAAATTTAACCTTCAATTCGGCGGTGGCTCCTGGAGCTAACGGTATTCTGGGCCACTCAGGAACGGTACAGCCACAAGTAGTTTTTACATCTTGCAACACTAAGGGTGCGTTTCCGCTGTTGGTAAATTCAAAAACATGTTCAATGATATCGCCCTGGATAATGTCTCCAAATTCATACCTATCCTCAGAAAATACGATCTTAGGTCCATTCACCGGTTCTTCAAAAACAGCAGATTCTTGCGCAAATGCAGTACCCACAAACAATACAAATAAAAATTATCACTTTTCTATAGATGACAGATTAAATATTATTAAT
>CAJXAT010000073.1 GCA_913050055.1 uncultured Flammeovirgaceae bacterium | reverse complement strand
AGAAGGTAAGACAGGTAGAGATTTAGCTGCAGCTAGGTTTATAAACAAATTAAAATTTGGTCAAGAAGGTTTAACATTTGGTGCTGGTTTTGCATTAGCAGGTAAGGCTTTACCTTTGGCTGCAAGATATGGACTATATAAACCTATCGTATCTGGTTATGGTGCACCTGGAAGTTTTGTAAATAAATTAACTCCAGCAAAAATTGGAGCTAGAGTGGCTAATGCAACTGTTATTAATCCTGCTGCTACTATTTTAGGTGGTTCTACTAAAGCAGCTATTGACTCTACTATTAAAAATCTTGCTAATCAAAAAGGAGTTTTTGCTAAACTGTTAACAGGATTAAAACCTGTTGCAGGTATAGTAGACTTACCTGGTCAATATGCGTTACGTCCTTTAGCAAGAGCAACTAATGTAGCCGCTAACGTTATAACTAAAGAAGCTGGCACAAGAATATTATTATCTGCTACTGCAGGTGGTAGAGCTGTATTACCTCAAACTGTAAAAAATTGGAAAAGTACATTGAAAAATTCGATAGCTGGCCAGTCCAATAGTTAGGGCGTTGTTTTGTGCGAAATTAATTTAGAGTGCATGTAGCTTTCGAGCCCTTCTATTCCATTCTCTTTTCCTTGACCAGAATCTTGAATGCCTCCAAACGGCGTCTCTATGGCAGGTTGACCATGGTGATTAATTCCGACTATTCCACTTTCAATTTCTTGGCCAACTCGGTCAGCTATCTCTGAGGAGGCTGTATAAGCGTATGCAGAGAGCCCGTAAGGTAATCTATTAGCCTCAATTAAAACTTCGTCAATAGTGCTGAAGGAAGAAATTGGGATTACAGGTCCGAAGGGTTCTTCGTTCATCATTCGTGCGGAAATTGGAACATCTGTCATGACAGTTGGCGGATAAAAATAACCTACATTTCCTACTCTTTGACCACCAGTATGTATTGTCGCTCCTAAATCGGTCGCTTCTTGAACTAACTCTTCTACAGCGGCTAATCGTCGGTCATGAGCCAAGGGTCCCATAGTCGTCTCCGGCTCGAGACCATTACCTAATTTAACTTTTTTTGATCGCTCCACATATCCCTCAACAAATTGATCAAAAAGCTTATCTTGAATTAAAAATCGTGTTGGAGCTACACAAACTTGGCCTGCATTTCGGAACTTTTGAGCTGTTAGAACATCAAGAGCTGCAGATAAATTTGCATCGTTAAAAACGATTGCAGGGGCATGCCCTCCCAATTCCATTGTGGATAGCTTCATGTATTCAGCTGCTAAGGAGGCTAATTTTTTGCCAACCGCCGTCGAACCAGTAAAAGATATCTTTTTTACAATTGGGTGTGGAATTAAATAATTAGAAATATCGGAAGGAATACCATAAACTAAGTTTATTACACCACTTGGAACTCCAGCATCGACAAAAACCTTTACGAGCTCAGCACAGCTTGCCGGAGTATCCTCCGGTCCTTTCAGAATTATCGAGCACCCCGCTGCAATAGCACCAGAAATTTTTCTTACAGCCTGGTTGATTGGAAAATTCCATGGAGAAAAAGCGGCTACAGGTCCAACTGGCTCTTTGATTACGATCTGATTTACATTTTCCATCTGAGACGGTATCACCCGCCCATATGCACGGCGGCCCTCTTCAGCAAACCAATCAATCGTATCCGCTCCAAGCAAAGTTTCTCCTTTTGCCTCGGCGAGAGGTTTGCCTTGTTCGATTGTCATAATTCGTGCTATTTCATCCACTCTTTGACGCAGCAACTCGGCCGCACTCCTCATCATTTTATACCTTGTAAAGGGGGCAACTTTTTTCCACCTTTTAAAAGCGGTATCGGCTGCTTCTAACGACTCATCTAGATCAATTGTTTCAGCGACAGCAAACTTACCCACAATTTCTTCAGTTGCAGGGTTGACAACGTTGGACCACTTTTTTGAATTACCTGGCCGCCATTTACCATTAATTAAGAGGTTAATATCAGGATAGGATAAAGACATAAGATTTTCTTTCTTTTAATTTAAACTCAACGCAATTGTCACAATGGATATAATCGCAAGCATTAGCAACGCGGCTTTTTTAAAATATGTACTACCTGAGCTACCAAAATATCTAGCGCCATACCAAGTGAACCCGACATAGAAGGGTACCAAAGTCAAGCTTAATAATACCAAATTTATTGTAACTAATCCACTATAAAAGTAATTGGTGGTTGTGAGCAAAGACATTGAGTTTAAACTCAAAATGATATTTGAACGTGTTCGCTCCGCACTTTCGTTTCTTGCCATTAAGGCAGTGACAAAAGGTGGCCCTCCAACGCCAGCAGCACCGCTAATAAGCCCTGATAAACTGCCAGCTAAAATCATCGTGCCCATTCTAATTTTATTTTTGGGTTTCCAACCACTCGCAAGCAATCCAACCATTGCAAGCACAAGTAAAGAAATAACTACTTTTATTACATCAGGGTCAGCTGATACAAGAAAATAAACACCAAACGGAATAGTAAAAAACATTGCAAGAACTATTGGAGCAACTGTTTTAGGGTCCCCTGTCCTGAAGGCACCTGGCATTAAATACATTACAGTTGGTAGTTCTATTAAAAATACAATAACCAATGCTCGTTCAGGCGTTAAGATTGCCGACAAGACAGGAACAATCAATAAAGCAGCTCCAAAACCCAGAAAACCTCTTAGAAATCCACCCAAAGCTATCGTTACAACTGCTCCAATAACCGTTACAACCGAGAGTTCCGATATCAAAGGGAAGAGCATCAGTTTAATTCCTTCTCTATTCGATTGAGAATGATTTCATTGGGATTGGGATATCGATAAGGGAGCCCCTGTTCACATAGTGTTTTGAGTAATTCAAAATCTTTTTTTCCGTCACCCGAAAAAGTTTTTTGATTTTGAGAATGTATGTGTTCGAAATCAAAGGAGATCGTGCATTGATCGAGTAGCTGATACGTGTTTTCAATGAGTTTGGGCCATGCGGCAAATTGGTATTGAAGTAGCTTTTCATCGATATATAAGTCATTGGCTTGACCTTGTGTATTTAAAGAGAGTTTACTTAGTAAGGTATTTTGATCGATGGCTCGGAGTAACCGATGTGTATTGAAGTCTTTTTTATCTCTAAAAGAGGAGGTATGAAGAATAAGGATTTTATCGATATTGAGGGATACTCTGCTGTATTCAAGTTCAGGGATGTGCTCTGTATTCACGCCCAAGAATTCATTTTTTTTTAATATAAAATGGCGGCATTTAGTGTAGGGGTAAATCACAACCGTATCTTCTAAGGTCTTTGCCTGCTCAGGGATATCGGATACGTCCGTAAAGCTGGACAGGTACGTATTGATCTGTTGAAATCCATTATTGTTTTGAGCTAACAGGACGAATTGTTGTATGCTGTTATTTCTAAAATCTACACCTAATACGGGCTTTATATTATATTTAGGAGCCATACGGACGAAATCCAGAGAAGCAGAGGTATTATTAATATCGGTAAGTGCCAATGTTTTAATACCCTTTTTTTGAGCCATCTTGAGGATAGATTCAGGAGCGACGGTTCCGTATCGAAGGCTAAAATAGCTGTGGTTGTTGATAAACATTTACTAATATTTTTAGTAAATGCTAATTTAAATAGTTTGAAATATTTAGAGCCTAATTTTCAGTTTTTTTATTAAAAAGAATCAGTAAAGTCAAATAAATATTACTTACCTATTAATATTACATTAATGTAATATTAATAGGTAAGTAAGAGATACTTTTAAGAAAGATCAGATGCTTTAAGGAGAAAATGACTAGGGCCTGAACAAATCGGGATGTTCTTTATCATAAGGGGTAATTTCTTGTAGAAAGCGCGCCAAGGACAAAATACTTGCCTCATCGAAATGATTTCCCAAGAGTGTGATGGATCCTGGATTTTCATCGGCATAGGAGCCATTGGGAATCACCACACATGGATGACCCGTGAGATTGGTCATTAATAATTGCTGACTGAATGAGGGGGCCACTAATACATCGATATCAGACATTAATTCGTTGAATTGCAAGGTAAGTTCATATCTCAATCTATTGGCCTGAATATAAGCTACGGCTGGAATCAATTGAGCCGCTCTAAACACATTGGGCCACGCATTATCTATTTGTCTGACCATCAGGCTATCTTGATTTGATTGGGTAAGAAAGTCAAAGGCAGCCGCCGCTTCTGCTTGCAGGATAAAACCTAAGGCCTCTGTGGGTATATTTTCCGGTAATTTTTTTTCGACTAGATCGTATCCTTGAGATTTCAATAATGACAAAGTATTTCGATCATTTTCTGAATAAAAATCAGGATTTTGATCATGAGTAAGCACCCCAATACGAAGATTTTTTATCGTTGAATCATAATGATAGTTAAAGGGAGCGTCTTTTACCGAGAGGTCTTTGCCGTCTGTTCCTCTGATGGCTTCGAATACCAATGCACAGTCTAAGGCATTTCTGCAAATAGGACCTAATTTATCCATCGTCCAACTGAGTGCCATGGCTCCATCTTTGCTGACGCGGCCAAAAGTGGGACGCAGTCCCGTAGCACCACATCGAGTAGATGGAGAAACAATAGAACCTCGAGTTTCGCTTCCGATCGCAAAAGGGACCAATCCGGCTACTGTTGCGGATGTTGATCCTGCTGAAGACCCACTGCTACCTTGCTCAAGGTTCCAAGGATTTTTGGTTTTACCACCATACCACACGTCACCCCAGGCCAGGGCACCCAACGTTAATTTGGCTATCAATACTGCGCCTGCAGCTTCTAATCGGTTAATTATTTCAGCATTTTCAGAAAAAATTTGTGACTTAAAAGGAGTAGCACCCCAAGTCGTCTTATATCCAGCTACATTTAATAAATCCTTAGCACCATAGGGGATGCCGTGTAGGGGTCCTCGATAAATGCCTTGACTGATTTCAAGATCTACTCGCTGGGCTTGGCTGAGGGCCAATGAATCCGTTATGGTGATGACACATTGTAAGGTATCGCCATATTTTTTTAGTCGATTGAGAAATAATTGGGTTAATTCTACAGAAGTGATTTGCCTATTTTTAATCAGGTAAGCTAATTTGTTTACGGGATAAAAAGCTAATTCATTTTTATCTTTTGGAAGAGAGACAGACGTGGGAAGACGCCAATCTATGATAGATTGTTTGACCGGGATTCGAGAATGATTTACCGGTGGGATCCAAATTAAGCCTAAGGGTATATTATTTGAAATATTCTGTCTTCGTAAGGCATTAAATTGTAAAAGATGTGCGGCTACCGCAGGTTTCATTTGTGAAAGTTCTGCCGAATCAAAGTCTAAACCGATGAAGGCCGAAGTAATTCTAAGACTGTCTTGACCCTTGACGGATGAATTGAAAAAACCGCATAAGAGGAATAAAAAAACATTCCGTAGCTTAAAGAAATTTTTACTTCTCATATCATTTTTGAATAAAAAAGTTTTTCTGTGATTTGGGTCCAAGGGATAATTTTTTTTTGAAATTCCAAAAAGGCTGAGTAGATTTTTTTACTTTGTGGATCTTGTTCCGTTAATTCGGTAATGGTTTCAACAGTTTTTTCTCTAAGATTGTCCATCACAGCATCAGGATAAGGTCTCATACTCACCGTGGGTTCTGTTTGAATCTTTGGTAAATAGGTGGCGTTCATCGTATCAAATTTAATGGGAACGATTCGATTCAAACGAAGACATGCTGTTCGAATGATTTCTTGTAAATCTGTAGGAAGGGCTTCAAATTTTGACTTATTGACCAGCATTTCCAATACGGTACCTAATTCATGCCAACCCGGGTAATAATAATATTTAGCCACATTATGGAATCCCATCAGGTAATCATGATACGGACCAATCCATTCAGTAGCATCGATTACGCCTCTTTCCAAATTGGTATATATTTCTCCACCAGCCATGAGCATAGGCGTACCTCCAGCTTTCGACAATACCTTTCCCCCCAAGCCAGGTATGCGCATCTTAAGCCCTTTTAAATCATCGATATTGTTGATTTCTCTATTGAACCACCCACCCATTTGGCAACCTGTATTTCCTGCACTGATGGGGAGTAAATCGAAAGGTGCATAGAGCTCTTCCCATAATTTTTGACCTCCATTGCAAAGAATCCAGGTATCCATGAGCTGGGCATTTACACCAAAAGGGATGGTTGAGAGGAATTGACCTGCAGGAAGCTTACCCGCCCAATAATAGGCGGATCCATGATTCATTTCTACCGCTCCGTTGCTTACCGCATCGAAGCCTTCGAGTGCTGGAATTAATTCACCACCACCATAGACCGTAATTTCCAATCGTCCTCCAGACATTTTTTTAACCCATTCAGCAAGTTCATTACACCCCTCACCTAATATGGGAAAATTGGGAGACCAAGTAGTGGTCATCTTCCATCTATAGGTATTGTTGAAGTTGATGTAGGGGCCCTTTTGAATATTTTGAGCGGCGTCCGTTTGACAACTGACTAGACTGAAAGTACTGGCTGCCGCTACGGATTGAATAGATTTTTTGAGAAAAGTTCTCCGTTTTTTATTAGTTTTTTTCAAGGTATCTTAATTTAACGAGATAAAACGAGGGTAATGATTAAAACACAAATTATCTATCTTTTCTTAATTATTAATAAAACAAACAGATAAAATGGGCTGACGGTTAATTCAATCAATTTATCAACAGAATGACCAAATTAGGACATTTTGTCCTTTTTTCCATTTTATTGATGGAGACATCAGTCAAATTGACCCAAAATATTTAATGGTATCGAATTTGTGATTTTAATACAAGAAGTGCTTGGTACCTATTCAATATGAATTTTAACAATTATACCATAAAATCTCAGGAAGCTTTAAACAAAGCTACGGAGATCGCTATGACCCGAGGTCAGCAAGTGATTGAGACCGGTCATTTATTACAGGCTATTTTAGCGTCTGATGAAAATTTGATTTCATTTTTATTTAAAAAAATAGGAGTCAATCGATCTATAATTGAATTAAAACTAGACGAAATCCTCCATAAATATCCTTTAGTTACTGAAGGTCAAGCTTATTTATCAAATCAAGTGGCACAAGCATTACAAAATGCAGAAGGCTTTTTAAAGAATTTCGAGGATGAATATGTAGCCATAGAGCACATTATACTCGGGATACTTAAAGGGAAAGACCAGACGGCTCAATTGCTCAAGGATTCAGGCTTTGCCCAAAAAAACATTTTAGCAGCTATTGTTGAGCTCAGAGGGGGGCAAAAGGTCCAGGATGTGCATGCAGAATCTAAATACCGTGTATTGGATCGGTATGCTATTAACCTCAATGCGTTAGCCTTAAAAGGTAAAATCGATCCAGTGATTGGACGGGATGAAGAAATCAGGAGGTTACTGCAAATCTTGGCCAGAAGAACTAAAAACAATCCCATTCTTTTGGGTGAACCGGGGGTTGGTAAAACGGCCATTGTGGAGGGGCTGGCACAAAGAATTGTCTCAGGAGATGTACCTGAGAATCTTAAGTCTAAAGTTATTGTATCCCTTGACATGGGCTTATTGATTGCTGGAGCAAAATTTAAAGGAGAATTTGAAGAGCGACTTAAAGCAGTGATTAAAGAAGTAACCGATAGCGATGGCGAGATCATACTATTTATTGATGAAATTCATGTACTTATCGGGGCAGGGGGAGGAAATGACAGCGCCATAGATGCGGCCAATTTATTGAAACCAGCGCTTGCGGGGGGTTCATTACATGCAATAGGGGCCACCACCTTGAATGAATATCAAAAATACATCGAGAGAGACAAAGCTTTGGAAAGAAGATTTCAATCGGTTCAAGTGGCTGAACCCAACCTTCAAGATGCCATATCCATACTCCGAGGGATTAAGGACAAATACGAATTGCACCATGGGGTGCAAATCAAAGATGAGGCCATTATTTTAGCGGTTGAGCTATCCAGCAGGTACATAACTGATCGATTTTTACCCGATAAAGCCATTGATTTAATTGATGAGGCGGCTTCTAAACTGAGAATAGAAATCGATTCCCTTCCTGAGGAATTAGACGAGCAGAATAGAAGAATTAGGCAGCTTGAAATTGAGCGAGAAGCCATTAGAAGGGAAAACGATCAAGCCAAAGCATTGGACTTAAGTCGTGCCATTGCAGATTTGGAAGGGACTCGTAACGAGTTAAAGGCCAAATGGGAAAATGAAAAAGGAATTATTCATGGTATAAGAAAGCAAAAAGAGGTGATTGAAAACCTTAAAATTCAAGCAGATCAAATGGAACGCAGTGGTGAATTAGGTCGTGTAGCTGAGATTCGATACGGTAAGATCATTGAGGCTGAAAAAAAGTTGAAGGGTTATCAAACTCAGCTTTTGAAGATGCAAAAAAGGGATTTTTTGTTAAAAGAAGAAGTAGATGGAGCAGATATTTCAGAAGTAGTAGCCAAATGGACCGGTATTCCATTGGCAAAGATGCTTCAAAGTGAAAGAGTTAAATTATTGAATCTTGAAGAGGAAGTAGGTAAAAAAATAGCGGGTCAATCCGAAGCCATTGCTGCCGTTGCGGATGCGGTAAGAAGGAGTAGAGCGGGCCTGCAAGATCCTAAACGCCCCATTGGATCTTTTATATTTTTAGGTACTACAGGTGTAGGTAAGACAGAGCTTGCCAAAGCATTGGCAGATTATTTATTCAATGATGACAGTTGTATGGTTAGAATTGACCTGTCGGAATATCAAGAAAGTCATGCCGTCAGTAGACTGATTGGGGCACCTCCGGGTTATATAGGTTATGATGAAGGGGGACAACTCACTGAAGCGGTAAGAAGAAAACCCTACAGCGTCATCCTTTTAGATGAAATTGAAAAAGCCCATTCTGATGTATTCAACGTATTATTACAAGTGTTAGACGATGGTATTTTGACAGACAATAAAGGGCGAACTGCTAATTTCAAAAATACTATCATCATCATGACGACCAACCTAGGGGCTCATTTAATTCAAGAAAACTTCGAGCGATTAGAGGTATGGAATTTTGAAGAAATTTTAGCGGATACAAAGCGACAGATATTAGATTTAGCCAAAATGTCTTTTCGCCCCGAATTTCTCAATCGAGTAGATGAAACCATCATGTTTAGGCCTTTGACCAAAGAAAACCTGAGACAAATTGTAGGTATTCAGTTCAAATTGATCCAAAAGAGACTGGAGGAGAACGGAATTAAGATTGAGGCAGATGAAAAAGTATTGTTGCACTTGGCTGAAATAGGATTTGATCCACAACTTGGTGCACGTCCATTAAAACGAACATTACAAAATGCCTTATTAAATCCATTGTCAAGAGAAATTCTAAAAGGGAATTTGAGTAGAGAGTCGATCATTGGAGTGACTCTTAATGAGGACCAAAACATTGAGTTTGTTAATTTAGATGATGTATCTGTCAATTGATTTAGGTTTATATTATATCTTTTTGGAGCGTAAATGTTGAATTTATTCAGTTTTAATATATTTCGTGAAATCTATTAGCAGAAATTAATGTTAAAAGAGCATGAGAATATCTTAATTGGGATACCGATCCGGTTGGATTAAAATCCTATTTATCCTTACTATTTCTTGTAGTCAACAGCTACTTTACGGTCAGCAAAAAAAGTCCTTAAAAAATAATGTTGATCAACAGATTAAAATTAATTTTGGAATAGGGATTGCGGGACAATTTTTATTATTCCTTAATAGGGATGATCGTGTGGTCGATTATTATTCTTCCGAAACACATATGAATAAAACCTATTCTGCGATGGGTCTGAGTCCAGAAATTGCGATTGAACTTTCAAATTTTTTTAGCTTAAACTATACGCCCAACTTTCGATATGGATATTTAAGAGAAATTTCTTTTGAACAAAAAATCAAGACATTTTATCAATACCACCAATGGGCCATTTTTAATAGGCTCAATGACCGCAATCAGCTAGGAGTAGGATTGTCTATTTTTAATAAAATAAAGGCTTTGTAGGTAGGCTGATAGAAGTCTATGAAGATGGAAATGTCTCTCAAGATGATTATATGGATTTACAGTTTATGGTCTTTGCTTTGATCTATAAAAGTTCTTTATAATTCGAGCAGCTAGATTATGAACTTAAAGCTCTGATCGTTCCTAACGCGGGGATTTCTTTTATTCCCGCAGTGAAGCAATCTTTTATCTTTGGCTTTGCTTTAAGGTATAGACTTCAAAAAAAAATCAATCCAAGGCAGCCAGTACTTTACTGATGTGGGGTGCAATAAATAATTGTTGATCATTCACAACCACGACAGGGATACTGATTCCTTCAGTATGACCAGAGGCTTTTACTCTTGCTACCATTTCAAGGGCATATTGATCACTTATATCTATATCATGAAAAGTATACTCTAACCCAATAGAGTCTAATTTTGCCTTAAAATTAACGCAATGTGGGCATTGACGACTGCCGTAAACTACGATTGATTTTTGTATAACTTGATTAATAATTTTTTCGTTAGTGGTGGTATTTTCCGGTGCTGAACTGCATTGGACTAATGTACCATTTAAGATTATTGTTAAAACTATGGATAAGATTTTCATATTATTGAGATTTTTTAAATTAAAATGTTGATTCTTAAATAAAACCGATGCCGTCTTTCAGTAGTTTGCTTAGGTAATCAAATTAAAACTATATAAGAAGGGTGCTCGGTGCGCTACTCCAGTTATTTTTTTATGACGTTCAAAAATACCTAATTTTGACATTTTTTTTTGAAAATTTCCACGATCTAATTTTTTAATTAAAACAAACTCATATGTAGATTGCAAATCGGTCATGGCAAAAAATTTGGGTAGCAAATACAAGCCAAAAGGCAAGTAATTTAATTTGATACGAATATGGTTAAATGCTTTATGAATGATTTCTTTATGATCGTCATAAAGGGGGATAGATTATTTAGGTCTACCCATTTACATTGATCGCTCATTGGATCAGATTAAGGTACGACAGATTTTATATTTAGCAATGAAAATAACAGGTAGTGATGAATCTTTGATCCAAACAAGCAAGTAGTTTTTATTCTGATCGCCGATGAGTTCCTGAAGGGAATATAAATCTTGTCTATCCAGTCCTCCAAAGGTATGAAATTGGCTTAAAAACATCTTCAAAACTCAAGCGTTGTTTTAATATTGATTTTTTAGAATAAAGCCTCCGGGTAGGGACCACAGGTTTATTTCTATTAATTTCAGGATTAATACTTTGATTTTTTGATCCTCAAAACCTAAAATTACGCAATCTACGGAGTGACCTAGAATACAATGATTTACATCTGTGGATATTTGATTTAATGGGTCAGTACTTAGGTTCATAAATGATAAGTTTCGAACTTCAGAAATTTAATGTATAAAGCATAAGGCCTGCTTCCGGTAAGCATTGAAGGCATGATAATTTTCCATTTTTCATCATAAATCCAAGCTTAAGATAGGACAATATAATTAAAAATTGAGTTTTGTTTGACATGGGTATCTTAAATTGATTTCGATTACTGCCAAGTTTTTAATAATTGATCTTTATGCTGCACGATA
The DNA here is from genome assembly GCA_913050055.1 of uncultured Flammeovirgaceae bacterium. Classification (GTDB taxonomy): domain Bacteria; phylum Bacteroidota; class Bacteroidia; order Cytophagales; family Cyclobacteriaceae; genus UBA4465. The sequence goes on along the minus strand of CAJXAT010000073.1, from coordinate 2,843 downwards.
TTTTTTATGGCGATGTCAATTTCCTTTTTATGTGTTCTAAAAATGAGGATACATAACCGAAAAATAAATCGGTTTTCGATCATGGTACTGTAGAGAAAGATCTGACCCTCTTGCTGAATATTTTGAATTAACTCTTTTTAAAGTCATTATTCTCACTCCCATCCATAGGGTACCAAAAGGGAGTAATGGTGAGTTGAGGAGGGCCACTTGATTGAAATCCACAAGCCAATATTTGTTCATAAAAATATTTTGAAAGAATAAATTTTTCATTTAAAGCAGCTCTGACAGGAGCAATACCATGGATTTTCAGGGGTAACCATATCCTTAACCCTCTAAAGGGTCTGGTCAATTCGATGGATAAATCGGTAGGAGATACATTCATATCATTGGTTTTTAAATCTTGAAAATAAGCCGCGGTATCACTGAAAGTCTTTTTCATATCCGTTCCATTTTTGATCAAGATAATTACAGAGCCGTATGGGAGGAAGAGACTCTTATGAGGGTCTAAGACTATTGAATCTGCAGCTTCAATACCTTTTAATAATTTTTTTCCTGTTGAAGTTAATAAAAAAAACCCTCCATAAGCCGCATCAACATGGGACTAAATTTTATTTTTTACCGTAATGAATCTAATGGCCTCAAGAGGGTCAACGGCGCCTGTATCCGTAGTCCAAGCTGACGCCACAATCATCCATGGGATACATCCATTAAGTTGGTCTTGTAAGTTGTTCTTGCTTAATTTATTTCTCTAATTGAGCGGGGATTATCCGGTCGCCATTATCAAGTTCGATATAACGGAGGATAACCTTTCCCAAACCTATCATTTTTAATGCTTTAGTCTCACAGTGATGGGTTTGTTTACCCAAATAAGTTACGCAATGGACATGATCTTTGGCTTTTAGCTGAAGGACTTCGGGTGTGGTAATTATGGCAGTTAAATTAGCAATGCTTCCACCTAAAGTTAGATTTCCATAAGCTGTTTTGGATAGCTAACTAAGGAGAAAAGCCATGAAAAGACTTGGCTTTCTAAGCGTACCATACGAGGATTTGTAAAAAAATACCTCTATAAATTGGTTATGTCCGACCAATAATCTGGCAAGGTAGAGGTATAAACACTACCACCAGGAATATAAGCCATATCAAAGCCTGAAACTGCATTAATTCCATCACGATCTATTTGACGCGAAGTAGGCCTAACGACTTGAGAAGGGTCAGATCCTTCTTCGAGAAAGCCCTCATCCCATGAAGTATTACTTTTTTCTGGATTTAAGTAGGCCTTTCCATTAGGTATTTTTTCAAGAAATTTCTCAGTATATTGGATGATGAGCTTCCTGATGTATCGTCATTCCCCCCTATTGCGATCTAGCTGTTTGGCAATTTTTTCTAAAGTGTCAAGGGATTTCATCATCAGAGGAATTAAGAGGGAGGTTCAATAAGATCGACAAGATTGCCATATAAATCAGCAAATACTGCGACTTTACCATGGGGGGTTATTTTTGCATTTTTAATAATTTTAATGTTCTGTTTTTTTGAGGTGATCATAATCATCAGTGTGTAAAAATAAAATTACGCGACCACCAGTCTGATCACCTATCCGAGCCTTTTGAGCATCATTTTTTGCCTTGGCAAAAAGCAAGGAACAGTCTGAACGGCCCGGTGGGCGTACCCTGACCTATCTCTTTGAAGCGGATAATTGGATATCATCAATTAATGTAAAATTGAGTTTTTTTGTATAAAAGGCAATCGCTTCATCATAGTCTCTTACAAGGAGCGTAACATGGGCAAAAGATTGGTTCATGAGCTTAAAGTTCATGATTTTGCGATAAATGAGTTACCATCAAATAATTTATATTTCTTGAATAGGCCATCCATGCAGCCTTAAGGAATCAAATTCGATTCATCTTCTCACAGTATTAGCTACTACAGAAAAGAGATAGGAACCCTTCCAATGGTTCCATTAACTCATGCAAAAGGGGATCATTCGTTTTTTAAGTCGCAAAAGAAGATTTAGGATCTAAATCTAGGGATGATGAGGGCAATTTATAGATCAAGCGCCTCAGCTGTCCTTGAGAGTTAAAAATTCTTCCCAGGTTAATTCTACTTTTTTTAAAGTGTCATTAAGTAAGTACCACATGATGACAATAAGAATGATCATCATAGGGAGTGCAATAATGGGTAAACTTAATAAGTTCATCAGTCCGAGCTCCTGATTAAAGGCTTCTGTACCGGGATCACTCACAACAATCCATGTGGCCAAGCAAAAATTAAGAAAAGAGGAAATGAAAAAAGTACCTCCTAAAAGGAGTGAACTAAATTGGAATCTTGTATTAAACCATTCGTTTTCAGAGGGCGTGAGTTTTTCTCTTAGTCCCTCAATATTTAATGTTTCTTCAAAAAACAATTTGAGTAATGGATACTTTGTGTAAGTAGAGATAATCACAGCAACGCCGATAATACCAGGTATAAAGGCTTCTTTTACGGCCAACCAACTGGCTGAAAACTGAAATATACCTATGCCACCGGTAAGCAATACGCTAATGAGTCCCAAGACAGAAAAAAAGTTAATTTTCTTATTAAAATACAATTCTGAAAGTCCATAAAATATGGGAAAACTTAAGGCAATCAATAAACCATAAAATGAACCTAGTGTACTTTCTGAACTGAACTTAGTCAATATAATCGTGGGGATGATGAGGTTACATATGAGGTTAAAAAAGGAGGAGCTTGATTTAGTCATTTTATTATTTGATACTAATTAATTCTATTAAATAATATTTTAGATAGCTTCTTATAAGTAATCACGAGGTCTAAAAATAATCATGATTTTAGGGTCTGATATAAAA
>CAJXAT010000072.1 GCA_913050055.1 uncultured Flammeovirgaceae bacterium | reverse complement strand
ATGAAAAAATTATTTTCGTTTATATTTATAATGTTTATGATATCATGCTCTGATATTGTTTCTGATTATCAGGAAGAAGAGCAAATCCTAGATTATCAAGAATATATATATCAGGGTTGGAATGCTTTTGAAACTGTGAATTTAAATGAATTAGAGCAAGACAGTACCAATGCATATTACTATGAATTAGCTTTAGATATGTTTGAGGTATCTGTACAAGCTATTGATTATGAATTTAGTGACCAAAACTTAATTGGACCTCACTACCAATCATATAATGGTATTGGATGGACTCAGTTATATTATTCCAGTGAATTTTTAGATCCTAGTGTTCATTATAAAAGAGACTCATTAAGACAAGAATCAAAAGTTTATTTTGATAAATCATTAATTAGTATATCGAATATAGATAATTTACAGACTCAAAATGAGAATTTTATTATAACATCAAAGGATAGGTGTGATACTTATTCTGGTTTAAGTTATCTATATTACTATAATGGTTTAAATGACAGTAGTTTAATATCCTCTGAAAAAATGCGATCTTCCTCTGCGTGATTAATTTTAGTTCTTATTAATTCATGGCAATGGTCCAATATCAAGCCTGACTTTAAGGGCTTATGATAGTCAAAAGCTTGCGCGGCACAGATCAGTTCTATGGCTAGGATGTTTTCTAAATTATAAATAATGGTATTGAGTTTTCGCCCACTGATGGATCCCATACTGACATGATCTTCTTGTCCCAGTGAGGTAGGAATACTGTCCGCACTTGCAGGCCAACACAAACCCTTGTTTTCACTTGCCAGCGCGGCTGAGGTGTATTGCGGAATCATAAATCCAGAATTGATTCCCGTATTTTTCATCAACAAACGGGGCAAGCCCGCGGTTTTCCCTTCCAATAGAAGGTAAGTTCTTCGGTCCGAAATGTTTCCAATTTCGGCAGCAGCTAAACCTGCATAATCTAGGGGCATCGCTAGCAATTGGCCATGAAAATTACCACCACTGATAGATGTTTGGGCATTTAATATAATAGGATTGTCCGTGACAGAATTTAATTCGGTGATGACCAATTCATTTAAATGGGACCACGCGTTTCTTGAGGCCCCATGTACTTGTGGAATGCATCTTAAAGAGTAAGGATCTTGTACGCGGTCACAATCTTCATGGGAGGCGACCATTTCAGAACCGCTAAGTAAGGTGTTCATTCGAGCAGCGACGAGCTGAGACCCTTCAAAGGGCCTTAGTTCATGCAGTTCTTTGGTGAACGGAGATATAGATCCTAACAAACCTTCTAAGGACATGGCACCGACAATATCGGCAGCCTCAAGACAATTATAAAAACGACTGAGCCCGAGTACGGCATAAGCCAAGATGAACTGAGTACCATTGATCAATGCTAATCCTTCCTTTGCCCCCAGCGGTAAGGGGTCTAAATGATATAGGTTATGCATTTTAGCAGCGGAGATGATTTTCCCATCCACTTTTACTTTCCCCAATCCTATGATGGGAAGGAATAGATGTGCTAAGGGAGCCAAATCTCCCGAAGCACCAACAGATCCTTGGGAGGGTACCTCAGGAATTATTTCGTGATGAATAAAGAATACGATGCGTTCAAGCACTTCCAAAGAAATGCCAGAATAGCCCATACTCAGTGCATTTACTTTAGTGATGAGCATTAATTTTGCAATGAGGTCAGGGACGATTGGACCGACGCCAACACTGTGGCTTTTTAAAATATTTTTTTGAAGTAGTTTGATTTGTTTTTTTGAAATTCTAGTATCACAAAGAGGGCCAAATCCGGTATTTATGCCATAAACAGTACGTTCACTATGAGCTATGTCCAGTGCGTTTTTTCTACTTTTCTGAATGTTAACCTTAGCACGCTTTCCAATTTCACAAGTGATTTTGTTATTTGCCATTTGAAGAGCCAAATGAGGGGTGAGGTGATCTTCTCCAAAATAAAATATTTTCATGTGTTATATTTTAGTATCGTTGCCAGGCCCCTGCTCGTGATTTTCGCTGCTGCTGCGCATCATAATAATGTGCAGCAAAAGTATTCATTTCTTGGGTAGAAAGGAGTTCCATGAGACGCATGTAGCCACTATCAGCATATTCTGGTAATCCTATTTTTATAGAGGTAAAACAATAAGCTTTTAAGAGGGGAACAGAGTAAGGATTAATTTCTATGGCCTCAACCAGTATGTTGTACATTGAATCTAAGTCCGCATTGGCTTCATTTACCCTATTTATTATGCCTAATTCGTCAAAGGCATTCTCAGCTATGTTGGGCTCTTTACTGTGAGGTAAAAGCTCATTTTTAAGGATTTTTTTGCGAGCATCGGGGAGTGATGGCAAGAGATCTTTAAGAATTCCCTCAATTTCATCTTGGCGACCTGCAGAGATCAACTGTTGCCTATATTTCTTCCATATTGTCTGTAAATCGTGGGGATTGAATGAAGATAATAGGGTGGTATTAGCCCATTCAAAAGCCTCAGGGCGGTAATAAAAATAGGCAATGCTTTCATCATTTCGACCTTCGATGATTGGATCAATGAGTACGCCGAGGGAGAACTCCTCACTGTTTTTTTCCATCAAGGATTTCAAAGATGATTTGGCCAAGGACCAGTTTTGACTCTCGAGAGCGGCAATCATGATATTGTGATCACTGTTTAAATTGCCATATATTTTTGATTTTTTGAATAGTTCGATAGCTAATTTTGGAGCGGAGTTTTGTAATGCCATTTTTCCCATCATTTCTAAAACGCTTCCTTTTTCTATACTATTTGAAAGCGTCATTAATACATCTAACTTCCTAAATGCCTGGTTAATGTAGCCCGTTCGGTACAACCCTAAGGCTTGAGATTCTAAAATAGCGCGGTTCCAATCACCTGATTTGATGGTTTGCAAGAGGGTGTCAGAGATGAGGTGCAACGTGGTTTGGTTGCCCATCAAGTTGGCATTGACCAAAAGGGAAAGGGAGTGTAGATTCACGGGAGTGAACAGAAGTGGTTCTAGTTGAGGATCGAAGTACTGGCCGACTTTCAGTCGCCCACCCAGCATATTGGTCTTGAGCGGAAGTGAGGCAGCGTCATAGATTGTTTGGTCCCATTCATAGAGATTCATAAATGACTTATTCACTTCGATGGCTTGGTTCCATTGATCTGTCGTTCCGGCTTCATTAATTATTTTTCTTGCAGATTTTATATTACCGGTATTAAAATATTGAATAGCTAAATTATTACGGATTTCTGCAGACTTCGGGAAGTCGGCGAGCCCTTCGTTGAGCAGACTAAGAGAACGGGCAGGCTCGTCATTTTTGCTGTAGGCTTGTGCTGCGTTGAGATAAGCGAAGGGCGTTTCATTTTTTTTAGTGGCTCGGTAAAAGCGATAAAGCGATTCATCAAAATTATTTTTTTGAGTATAATATTTGGCCAAGCGATAATTGGAATAATGATTGTCCCAAGCAAAAATATTTCCTTGCTCGTAATAGGCTACGGCCAAAGGTAAATTACCTGCTGCTTGATGGAAGTTACCCGTGTAATTGTACTCAGCTGCTACCAGTTTTTGATAAGGGCCCTTATTGGCAATCAGAAAAAAAGCCAGTAATACGATCAGTCCTCCTAATTTTGACGAGACATAAGGAAAATTTCGATTTATATACACAATCTTATATACTTGCATGCCCCTGACCAAAGGATCAATAAAGTTAAAAATGAGATAAAGGATAAACATAAATCCGAATCCCAGGTGAGTATATAGAATTAGATAACTCATACCATCATAGGAAGGATCATTGCCATGGGTCAAGCCTAAATTCAAATAGCTTAAAGCGATACAGCCGAGTAAAAAGAAAAGCCAAGTAATATCGAATTCGCGTTGTAATATTTTGTTCAGAATAATCTGCTTGTAAGGGATGGTTACGATACCAATCACAGCCGAATAAATCAAAAGATAAAGAGGATTGATAACATCAAAATTAAAATGTAATAGCCCCGCTTGAGTAGCCCAATACAAGCCCAATCCTCCCAGGTAAAGAACGCCAAAGGAGATCAAATGCTTCAGGTTATTGGCGGATCCTCTGGTTTGGGTCAGAATATATAATAGCGCGAAAAGAATTTCTTCGGCAATAAAGCAGATGAATATAAATGTCAGGCTCGCAACACCCAGATGAGAGCCCGCCATGAATCCTTCCAGAAACTGAGGGTTTTCATTTACACAAAGGGCAAGAAAGCTTACCGTGATCAGGACAATAATCATCCATTTTTTCAAGAAGGACGGCTTCGGGTTAAAGGCATGAAAATAGTAGGTCGGTCCGAGACAGATCAAAACCCAAAGCAAGGTCATCCATTTATCACCCAACTGAGCGCCAAAAAAACCTATAGAATCCAGATCTATATAATTGATAAATAAAAGACTCATCCCTGAAAAAACAATAAAACCAAGTCTTTTGAGGTAGGTGCTAAAGGCTAAGAGGCCACATAAAAAAATCCAAATAAGGAGGGTTAACGTCCAGCTGATTATCAAAGGAGGTTCAATATTACCCCCTTGAAAGGACTCATTGATAAAATAGATATAAGAGGAAAGAACAAAATCAAACGGTCCTTTATTGAAGGTGAGGTAATCAAACGGTTCCTTTTTAAGGGTGCTGGTAACTTCCCAGTTGAGGTAGAGGTCGGCACCGATATAATTAAATGCGATGAGCATGACAATTAGGCTACAATAGATGCCTAGCAGTACTTTGGATAGGCTATTGAATTGGGGCATCATGTTGCTATTTTCAGTCTAAAACTTTGGGAACCTTGAAAAAGCCATCTTGGTGGTCGGGAGCATTTCTCAGCAATGCCTCGTGGGTCAGTTCGTTTTTCGGTTCGTCAGGTCTGAAAACGTTTGATTCAAAAGACATATGGGTGAGAGGTTCAATCCCAGTGGTGTCGAGCTCTTCTAGTTTTTTTACCCAAGAAATAATGTGCTTCATGTCTGCTATAAGCGCAGCTTCTTTATCTGGAGTTACCTCTAATCGAGCTAAATGGGCCAGCTTTTGAATGGTTTCCTTGTCAATATTCATATTACATTTACTTCAAATTTAGATAAAATCTTGCTTTGAATTCAACTCAGATTGGATTATATCAAATACTTTTTTTTTGAAAGCCTTAATTTCTGCTTCATCTTGGGTCACAGGTAGGATTGGGGGATGTAATACGATGCGCATTTTACCCGGTAAAATATTAAATTCAGGTTCATCGGGCTGAATTTTGTGATTATCATGGAAGGTGACTGGAATGATCGGAATTTGCTTTTCAATCGCAATTCTGAAGGCGCCATCAAGAAAAGGAGTCATCTGAGGAGGATTTTTTGTTTTAATGCCTCCTTCAGGGAAAAAACTGAGCCCATAACCCATATCAAGGGCTTTCCGAGCTTGAAGTATGCTTTGTCCTCGACTTTTTGAGTTAGATCGATTGACGGGGATATGAATTTTTCTAAACATATAACCAAAAAAGGGAACAGAGGCGATAGAGCTTTTCCCAATAAATTTGGTATATGTGGGAATTCTTGCAATCGCAGGAATGTCTAAATATGAAAAATGATTGGCACACAAGATATATTGTTGGTTTTTGATTAAATCGAATTGAATATCAAACTGCACTTTTAAAAAAATGAGCGGAAAATAGAGCCGTGCCCAGAGATAATTTACTCGGAGGGCAAGGCCGTGCCATTTTTCCTTTTGAGCGCTTAAGAAAAATAATGGGAAAAAAATTAAAAACGTGAGTATGAATAAAAAGGCTGCATAAAAGGTAAAGAGTCTAGCGAGATTTTTTTTCATAATGATGAGGAAATTGAGAACCAACTCAAATATATATTTCCTATCACAAAATTGAGGCCTGTTTGGGTGAAGAACTTAGTAAAACTGCGATTAAGGTAATAGAATCTGAGTGCAATGGATGGTAGATATTGGTCCCTGAAATAATGAGTTCATGACAATTATTAATCAAATTATTATCTGTTGAGTTTGAATGATAACTATAGAGTTACTAGATGTTTTACATTCATTATCTTTGAAATTCAATAATACAATGGAAGTTATCGTATCTATTGAAACAATTAAAAAAGAAGATTTTGGATCTCATTAAAATTGATCACATCAGCAAAGCATACGGTGGACATCAGGCCCTTTCTGATGTCAGTCTAACCATTCCCGATAAAAGCATTTTTGGGTTATTGGGCCCGAATGGAGCGGGAAAAACAACATTGATTCGTATCATCACCAAGATCATCCATCAGGATCAAGGGAAGGTATTTCTAAATAAGGAAGAGATCACCTATGATCTGGTGAGGAAGATCGGTTATTTGCCAGAGGAGCGGGGACTGTACAAGAAGATGAAGGTAGGTGAGCAACTCATTTACCTCTCTCAATTGAAAGGTCTGTCAAGAACAGAGGCGGTGAAAAGAATTAAAATATGGCTTGAAAAGCTCGATCTGAAGTCCTGGTGGAATAAGAATGTAGAGGATTTGTCCAAAGGGATGGCTCAAAAAGTACAGTTCATCGCAACGGTGGTGCATGAGCCCAAGTTGCTCATATTGGATGAGCCTTTTTCAGGGTTTGATCCGGTCAATGCAGATTTGATTAAAAACGAAATATTGGAGTTGAGAGATAAAGGGGCAACCATTATTTTTTCTACACATCGGATGGAGTCAGTTGAAGAGCTTTGTGACAACATTGCACTGATTAACCAGTCTAAAAAAATATTAGATGGATCCGTTAAGCAAATCAAGGAGGAGCACAAAAAAGGACAATATATCATTGATTATACGGGAATCTTGCCAACAAAAGAATCTGTTGATGTGTTGAGTCAAACAGATCTGGAAGGAGATTTAAAGAGGGCGCATATTAAATTTCATCAGGTATCAAAGCCCAATGACTTGATTGCACAACTTATTGTATCGGTACAATTATTTGCCTTTTCAGAGAAAATACCGACCATCAATGAAATTTTCATTTCAAAAGTATCTCCAAGTCATGAATAAAGTCAGCCTGATCATTTTCCGTGAATACTTGACAAGAGTTAAAAAGAAGTCTTTTATAATAGCTACTTTTTTAGGGCCCATTTTAATGGGTGCCGTCATGTTTTTACCTACTTACTTTGCCTTAAATACGCAGGGAAATCAATCCTTTCAGGTGATTGATGAGAGTGGTTTTATGGGAGCTGTATTTGTCTCAGATAATGAAGTGAGCTATGAATACATTTCGACTAATCTCGACATAGCTAAAAGTGATTTATTGGAAAATGATGTCGATGGCTTGATTTATATACCTGAATTTGAGCTCAATGAGCCTAAGGGATTTGCACTCTATGGAGCTTCTAATCAGAGTATATCAACCCTTTCATCTATCGAAAATACCCTAGAGTTGCACATCGAATCTTTACGATTATTGGCCTCTGGTTTGGACAAAGAGGTGATTGATTCGTTTGAAGTAAATATTGATTTAAACACCATTAATTTGAGTAATTCCGGTGGAGAACAAGAAAGCAGTTCAGGAGCAGCCACTATCATAGGATACATTGCTTCTCTTTTGATCTATATGTTTGTTTTTATTTACGGTGCCATGTGTATGCGTGGCGTTATCGAAGAAAAGAGTAGCCGAATTGTAGAAATTGTATTGTCTTCAGTCAAGCCTTTTGAACTCATGATGGGTAAAGTTATAGGGATTGCGATGGTGGGGTTGACCCAGTTTGTGCTTTGGATTATATTGACCGGGTGTATCTCTATGTTGATTTCAGTATTTATGAGTCCAGAGGCGCTGGAGATGGGTGCTGCAAATGGTGAGATGTCCTCGGAAGCGGATATGATGGCAACTGCCTTATCTGCTTTGGGTGGAATTAATATGACTTTGGTATTGTCTGCTTTCTTATTCTATTTCATTGGTGGATATTTACTGTATGGAGCGTTATTTGCTGCAATTGGTTCAGCCTCTGAAAGTGACGCAGATGCCCAGCAATTTATGTTACCCGTGACGGCGCCACTGATCATTTCCATTATCAGCTTGAGTCTGGTTTTACAGGACCCTCATGGAAGCGTATCTTTTTGGATGTCAATCATGCCATTTACCTCACCCATTATCATGATGATGCGGATTCCTTTTGGTGTGGCACCTTGGGAATTGATATTTTCCATGTTCATGTTGATTTTGGGTTTCCTATTTACTTTGTGGATAGCGGGTCGTATTTATCGGGTCGGAATTTTAATGCACGGCACCAAGGTCAATTGGAAAATTTTAGCCAAATGGTTTATGACTAGTGACTAACACATTTCAAGGGCTTTTTTAGTATCTTAGGCGACAGAATTATCCAATGAATCGCTTTCAAATACTTAATGCCATAGACGTATACACCTCTGGATCCATGCAAAAATGGATTATTCTTGCCCTTTCCTTAAGCATAGGTTTTGGATCGGTACGCTATACAAACCAGCTGGTTAAAGAAATCAAAAAAAGAGAGGATTGGCAAGTGAATTTATATGCCAAAGCGCTTGAGTTTATCGCGAATGAGCATGAGAACAATCAAAATGCCCTTTTTGCTTTGGAAGAAATTATCCAAGCGAACACGACCATTCCCGTTATTTTAACCAATGAGAGTGGAACCCCTGTTTTTTATAAAAACTTACCTGAGGCAGACCTCATCATAGATTCAGAGGAGCGAGCATCTTATTTAGTACAGAAGATTAATGAAATGGGATTGACCAAATCGCCCATCGTTGTTAATCTAGTCGATGCCCAAGGCAATCAGTATGGACAAACCATGATTTATTTTGAGGAATCAAACCTTTTGGTGCAGTTGCGTTATTATCCTTATGTTCAATTGGCTGTTATTTTTGTTTTTGTGCTCATTGTATTTACTGTTTTTAATTATTCAAGGTTGTCAGAGCAGAATCAGATTTGGGTGGGTATGGCTAAGGAAACCGCCCACCAATTAGGAACTCCCATATCTTCTTTGATGGCATGGGGACAATATTTCAAAGAGAAATATATGGAAGATCCCTACATAAAAGAGCTAGACAAAGACGTCAAACGTCTTGAAATCATCACCCAACGGTTTAGCAGTATTGGGAGTATGCCTAAGATGGCATCTTTTAATATTTATGAACAGGTTAAATTATCTGTTGATTATCTTAAAACAAGGATAAGCAAAAAGGTAACGATCGACTTTCAGGCACAGAAAGCCGAACATATTCGTTTAAACATGAATTCTGAACTTTTTTCTTGGGTTCTTGAAAACTTAATCAAGAATGCCGTAGATGCGATGGCGGGTGTGGGTCATATTCAAATTTCGATGTTTTGTTCAGGAGTAGATAAATTAATGATTGATATCGAAGATGAGGGCAATGGTATTGCACCGAATAAAATGAGAACAGTTTTTAAGCCCGGGTTCACTACTAAAAATAGAGGATGGGGTCTGGGGCTGACCCTGACCAAACGGATCATCGAAGACTACCATGGTGGGAGGATTTTAATTAAGAACTCAGCATTGAATAAGGGAACTGCATTTCGAATTATTTTAAATGCAACCGTACAATAAATAGAATAATATGATTGAAATCAGTGGAGCATCCGCTCATAAGTTTATTTCCCATTATCATGCTCCAGATTGTATCATGGCATCCATGGCTGTAGAGATTGGGGCAACTTTGTCTCATGAGGTAGCTCAAATTTTACTCCCTCGAATCATCGCCTCGCAAGGAGAATTCATTTTTGATCACGATGTAAATATTGAGCTGAATCCCGTGAGAAAGCTGTTGCTGGATTATTTTGGAGGAGTTAGTAATTTTCATGAGATGACGGTTGGCGTAATGAAAGTGTTTGCTGCTTCAGAAAAAAATATCAGTGAGGGAGAGGTATACGTGACAGCTTTTGATCAGATCATCTATGATCAAAAGCCTTGTCAAGCTGTGGGCATATTTAAGATAGATGGTAAGCAATCTTTTATCGAATCTTCGCTGATGGGTGATCAATTAACCATGACTTTGAATGAGGGTATTGGTATTAAAGACCTCAACAAGGGAGCTTTAATTATTTCGGATTCGGATCCAAATGATATGATTTTGAAAGTATTTCAAAATCATTCCAATATCAAATACTGGCGCGATCAGTTTTTAATGATCAGGCCTCTTGAAAATGAGTTTTATCAAACCAAAAACACAATGAACCTTTGTAAAGATTTTGCGTTAAAAGGCTTAGACGAGATGGCTAAAATGGACCAAGTGGATTTACTCAATAAGACGGTAGATTATTTTAGTGAAAAGCAATCATTTGACCAATCTGAATTTGAGGAGGAAGTATTGGCCTCGACAGAGATAAAGGCTGCATTTAATAGCTTCAAAGACAGCTTTGAGGGGAAGCATCAGATCGAAGCTATGAGCGAACAATTTGAAATTTCAAAACCTGCTTTCAAGGCGGCCAAGAAATACATCAAATCGGTCATTAAACTGGACCGCAATTTTCATGTGTATGTCCATGGTCAAAGGCAAGAGATTGAAAGGGGTTATGATGAGGTCCGTGGCAAAAATTATTATAAACTGTATTTCGATCAGGAAAGTTAAAATAAGAGATGTGTTAAATCATCCATATTTTTTCCCAAACGTCTTCTAAATGTTTTTTAGTGGCCCTAATACCATCGGCCTCACTAAGTTCTGTCCCTTCATATTCGATGCCAATGTGACCATTAAAATTTTGGGCTTTAACTAAAAGGAGCATTTTTTCGTAATCAAAATTACGATGCACCCCATTGGCATGAAAGTTATAAGCTTTGGCGCTTACTCCTTGAGCATAGGGCAGTAGGGTTTCAACGCCGAGGTAGGGATCATACATTTCAAGGCAAGAACCATCTTGAGTACTTCCCCATTGAGCGCTCAGGCACCAGTTTCCAAAATCGGGTAAAGTACCTATGTTGGGTAGATTGATCTCTTTGATGATAGAGCTAATGAGTTGGGCATTTGAACTGAACAGCCCGTGGTTTTCAATTAAAATATTGATCTCTTCTTTAGCTGCGTAGTTTGCAAGCTGACTTAGCCCGTCGATCAAAGAGGCTTTAAAAATCGAGGGATCGGATGCTCCGAAGGCGTTAACCCGTATCGAATGACACCCCATAATTTTAGCCACATGGATCCATTTATAATGATCTTCAACGGCTTTTTGTCTGAGTTGATTATCCTCGCCTCCCAAATCACCTTCTTCATCGACCATTATCAGTAAATTTTGAACTGTGAGCGCATCAGATCTTTCTTTCATATTGATCCAAAATATTTCGTCATTACCTTTATCTTTATAAAAAGTATTTACGTATTCTACGGCAGGAATACCAAACTCTTTTTTAGAGATTTCGGAAAATAAAACAGGATCTAAAGTCTCCGATTCAAAAGCATTGTGGAGGGACCATTGTGCCAATGAAAGGTTAAGTTTTTTTCCGAGGTGCTCAAAAAAGATACCTTTCGCATTTGATAGAAAGGGGAGTTGGGTACTTATAAGGCCCAGTGACATTTGCTTGATAAATTGTCTTTTAGATGATTTCATTGGAACTATTTTATAGAATTATGGTGAGATTTAATACTACAATTTCTTAAAGCTTAATCTTGATTGAACCTGCCTTGCCTCAATCAAAATTTTACCTTTCGGACTAAATTTTCAGGCATTCAACAGCTGCCGAATCTCGTATTTATTATCTAATTTAAATAGTTTTTGACAGAGAAAGGGGGACTTTGGATTAAAGTTGATGGCTTTTTTTCTAAAAACTAAGTTTATTAAATCAACTTTGTCATCCAATAATTTTTAGCCTAATTTTGCAGACAAATTTTAACATAATTAATTCATCTAGAGTATAATGGCAAATCAAGGAAAAATCACACAAATAATTGGCCCAGTGGTGGATGTGCGTTTTGATGGTGGCAAGCTGCCCAAAATATTAGACGCCCTTACGATCAAACGTGAAGATGGGACGGTAGTTGTTTTGGAGGTACAACAGCACCTTGGAGAGAACACAGTTAGAACCATCGGAATGGACGCAACTGATGGAATGAGAAGAGGCCAAATCGTGAGCGACACAGCTGCGCCCATTCAAATGCCCATCGGAGGTGATATTAAAGGAAGACTTTTTAATGTTGTTGGACAAGCCATAGATGGATTGCCTCAGCCAGAAGGTAAAGAAGGATTATCTATCCACAGACAGCCCCCTGCATTCGCAGATTTATCTACGGCTTCCGAAGTTCTTTTCACAGGTATTAAAGTAATTGACCTCATTGAGCCTTACGCCAAAGGTGGTAAAATTGGTTTGTTTGGTGGTGCGGGTGTTGGAAAAACCGTATTAATTCAAGAGTTGATCAATAATATAGCAAAGGCTTATTCTGGACTCTCGGTTTTTGCAGGTGTGGGTGAAAGAACCAGAGAAGGAAATGATTTGCTGAGAGAAATGATCGAAGCGGGAATCGTAAACTATGGAGGTGATTTTAAAGAATCATTGGAAAATGGTGGATGGGATTTGTCTAAGGTAACAACGGCAAACTTGAAGGAATCAAAAGCTACTTTTGTGTTTGGGCAGATGAATGAACCTCCAGGGGCTAGAGCTCGGGTGGCTTTATCAGGGCTGACCATTGCAGAATATTTCCGTGATGGAGATGGAACAGGAAAAGGGCGTGATATCCTCTTTTTTGTCGACAATATTTTCAGGTTTACACAAGCCGGCTCAGAGGTATCAGCACTCCTAGGTAGAATGCCTTCAGCTGTGGGATACCAACCTACTTTAGCAACCGAGATGGGAGTAATGCAAGAAAGAATTACATCTACAAAGAATGGATCTATTACTTCAGTTCAAGCGGTATATGTACCTGCGGATGACTTAACCGATCCAGCTCCGGCGACTACGTTTTCACATTTGGATGCTACCACGGTACTTTCAAGAAAAATTTCAGAATTGGGCATTTACCCCGCAGTGGATCCATTGGATTCCACCTCAAGGATATTGAGTGCAGAGATTTTAGGGGATGAGCATTACACTTGTGCGCAAAATGTAAAAGAATTGCTCCAGAGATACAAAGAATTACAAGATATCATTGCCATTTTAGGCATGGATGAGCTGAGTGATGAAGACAAATTGATTGTTCATAGAGCGCGGCGAGTACAGCGATTCCTATCGCAGCCATTCCACGTTGCAGAGGCATTCACAGGTTTGCCGGGACAATTGGTAGACATCAATGAAACTATCAAAGGGTTTAATGAGATTATGGATGGTAAGCATGATAATTTACCAGAAGCAGCGTTCAATTTGGTAGGTACTATTGAGCAAGCAGTTGAAAAAGGTGAGAAATTATTGGCTGAGGTAGCTTAAGATATGTTTATTGAAATTGTAACACCGGACAAAAAGGTATTTGAAGGAGAGGCCACAAGCGCTATCTTTCCAGGGACTGATGGATCCTTTCAGATTTTGAATAATCATGCGGCTTTAGTTTCGACGTTGGGTAAAGGAAATATTATCTTTGTTAAAACGATCAACAATAAGTCAGAGGAAGTTCAGATGGAAGTAGATGGTGGAGTTGTGGAGGTGTTGAACAATAAAGTGACGGTTTTAGCCGAAAAAATTACTGAATAAGGAATAGTGGTTAAACCCCCTCGTTCTGATGGCGTTTTGTCACCTCTTAAAAAGTCCTACTGAAATTCCGAATGAGGACCCTTCTGTTCTTTACTTCGAGATGAAATCATTTGAAATAAACTGATAAATCGATCTGCAGTAATCAGGTAGTGTATCTGAAGGGTACTGATGTATGTAGGCATTAATCTCGCCATTGTAGACTTGTGATATTGAATCAGATACGAGTTCAAAACCATCTCCATAGACATAATATGCCCGCGGCTCATAATGTATGGATAGCATATTTCTAGCGTATACATATTCAGGATGATTGATATTTAATTGGGTCAGCAAGGTCGGTGCTAAGTCTAATTGACAGCTAATACTTGAAATTACCGTATCAGTCACAGCAAGTGCTTCCCCGAGCCACAATAAGGGAATGTCAAAGGGTTCATGGCTGCTTAAGGTGAATAGGGTATGGAAAAAGGTGTCTCTTACTGCTTAAGATCATTAAATAGAGTATCGAAGACAACATCATCATGAATTCCCCATTTGGTATTATTACTTGAAAAATCAAAGTCCAATTTGCTTATAATTTTATCTGCTTTTCCTTGATTAAAATAAGCCCTAAAGTTGGCAAAATCAATTTCCCCTCCGTAGTAAAACGCAGTTTGGTAATCCTGCTCTTTCAATGATTTTATTAGGTGAGGTAACTTTTCAGTCTTGAAAGGGTTCTCAATAATAGCGTTGTAAGGTAATCCAGGATAACTACTGAATAGGCTCCCGATTCCTTTGTTTGAACGATGTCCTGAGGCATAGAACTGTGAAAATAAAATACCCTCTTTGCTGAGTTTATTAAGTTCTGGAGTAACGGATTTGGCTCCTCCCAATACTTCCACTCCTTTGGTGGTAAAACTTTCGAGTATGATGAGTAGGATGTTGGGTTGAGGTGTATTAAGGAGTGAAAGATAAGTGGTTCCCTTCGTCGGAGCACCGTTAATTTTATTGAAG